>NZ_JAZHRU010000001.1:6897218-7200329 GCF_036924525.1 Bradyrhizobium sp. AZCC 1719 | reverse complement strand
CTCGCGCCAGATCGCGGCGAGCGCCGCTTCGGTGGGCGTGCGCGGAGCGACGGTCTCGCCGGCGCCCTGCCAGTCCGGCGCCGGCAGCGCCCTGCGGTCGAGCTTGCCGTTGGGCGTCAGCGGCAACTGCTCCAGCATCACAAAGCCGGCCGGCACCATGTAGTCGGGCAGCGATCGTTTGAGATGATGCTGCAGTTCGGCGGCGTTGGGCATTCCATTGGCCGTCGCCACCACATAGGCGACCAGCCGCTTGCCGGCCGCATCTTCGTGCGCCACCACCACGGCCTGCTCGACGCCGGCGTGCACGCGCAGCGCCGCCTCGATCTCGCCGAGCTCGATGCGGAAGCCGCGGATTTTCACCTGGCCGTCGCGGCGGGTCAGATACGTGATGCTGCCGTCGCCGAGACGCCGCACCAGGTCGCCGGTGCCATAGAGGCGGCGGCCCGGTGGGCCGAACGGATCGGGGATGAATCGCTCCGCGGTGAGCGCCGGGCGTCTCCAATAGCCATGGGCCAAACCGTCGCCGCCGAGATAAAGCTCGCCCGCCACGCCGATCGGCACCGGCTGCAGGGCAGCATCGAGGACATAGCAAGTGCTGTTGGCGATCGGACCACCGATCGGGACGGTTCGGGCGTCGGCTGCGACGGCCCGGGTCTCCAGCCAGGTGCTGAAGGTGGTGGCTTCGGTCGGTCCGTACACATGCAGCAACCGTTGCGGCGCGCCGTTGCCAAGCACGGCACGCACCGCCTGCGGGTCGGCCGCCTCGCCGCCGAACAGAACGTCCCGCACCGAAGCAAAGATATCTGGAACATCCTGGACCAGGCGATTGAACAGCGCGGTGGTCACGAACAGGCTGCTGACGTGCCGCGCGCGTAAATTGGCAGCGAACGCCGCCGACGACAGCGCGGTGTCGCGATCGATGATCACGACGGTGCCGCCGTTGAGCAGTGCGCCCCATAATTCGAACGTCGCCGCATCGAATGACGGGCTGGCGAGGTGGGCGAGCCGGTCGCCCGGCGCCAGGCTGATGTAGTCGGTGCCCAGCACCAGGCGGGCGACCGCCCGGTGTGGCACCGCAATGCCCTTGGGCACGCCGGTCGAGCCGGAGGTGTACATGATGTAGGCCACGGCCTCGCCGCCCGATGCCGCAGGCGGGCAACCATCGGCGGCGTGCACGGCGTCGCTGCGCAGCGACGGCAATCCGGCCGGTGCAACCCCGCCGGGGGCAACGACCACGGCACTCAGCCCGGCGTCCTTGACCATGAAGGCCAGGCGCTCGGCCGGGTAGCCGGGGTCGAGCGGGACATAGCATCCGCCGGCCTTGAGGATGCCGAGCATGCCGGCGATCAGATCGGCGGAGCGTTCCCCCGACAGGCCGACCGCCGCACCGGGACGGATGCCGAGTGCGCGCAGGCCGGCGGCGATGCCATCGGCCCACCCATCGAGCGCGCGATAGCTGATGACGCGCGTGCCATCGTCCACCGCGGCCGCCGCCGGCATTCGCGCGGCCTGTTCGGCGAACATCTCATGCAGGCCGCGCTGCCGTGGATAGGGCCTGGTGGTGTCGTTCCAATCCGAGATCTGCTGCCGGCGCTCCGCCGCGCTGAGCAGCGTGAGCTTCGACAGGCGACAATCGGGGTCGCTCACAACCTGGTCGAGAAGCCGTATGAGGTGACTTATGAGGCGATCGATCGTGCCGCGGTCGAACAGGTCCGTCGCATATTCAACGCAGCCTTCGATGCCGGCTGGTGTCTCATGCGCAAACAGCGTCAGGTCGAACTTGGTCGTTACATGCTCGGCGCTGGTTTCGATGCGGCTGGCGGTGATGCCGGGTAGCGCCAGGGCCTCGAACGGAATGTTTTCGAATGACAGACTGGCCTGGAACAGCGGCTGGCGCGAAAGGTCGCGTTCCGGCTGCAGTGCGTCGACGAGCTTCTCGAACGGCAGATCCTGGTGCGCATAGGCGTCGAGCGCGGTTTCCTTCACCCGGTCAAGCAATTCTCGGAAGGTGGGATCGCCAGCGAGATCACTGCGGATGACCAGCATGTTGACGAACATTCCGGTCAGGTCTTCGAGCTCCGGTCGAGATCGGCCCGCGACCGGAGAACCGATGAGGATGTCATCCTGGCCGCTATGGCGGGAGAGCAGCAGCGAGAAGGCCGCAAGAAACAACATATATAGGGTTGCGCCTTCGCTGCGGCTCAGGGCGATCAGGCGCGAACTGAGGGCGCTTGATACGAAAAACCGCGCGCTCGCGCCGGCAAAGGACTGCAGCGGCGGCCGCGGCCGGTCCGTCGGCAGGTCGAGTGTCGTGGCCGCGCCGGCAAGCTGATGGCGCCAATAGGCGATGTGTCGCGCCAGCACGTCCCCATCGAGCCAGGCGCGTTGCCACAGCGTGTAGTCAGCATACTGAACGGACAAATCCGGCAACGGTGACGGGCGGCCCTCCAGGTGCGCCGCATAAAGCAGTCCGAGCTCCCGAAGTAGAACTCGCAGTGACCAGCCGTCCGAAGTGATGTGATGCATGTTGATCAGCAGCAGATGTTCGCTGCCACTCAACCGCACCAGCATTGCCCGGAGCAGGGGGCCGGTCCGCAGGTTGAATGGCCGCTCGGCATGTTCACTGGCCAGGCGCCGCGCCTCGATCTGCCGTTCCTCGTCCTCAAGCACTGAGAGGTCGACCAGTTCGAGGCCGAAGTCTGCCGACGCTTCGATCACCTGGACACCGTGCCCGTCGACAAGCTCGAACCGGGTGCGAAGGTTCTCATGGCGATGCACGATCTCGACAAAGCTACGCTCGAGGGCAGCCACGTCGAGCGAGCCTTCGAGCCGCAGCGTGCCTGCCATGTTGTAGGCCGCGCCCACGAGCCCAATCTGATCAAGAAACCACAAAGGCTCCTGCGCATACGACAAGGGCAGCGACAGCGGGTGTGGCCGCCCGACGAGCGGAGGAAGAACGAGGTCGTTTCGCTGACGCTGAGCTTCTTCGACCCTGGCCGCCAGCGTCCGGATCGTGGGGGCCTGGAACAGAGCACGCAACGGCAGTTCGATCTTGAACATGTCGCCCAGCCGGGCCATCAGCCGCGCCGCGATCAGCGAATGTCCGCCGGATGTGAAGAAATTGTCGTCGATGCCGGGCCGCTCCACCCCGAGCACGTCGCACCAGATCGCGGACAGCATCTCTTGCACTGCATTCCCTGGCGCCGCATGGGCATCCGTCGAATCGACAGCCTGTGGCGCCGGCAAGGCGCCGCGGTCGAGCTTGCCGTTGGGCGTCAGCGGCAGTTGATCCAGCATCACAAAGGCGGCCGGCACCATGTAGTCGGGCAGCGATCGTTTGAGATGGTGCTGCAGTTCGGTGGCGTTGGGCATCCCACCGGCCGTCGCCACCACATAGGCGACCAGCCGGCGGTCGCCGGTATCTTCGCGCGCCACCACCACGGCCTGCTCGACGCTGGCATGCGCGCGCAGCGCCGCCTCGATCTCGCCGAGCTCGATGCGGAAGCCGCGGATTTTCACCTGGCCGTCGCGGCGGGTCAGATACGTGATGCTGCCGTCGCCGAGACGCCGCACCAGGTCGCCGGTGCCATAGAGGCGGCGGCCCGGTGGGCCGAACGGATCGGGGATGAATCGCTCCGCGGTGAGCGCCGGGCGTCTCCAATAGCCATGGGCCAAACCGTCGCCGCCGAGATAAAGCTCGCCCGCCACGCCGATCGGCACCGGCTGCAGGGCAGCATCGAGGACATAGCAAGTGCTGTTGGCGATCGGGCCACCGATCGGGACGGTTCGGGCGTCCGCTGCGACGGCCCGGGTCTCCAGCCAGGTGCTGAAGGTGGTGGCTTCGGTCGGTCCGTACACATGCAGCAACCGTTGCGGCGCGCCGTTGCCAAGCACGGCACGCACCGCCTGCGGGTCGGCCGCCTCGCCGCCGAACAGAACGTCCCGCACCGAAGCAAAGATATCTGGAACATCCTGGACCAGGCGATTGAACAGCGCGGTGGTCACGAACAGGCTGCTGACGTGCCGCGCGCGTAAATTGGCGGCGAACGCCGCCGACGACAGCGCGGTGTCGCGATCGATGATCACGACGGTGCCGCCGTTGAGCAGTGCGCCCCATAGTTCGAACGTCGCCGCATCGAATGACGGGCTGGCGAGGTGGGCGAGCCGATCGCCCGGCGCCAGGCTGATATAGTCGGTGCCCAGCACCAGGCGGGCGACCGCCCGGTGTGGCACCGCAATGCCCTTGGGCACGCCGGTCGAGCCGGAGGTGTACATGATGTAGGCCACGGCCTCGCCGCCCGATGCCGCAGGCGGGCAACCATCGGCGGCGTGCCCGCCATCGCTGCGCAGCGACGGCAATCCGGCCGGTGCAACCCCGCCGGGGGCAACGACCACGGCACTCAGCCCGGCGTCCTTGACCATGAAGGCCAGGCGCTCGGCCGGGTAGCCGGGGTCGAGCGGGACATAGCATCCGCCGGCCTTGAGGATGCCGAGCATGCCGGCGATCAGATCGGCGGAGCGTTCCCCCGACAGGCCGACCGCCGCACCGGGACGGATGCCGAGTGCGCGCAGGCCGGCGGCGATGCCATCGGCCCAGTCATCGAGCGCGCGATAGCTGATGATGCGCGTGCCATCGTCCACCGCGGCCGCCGCCGGCGTTCGCGCGGCCTGTTCGGCGAACATCTCATGCAGGCAGCGCTGCCGTGGATAGGGCCTGGTGGTGTCGTTCCAATCCGAGATCTGCTGCCGGCGTTCCGCCGCGCTCAGCAGCGTGATCGCCGATAGGCGACAATCAGGATCTGCCAGAATGTCATCCAGCAATTGGCGGAAATGGCCCGCCAGCCGCTCAATCGTGCTGTGGTCGAACAGCTCCGCCGCATATTCGATCGATACATCAAGACTCGATTTCGTGTCGTAGACGTGCAGCGTCAGATCGAATTTGGTCTGCGCATTCTCCGCGGCCATCGGCGTGAGTTTCAAGCCGGGCAGTGCCAGTGCCTCGAACGGCGCCGGTTGCAATGCGAACATCACCTGGACCAGCGGGTGGCGTGCGACATCGCGGTCCGGCTGCAGCGCTTCGACGAGTTTCTCGAACGGCAGATCCTGGTGCGCATAGGCGTCGAGCGCCGTCGTCCTCACTTGCCTCAGCAGGTCTCGGAAGCTCTGGTTTCCGGAACAGTCGGCGCGCAGCACCAGGATGTTCGCGAACAGCCCGATCAGGTTTTGCAATTCGTGCCGCCGCCGGCCGGCAACCGGGGAGCCGATCGCGATGTCGGTCTGGCCGCAGTAGCGTGACAGCAATAGCTGAAATGCCGACAGCAGCACCATGAACAAGGTCGCGTTTTCCCGCTGTCCCAGTGCTCGAAGCGCCGAGGCGACGCCTTCGGAAATCGAGAACCAATGGGTTGCGCCGGCGAAGCTCGGCAACGCCCGTCGCGGCCGATCGGTCGGCAGTTCGAGGTTGGGTGGCGCGGTCGACAGGCGCTGTGTCCAATATGCGAGCTGCCGCTCGAGCACGGCGCCATAGAGCGGCTGCCGTTGCCATAGCGCATAGTCGGCGTACTGAACCGGCAGCGGCTCGAGCGGAGACGGACGCCCCGCGCGAAAGGCGCCATAGAGCGCACCGATCTCACGGATCAGAACCTCGGACGACCAGGCATCCGAGATAATATGGTGCATTGCGAGCAGCAGCAGGTGGTGCTCGGGCGCGAGCCGTATGAGACAGCTTCGAAACGGGGCCGCGGCGCTGAGATCGAAGCGCTGTGCCGCATGGTCCCGGCTGGCGCGGCTCGCCGCCGCATCTTGCTCGTCTTGCGAAAGATCCGAAAGATCCAGCCGTGCAAGCCGATATGGCTGCGGCGGATCGATGACCTGCAGACCGCGACCATCCTCCGTTTCGAACCGTGTACGCAGGCACTGGTGCCGGCAGATCACTTCGGTGAACGCAAGCTCGAGCGCATTCACGTCGAGCATACCCTGCAGGCGGATCGTGGCGGCGATGTTGTAGGACGACTCGGCGAGGCCGAGCTGCTCGAGAAACCACAGCCGTTCCTGCGCAAATGACAAGGGTGGCGCGCCGGTAGCGGCAGCGGGCGTTACCGGCGGAAGCTCGGTTGCCTGTGACTGAGCCTCCTCGAGAAACGCGGTGATTTCGTGCTGGTGCGAGCGGATCGCCGCGATCCGCTCCGGCGTCATCACGCCCTTGGGCGCGCGGTAGCGCACCCGGCCATTCTCGGACCAGATATGGACGCCCTCACGGCGCAACGGGGAAAGCAGGTCTTCAATCATCAAATGATTCCTTCCTCGAGGCTCGCTTCGGCTTCCGCTGCGAGCGGCGCCGCGTTGACCCAGCCGAGAAGCCCGATCCGGTCGGAGAGTTCGCCGAGAGTCGTGGCTTCGAACATCGCCTTGAGCGGCACGTCGACCTGCAATTCCTGTTGCACACGGGCGATCGCGCGCGTCGCTGATAGCGAATCGCCGCCGAGCGCGAAGAAGTTGTCGTTGACACCGACGCGGTCGAGCTTGAGCACGTCGCGCCAGATCGCGGCGAGCGCCGCTTCGGTCGGGTTGCGCGGGGCGATGGTCTCGCCGGATCCCTGCCAGTCCGGCGCCGGCAAGGCCTTGCGGTCGAGCTTGCCGTTGGCGGTGAGCGGCAACTGATCGAGCATCACGAAGCCGGCCGGCACCATGTAGTCCGGCAGGGCCTGTTGGAGATGATGGCGCAGGCCGGCGGCGTCAGGCCGCGCGTCGCCGCGCCCCACCACATAGGCGATCAGCCGGCGGTCGGTGTCTTCGTTGACAACAACGGCGGCCCGCTCGACCGCGTCGTGGTTGAGCAGCGCCGCTTCGATCTCGCCGAGTTCGATGCGGAAGCCGCGGAGCTTGACCTGGTGATCGATGCGGCCGAGGTAGTCGAGCCGTCCTTCGGCGCGCCAGCGTGCCAGATCGCCGGTGCGGTAGAGCCGTTCACCGGCGACGAACGGGCTCGGCACGAAGCGTTCGCTGGTCAACCCCGGACGGTTCAGATAGCCGCGCGCGAGGCCAGCGCCGCCGACGTAAAGCTCGCCGGCGACCCCGAGCGGGACCGGATCGCCGTGGCGATCGAGCACATAGGCCTGCAGATCGGGGATCGGGCGGCCGATGGCGCTCGCCGCGGCGTCGACGTCGCTCCGCCGCACCGGCCGCCAGGTCACATGGACGGTGGTCTCGGTGATGCCGTACATGTTGATGAGCTGCGGGCGCGCATCGCCGTGGCGTTCGAACCACGGCTTGAGCCCGGCAAAATTCAACGCCTCGCCGCCGAAGATGACCAGCCGCAGCGACAGCGCGCGCGGCATGATGGAATCGGCTTGGATCAACCCGGCGAAGGCCGAGGGCGTCTGGTTCAGGACGGTCACGCCTTCGCGCGCCACCAGCTCGTGGAACAGGTCTGGAGACCGGCTGACCCAGTACGGCACCACCACCAGCCTGCCGCCGTTGAGCAGCGCGCCCCAAAGCTCCCAGACCGAGAAGTCGAACGCCAGCGAGTGGAACAGCGTCCAGACATCGTGCGGGCCGAAGTCAAACCAGGCGTCGGTGGCGGCGAACAGCCGGGTGACGCAATCATGGGTGATGAGCGTCCCCTTGGGACGCCCGGTCGAGCCCGAGGTGTAGATCACATAGGCGAGGTTGTTTGCGCCGGCGTCGGTCGCCGGCGGCGTTTCGGGGCACCGGGCGATGAGCGGCCAATCGGCGTCGAGCCGCACCACTGTCGCTTCGCTTGCCGGCAGCCGATCGGCCACGGCCGCCTGCGTGAGCAGCACCGGCACCTTGGCGTCGGCCAGCATGAAGGCGAGGCGGTCGGCGGGGTAGTCCGGGTCGAGCGGTAAATAGGCGCCGCCGGCCTTGAGGATACCGAGGAGGCCGATCACCATCTCGAACGAGCGCTCGGCGCACAGCCCGACCACGACGTCGGGGCCGACCCCGAGCTCGCGCAGATGATGGGCGAGCTGGTTGGCGCGGCGCTCGAGGTCGCCGTAGCTCAGCGTCGCTTCGTCCAGGCTCAGCGCCACCGCATCTGGCGTGCGCGCCGCCTGTGCGGCAAACAGCTCATGCAGCAGGCCGCGCGGATACTCCGCCGCGGTGTCGTTGAAGCCCGCGACGAGCTGCCGATGCTCGGCCTCGCTCAACAGCGCCAGCGCCGACAGCGGCCGCTCCGGGTCGGCGATCATCTGCCGGAACAGGTGGGTGAAGTGGCCGAGCAGCCGTTCGACCGCCACCGCCTCGAACCTGTGGGCATCAGAGATCAGCCGGAACGACAGCGTCGGCCCGACCGTGACCTGCAGCGTCAGCGGATAGTTGGTCCGCTCGGTCGGGCGGACATCGGTGATCCGGACCGTCCGCGTCAGTTCGCCGAGCGCGGACATCTCCGCCGGATAGTTCTCGAACGCCACGATGCTGTCGAACAACGGCGTGCCCGCCGGCACCTCGCTGGCGCGCTGCACATCGGCCAGCGCGCTGTACTGATAGTCGGTCAGTTCGCTCTGCCGCGCCTGGACCTCGCGCAGCCAGTCCAGGATCTTTTGTCTGGGGGGTACGGCAAGGCGCAGCGGCAGCGTGTTGATGAACAGCCCGACGGTGCGCTCGACTTCGGGCAGCTCCGCCGGGCGGCCCGAGACGGTGACGCCGAACACCACCTCGGTGCTGTCGCCATAGCGGGACAGCAATAGCGCCCAGGCGCCCTGCACCAGGGTGTTGAGGGTCAGCCGATGCCGGCGCGCAAACCCTTCGATCTCGGCCAACGCGACCGGGAACGTCCCCTCATGCTCGGCATAGTGATCCACCGGATCGGTCGGCGCGGCGGGCCGGCCGAGCCCGAGGGCGGTCGGGGTCGCAAAGCCAGCCAGGCGTCGGCGCCAGTAAGCCTCGGCGGCGCCCTGGTCCTGGCGCTGCAGCCAGCCGATGTAGTCGCGGAACGGGCGCGGCGGCTTTAGCTGCGGCGTCTCGCGCCGGCACAGCGCGCCGTAGGCGGCAAACACCTCGTTGAACAGGATCGGCATCGACCAGCCGTCGAACACGATATGATGGCTGTTCCAGATCAGCCGGTACTCGGCCGCGGCGGTGCGCACCAGATGCAGCCGCAGCAGCGGCGGGCGCGTGAAGTCGAAGCCGCGGGCGCGCTCGGCCTGCTGCAGGGCCAAAAGCCGCGTCGCCTGTTCGGCGGCGTCCAGGGTGCGCCAGTCGTGGCGCTCGAACGGCAGCACGGCATGGCGCAGCACCACCTGCAGCGGCTGCTCCAGCTCCTGGCCGACAAAGGCGGTGCGCAGCACCGCGTGGCGCGCGACCATGCGCTGCCAGGCCTGTTCGAACGCATCGACATCGAGCGCCCCGACCAGCCGGCAGCCGAGCGAGATCACGTAGACGGTGGAATCCGGCGCGTAGAGACTGTGGAACAACAGTCCCTGCTGGGTCGCCGACAGCGGATAGATGTCCTCGATCTGCCGGGGACCGCCGAGCATCGCGATCAGGCGGTCGAGCTCGATTTGGCGGGTGGCGGCGAGCGGGAAGTCCGATCGCGTGAAGCCGCCTTCACTGGTCTTGCAATGCGCGATCAGGTCGCGCAGCGCCGCGACATAGCGCTCGGCCAGCGCCGTCATCGTCTCGGGCGCATGCCGGCCTGCGTTGTAAAACCACTGCAGCTGCAGCCGGCCGTCGCGGACATGGGCGGAGACGTCGATCAGATGCCGGCGCGCGTTGCCGGGGTGCGTAAGCGCGCCGGTGTTCTGCTCGGCGAAGCGGAACGGCCGCGCGCCGCCACCCTCGTCGAGTTGACCGAGATAGTTGAAGCTGATCTCCGGCTCCGGCACCGGCAGCGCCTCCACCGCCGCGGCGCCGCCGAGATAGCGCAGGATGCCGTAGCCGATGCCGCGGTTGGGCACGGCGCGCAACTGCTCCTTGACCGCCTTCAACGCCGCCCCGGGATCGCTCGCACCGCCGAGATCCAGCCGCACCGGGAACAGGCTGGTGAACCAGCCCACGGTGCGCGAGACGTCGGCCGCGGCGAACAGGGCCTCGCGGCCATGGCCTTCGAGCGCGACCAGCAGGCGGCGCCGCCCGCTCCAGGCCGCCACCGCCTCGGCCAGCGCGGTCAACAGCGCGTCGTTGATCTGGGTATGGTAGACGTTCGGCACCTCCTGCAGCAGCGCGCGGGTGTCGGCTTCGCTGAGCGACATGCTCACCATGCGCACCGCGCCGGCGGTGTTGATGCCGCCGGGATGGTCCACCGGCAGGCGTTCGGCGTCCGACCAGGGCACCTGTTGCCAGTACGCCAGCTCGCGTTGCGCGGCCGCCGATCCGGCATAGGCGGTGAGCTGTTCGGCCCACCGCTTGAACGAGGTGGTCTTGGCCGCAAGCTGCACCGGTTCATCCCGCTGCAGCGCCGCCAGGACGGCATCGAGGTCGTCGAGCAGGATGCGCCACGACACCCCGTCGACCACCAGATGATGCAGGATCAGCAACAGCCGGCGGCCCTGCGCCCCGAGATCGAACCAGGCGGCGCAAACCAGCGGGCCGGTGGCGAGCTCGAGGCTGGCCTGCAGGCGATCGGCATGCCGGGCCAGGGCGGCGGATTGGGCGGCGGCGTCGAGCGCGGACAAATCGATCTGCTCGAACGCCGGCTCGGCATCCTCGGCATGGGCCTGATGCCAGCCATCCTCGCTGCGGTAAAAGCGCAGCCGCAGCGCATCGTGATGCCGCACCAGGTGACGCAGCGCGTCGCCGAGCGCTGCCGGCGTCAGCCTCGCATCGCATTCCAGCAGCACCGCCTGGTTGAAGTGATGCGGCGCCAAAAGCTCCTGCTCGAACAGCCAGCGCTGGATCGGGGTCAGCGGCACCTCGCCCTGCACCAGCCCTTGTTCGGCGCAAACCGCCGTCGCGCGGCCCGCCACCGCCGCCAGACCCGCGATGGTTTGCTGCTCGAACACCTGGCGGGCCGACAGGCTCAGTCCGACCCGGTTGGCCCGCGCCACCAACTGGATCGACTGGATCGAATCGCCGCCCAGCGCGAAGAAGTTGTCGTTGACGCCGACGCGGTCGAGCTTGAGCACGTCGCGCCAGATCGCGGCCAGCGCCGCTTCGGTCGGGTTGCGCGGGGCGACGGCGTCGCTACTGCCCTGCCAGTCCGGCGCCGGCAGCGCCTTGCGGTCGAGCTTGCCGTTGGGCGTCAGCGGCAGTTGATCCAGCATCACAAAGGCGGCCGGCACCATGTAATCGGGCAGCGATCGTTTGAGATGATGCTGCAGTTCGCCGGCGTTGGGCATTCCATCGGCCGTCGCCACCACATAGGTGACCAGCCGCTTGCCGGCCGCATCTTCGTGCGCCACCACCACGGCCTGCTCGACGCCGGCGTGCGCGCGCAGCGCCGCCTCGATCTCGCCGAGCTCGATGCGGAAGCCGCGGATCTTGACCTGATGGTCGATGCGGCCGAGATAGTCGAGCTGTCCGTCGGCGCGCCAGCGCGCCAGATCGCCGGTGCGGTAGAGCCGCGCGCCCGCGGCGAACGGACTTGGCACGAAGCGTTCCGCGGTCAGGCCGGGCCGGCCGAGATAGCCGCGCGCCACGCCGATGCCGCCGATATGGAGCTCGCCGGCGACCCCGACCGGCACCGGCGCGAGGCGATGGTCGAGCACATAAAGCTGGATGTTGCTGATCGGCGCGCCGATCGGCACCTGGGTGGCGGCCGGCTCGAGGTGGCATTGCCAGGCGCTGACGTCGACCGCGGCCTCGGTCGGCCCATAGAGATTGTGCAGCCGGCCGGGCAGCGCGCCGAGGAAGCGGTTTTGGGTTTCTGCCGGCAGCGCCTCGCCGCTGCACAGGGTGTCGCGCAGGCTGCCGCAGCGCTTGAGATCCGCAGCCTCCAAAAACGCCTGCAGCATCGAGGGCACGAAGTGCAGGATGGTGACCCCGGTGCGTTCGATCAGCTCAGCCAGATAGCGGGGATCCTGATGCCCGCCGGGCCGGGCGATCACCAGGCGTGCGCCCAAGGTCAGCGGCCAGAAGAACTCCCAGACTGAGACGTCAAAGCCGAACGGGGTTTTTTGCAGGACGCGGTCGGCCGCGGTCAGCCGATAGGCGTGCTGCATCCATTGGATGCGGTTGCGGATGCCGCGATGGGCGTTCATCACCCCCTTGGGCCGTCCGGTCGAGCCCGAGGTGTAGATCACATAGGCGAGGTTGTCGGGCGTGGCGGCATTTGGTGGGGCGGTTGTGGGATAGCGAGCGATCCGCGGCCAATCAGCGTCGAGCCGGAGCAATGTCGCATCGCTGGCCGGCAGCCGATCGGCCACGGCCGCCTGCGTGAGCAGCACTGGCACCTTTGCATCGGCGAGCATGAAGGCGACCCGCTCGGCCGGGTAGTCCGGGTCGAGCGGTAAATAGGCGCCGCCGGCCTTGAGGATGCCGAGCAGGCCGATCACCATCTCGAACGAGCGCTCGGCGCCCAGCCCGACCACGACGTCGGGGCCGACCCCGAGCTCGCGCAGATGATGGGCGAGCTGGTTGGCGCGGCGCTCGAGGTCGCCGTAGCTCAGCGTCGCTTCGTCCAGGCTCAGCGCCACCACATCTGGCGTGCGCGCCGCCTGCGCGGCAAACAGCTCATGCAGCAGGCCGCGCGGATACTCCGCCGCGGTGTCGTTGAAGCCAACGACGAGCTGACGATGCTCGGCCTCGCTCAACAGCGCCAACGCCGACAACGGCCGCTCCGGGGCGGCGACGATCCCCTCCAGCAAGATCCGCAGATGTCCAGCCAGACGCACGATCGCATCGCTCTCGAAGCGGTTGGCGTCGTACATGAGCTTCAGCGACAGCGATCGCCCGGTCGCCACCTGCAATGCGAGGGGGTAGTTGATCCGGTTGACCGCACGGATCATGTCGAGGCGGATCGCATGGCCTGGTACCTGTGCGGACAGCTCGGCCGGATAATTTTCAAATACCACGATGCTGTCGAACAACGGCGTGCCCGCCGGCACCTCGCTGGCGCGCTGCACATCGGCCAGCGCGCTGTACTGATAGTCCGTCAGTTCGCTCTGCCGCGCCTGGACCTCGCGCAGCCAGTCCAGGATCTTTTGTCTGGGGGGTACGGCAAGGCGCAGCGGCAGCGTGTTGATGAACAGCCCGACGGTGCGCTCGACCTCGGGCAGCTCCGCCGGGCGGCCCGAGACGGTGACGCCGAACACTACGTCGGCGCTGTCGCCATAGCGGGACAGCAGCAGCGCCCAGGCGCCTTGCACCAGGGTGTTGATGGTCAGCCGATGCCGGCGGGCGAAACTCTCCAAAGCTTCCATGCCGAGCGGCAGCTCTTCATCATGCTCGGCATATCGGTCGCGGCCGGTGGCCACGCCGGACGGGTGACCGAGCCCGAACGCGGTCGGCGCCTCGAAGCCAGCAAGGCGTCGACGCCAGTAAGCCTCGGCGGCGCCCTTGTCCTGCCGCTGCAGCCAATCGATGAAGTTGCGATACGGCGGCGCGGCCTGCAGCGGCGGCGCCTCGCGTCGGCACAGGGCGCCGTAGATGGCGAACACCTCGTTCAACAGAAGCGGTATCGACCAGCCATCGAACAGAATGTGATGACAGCTCCAGACCAGGCGATAGTCCTGCTCTGCCAGCCGCACGATGGACAGCCGCATCAATGGCGGCTGGGCGAAATCGAAGCCGCGTTCGCACTCGGTGTGTTGCAACGCCACCAGCCGGGCGTCCTGCTCGCTGGCCGGCGCGTCACGCCAGTCGTCGTACCGGAAAGGCAGTGTTGCCTGACGCATCACAACCTGGAGCGGGACCTCGAGATCCTGTCCGACGAAAGCGGTGCGCAGCACGGCGTGATGAGCAACCAGCCTCTCCCAGGCAATACGGAATGTCTCGATGTCGAGTTCTCCGACCAGCCGGCAGCCGAGCGTGGTGACATAGGCCATCGATTGCGGTTCGTAGATGCTGTGGAACAGCATGCCCTGCTGGGTCGGCGACAGCGGATAGAAGTCCTCAACGAGGGGTGCGCCGCCAACCGCGCTGAGCATGCGATCGAGATCCGCGTGAGAAGTGCCGCCGAGCGAGTCCGACAACGGGATCGTACCGTCGGAACGTTCGTCAGGTGGGACCGCGGTCGCGAGGCCTATCGCCGCCAGCGCCGCGATGGTCTGATGTTCGAAAATTTGTCGCGAGGTCAGCTTGAGGCCGGCCCGGTTGGCACGGGCCACGACCTGAATCGACTGGATCGAGTCGCCGCCGAGTTCGAAGAAGTTGTCCTCGACCCCGACGTGATCGAGCTTCAGGATATCGCACCAGATAGCTGCCAGGGCTTGTTCGCTGGAGGTGCGAGGGGCTACGAACTTGCCGACCTCGGGGCGTCCCTCCGGGGCCGGCAGTGCGCGGCGATCGACCTTGCCGGCCGGAGTCAGCGGCAGGGCGTCGAGCGCCACGATGGCGGATGGCACCATGTGGTCCGGCAGGCGGAGTTGCAGCGAGTTGCGAAGGCGTTGTCCAAGCTGGTGCGTCAGCGTCGCCGCCCCCGGATCATTGGCATAGGCGGTCAACGGCTGGCGCCGCGGTAGACGCGGAGTGGGTAATCGCACAGGGCCGTCGACCCGGCTGCGGTCGATGAACACCACGTCAAAGCAACCGTCCGGCGCGGCCGATGTCCAGCTCACCCGCACGTCATACCCGAGCCGTTCTCCCAGCGCCCAGAAGGTTTCCGGATCCTCGGCGGCCAGCGCGCGGTCGCGGGAAGCGCTTAGCAGCTCTGACACCGTGGTGCCGGGCTCGCACGTTTCGAGCCATTGCGTGTCTGCAAGATCCTGCGCCAACCTGCGGTTCGGCACGCGCAGCACTGCCATGCTGGCCGGCCGGTGCTTGTCGAGACTTGCGGCTACTTCCGCGAGCGAACTGCTCGCCCAATCGACGGTCTGGGCTGGCGCCGGCGGCTCGTTGCCCCCTATGTGCAGTACCGCATCGTAGCGATACCGGGTCAGTTCGTTGTCCGCCTGTCCACGCTTGAGCAGAATCTCCACCGCCGAGATCCCGGGGAGATGATCCTTTAGAGCCAGGAACAACCCGGGATCGACGGCAAGCTCGGTTTCCCGCTTCACCGCGCTGGCGACGCGGGCCTTGAGCTCGCCGGCGCGCGATCCCGGGTTTGCCCGCGCGATCTGAACGGAGGCGTGAAACGTCTGCAACAGACCGAAATGGCGGAGGTCACCGACAAATAGCCGGCCGCCGTCACTGACCAGGGATACGGCGCCCGCGAGCACCTCGCGCAGATAGTCGATGTCGGGAAAATACTGCGCCACCGAGTTCAGGATGACGGTATCGACGGATTCCGGCTCGATGTCGGACAGCGCCGTCGCCTCGCGCTCGGCGAGCTCGACATGGGCGAGGTGCGCGCGCCCTTTGGCCCATTCGCGCAATCCGCGGATCGCGGCGGAGGAAATATCGGTTCCGCGGTACGCGCGGCTGATCGGGGCTAAATGTTGCAGCAGGAGACCGACGCCGCAGCCGATTTCCAGAACACGCTCTGGCGCCAAACCAGCAATCCGCTCCACGGTGCTGGACAGCCACTCCTGCATATCCGATTCCGGAATCGGATCGCCGGTGTAGCTGCTGTTCCAGCCCACGAAGCTCGGCGCTTGCCCGGCACTTGTGGCGCCATAGGTTTCCTCAAACAAGGTTTGCCACTGCGCGACGCTATCGTCCCTCGTCGGCGCGTCCTCCTGCCGTCGGTCGGCTTTGAGGCGCGCGAGGTCAGGTACGACATAGGCCACGAGCCGTCTGCTGCCGGGCGTGTCCTCTCGGGCCAGCACCGTCGCCTGTACGATGCACGGCTCCGAGAGCAGCGCGGCCTCGATTTCGCCGAGCTCGATGCGGAAGCCGCGAATCTTCACTTGATGATCGAGGCGGCCGAGAAATTCCAGCTCTCCGTTCGTGCGCCAGCGGACGAGATCGCCGGTTTGGTAGAGCCGCTCACCCGACGCGAACGGGTTTGGTACGAACCGCTCCGCCGTTAGCCCAGGTCGGAACAGGTAGCCGCGTGCCAATCCGGCGCCGCCGATATAAAGCTCCCCCGGGGCGCCGATCGGGACCGGCTCTAGATCCTTGTCGAGCACGTAGGCCCGCGTGTTGGCCAAAGGACGTCCGATCGCCGGTGTCCGGCCATCCGGCATGCAGCGGAACACGGTGGTGCAGACGCTTGCCTCGGTCGGACCGTAGGCGTTGAGCACGATGCGCTCGCCGAGCCAGGGCGCAACGACTTCGCCGGTACAGGCCTCGCCGCCGACGATCAGCGTCTTGAGATGAGGCAGCGACGCGGCCGCCAGCGGGCCCAGGGCTGAGGGCGGCAGCAGAACGGTGCCGATCGCCTGCCGCTGCAATAGCTCGCGCAACGGTTCGCCCGGCAGCAGATCGTGACGGTCCGCGATCACCAGCGCGGCGCCGCTGCGCCAGCTCATCAATAGCTCCCAGACCGCTGCATCGAAGCTGAACGAGGCGAACTGCAGGACGCGGCTTCCGGGCGCGATGCCTAAGGGCTTAACCTGGGCCTCCGCCAGATTTGCCGCCCCGCGGTGAGAGGTCATGACTCCCTTGGGCCGTCCCGTGGAGCCGGAGGTGTAGATCACATAAGCAAGATTGGCAGGATCGACGGCACTCGCCGGCGCGTCGATCGGAAGCTGCGTGATCTGTGGCCAGGCCGCATCGAGGCGGACCACGGCCGCATCGTTCATCGGAATCTGATCGGCCAATGCTGAGTGTGTCAGCACCACGGTCGAGCGCGAATCGGCAATCATGTAGCTCAGCCGGTCCGCCGGATAACTGGGATCGAGGGGCAGATAGGCGCCGCCCGCCTTGAGAATGGCGAGCGTCCCGATCACCATGTCGAACGAACGCTCGACGCAGATACCGACGACCACGTCGGGACCGACCCCCAGCGTGCGCAGATGATGCGCCAATTGGTTGGCACGACGGTCGAGTGCGGCGTAGCTCAATGACTTGTCTTGATAGATCAGTGCCGGCGCATCCGGCGTGCGCGCCGCCTGCGCGGCGAACAATTGATGCAGGCCGCGATACGTTGGCGGTTCTTCCGTCGTGGCGTTCCATTCGACCAGCACCTGGGCGCGCTCGCCGTTCGACATGAGCGGCAGTTGCGAGAGGCGCAACTGCGGATCCGCCAGCGCTCCCTTGAGCAGCCGCACGAAATGGCTCGCCAGCCGTTCGATGGTGCAGGCGTCAAACAGGTCCGTCGCATAGACGAGCGAGCCGGCCAACCGTCCGCCGACTTCCGTCATCGAGAGCTCGAGATCGAATCGCGCCGAGTTTGCCTCGTCATCGAATTGTTCGACGGTTTGGCCGGGAAGGTTCACCTGCTCGAGCGAAACGTCCTGCAGCGCGAACACCGTCTGGAAGATCGGCTGCCGGCCGAGATCGCGGATCGGATGCAGCGCATCGACCACTTTTTCAAACGGCAGATCCTGATTTGCATAGGCACCGAGCGCCGCTTGCTTGACGCTCTGTACCAACGCCCGGAACGATGGATCACCAGCCAGATCGGTGCGCATCGCCAGCATGTTGACGAAGAACCCGATGAGGTGCTCGGTTTCGGCGCGAACACGTCCGGCAATCGGCGTTCCGACGACGATATCGTGTTGACCGCTCCACCGCGCCAGCAGCGCCTTGAAGCCGGCCAACAAGACCATGAACAGCGTCACGCCTTCCTGGCGCGCCAGCGCCGCGACCGCGGCGGTCAGGTCGCGCTCCAAAACAAACTTGTGCGTCGCGCCGCGAAAGCTTTGCGCGGCCGGACGCGATCGGTCAGTCGGCATGTCCAGCCCCGCAGGCGCGTCGGCAAGCCGCTCACGCCAGTAGGCCAGTTGTGGCCGCAGCACGCGCTCCGACACCCATCCGCGGTGCCATGCCGCATAATCCGCATACTGGATCGGTAGCTCCGGAAGAGGCGACGGACGGCCGGCGGAAAATGCGCCGTAGAGCGCGGCGAGTTCGCGGAACAACACGCCCATTGACCAGCCGTCCGAAACGATGTGATGCATCGCCAGGGCAAGGACGTGATCCTGATCGCCGAGCGCAAGCAGCGAGCAGCGGAACATTCGATCATTGGCCAGATCGAAGGGGTGCTCCATGAGAGCTCGCGTGCGCAACCTCGCATCGTCGAGCGTGACTCTCTCGGTCCCGAGCTCGATCTCCCATGGCGGATCGAGTAGTTGAGACCCGATTCCGTCGCGCATCGTGAAACGTGTGCGAACGGCTTCGTGACGCCGGACAATTTCCGTGAGCGCGGCCGAGAGAGCGGCGATATTCAACTGCCCTCTCAGTCGCACCGCAAGACCGATGTGATAAGCCGGCCCCAACCTGCCCAGCCCATCGAGAAACCAGAGCCGCTCTTGAGCAAATGAAAGCGGCAGCGCGTGATCGCGCGAAACCTTGGGGATTCCATCGAAAAGATCTTCGACCGAGTTTCGTATTTTTCGGCGCAGCAGTTCGAGCCTGGGACCTTTGATTGCAGCCGTCGGCAGGGTCTTGTGCATCGGGATATCCATCGGACATCTGCTCCTTGGGCTCGATGGTCGGTGTTCGAACGGCTACGGTTGCGCGCGCTCAGAGCGGACCTAACGGAAATCGCCGCGTGACGGCGACGTGACCGTCAGACTGCGCTCGACCCCAATTCGCGAGCGACATCTTCGTCGTGCATTTGAGCGACCTCTTCGGCGAGGCGCTCCACGGCATCGGCGTTTGCCCAAAGCGGAGATGCGAGCACCCGGCGGCGCAACTCCGCCGCCAGATCGGCGAACCCGCAGTCCTGCCAGAGCATGTCCGGATCGAGCCGGATCATGAACTCGCTCTCGATTCTGGCCCTGATGCGCGTGATGCCGAGCGACGTCACGCCCAGCGCCATGAGGGTCTCGCCGCGATCGAGATCGTCGCCACTGAATCCGAGCAACTCGCCGAAGACATGATGAAGATAGTTTTTGATCGATTGGATCTGCTGGGAATCCGTCTGCCGTCTCAAGTCGAGCACCAGCGCGATGGCATCGGCATGATCTCCCTCCGCCTCTGCGGCCTCGCTGTCGCCACGCCATTCGGCCAGCACCGGCAGCGATCCGTCGAGCAGCATCTGGCGTGCATGGGAACGCTGGATTTTACCGCTCGACGTCTTGGGAAGGGCGCGGTGATGCGTCAGCACGACGTGATCAAGATCCACCCCGTTATGGGCTGAAATCGCAGCGCGCACGGCTTCGAGACTGGAGGTCGCATCGACTGCAGGCCGCCTGGGCTCCTCAATCACCAGCGCGGCGCGTTCGGTTGCCTGGTCAGACAACGTAAATGCGGCAGCCTCCGTGAGCTCAGGCACCGCAACCCGGGCGGTTGCTTCCAGATCCTGCGGATACACATTCTGGCCGCGGATGATCATGACGTCCTTGATGCGTCCGCTGACGTGCAGGACGCCCTCACGCATGAAACCGAGATCGCCGGTTCGCAGGAACGGGCCGTCGTCGCCTGCAAGACGGGCGCCGAACACGCGCGCGGATTCCTGCGGGTTCCTCCAATAGCCCGGACCTGTGGTCGAGCCGTCGATCCAGATCTCGCCGATCGCGTTCGGACCGCAGCGCTGCATCGTCTGTGGATCGACAATGAGAATCCGATGCTCGGGAGTTGGCTTTCCGCAGGAGGGGATGTCGTAGGCGTCGTGCGGACCCTGCGCTGGTTCCAGCCGGTTCCGGCGAATCGCCGACAGCGAAACCGTCGCCGCTGTCTGTCCTGCTCCGACCGGTCCGCCCGACACCAGCAGCGTCGCCTCTGCCAATCCGTAAAACGGACACATCGACTGGCGTTTCAGTCCATAGCGGCCGAAGCGCTCGGCGAAGCCGTTCAGGGTTTGCATTCGGATTGGCTCAGCACCACACCCTGCTACGGCCCAGCGACTGAGATCGAGGCCGGCGCAATCTTCCTCCGGGATCTGACGCAAGCACAGATCATAGGCGAAGTTGGGTGCAATGCTGGCGGTGCCGCCATATTGCGTGATCGCCTCGAGCCAGCGGATCGGGCGGGCAACGAACGCGGCTGGCGGCATCAGAACCGATGTTGCTCCTCGATAGAGTGGCGTGCAGATGCCGCCGAATAAGCCGAGATCATGAAAGTGAGGAACCCAACTCACCCAGACTGATCGATCATTCAGTTCGGCCTGGCTCGCCAGCAGCCGAGCGTTGCGCGCGGCGTTCGCATGGGTGACCACAACACCGCGCGGAGTGCCGGTCGACCCGGATGTGTACTGCAAGACGCAAATGTCATCCTGCGCGGGCATCACAACGTCGTCACCGCTTGACTCATCAGTCGTCAAGGTATCGGTCACGACCGCTTCGAGAGAACAACCGAGTTCGGACAGGATCTCGCTGATCCGCGGTGCTAGCTGCGAGGACGTCAAGACCGTCGCGGGCTCGGCATTGGCAATCAGCGCGGCAATGACGCGGCTGCTACCCGATCGCCGAGGCGGGGCCAACGGCACCGCGATCGCGCCGGCGTAGAGAACAGCAAAGAACGCGATCACGAAGTCGAGCCCGGGCGGATAGAACATCAGCACACGATCCCCGCGTCGCATGCGCGTTCTCAATGCTCCAGCCAGTCTGGCTGCCGCCTGATCGAGCGCGGCAAAACTGAGATCGGCCCTCGCGGATGCGGCGGGAAGAAAACGAAGCGCCGGCCGTTCCGGCATCGTTTGTGCGTGCTCTCGCAACGCCTCGACCATTGTGACGGCAGTGTTCGAAGGCATCATCAGCTTCTCTCCCGGCCGATTCGCAACCACGCGTGCTACCGCCTGTTGAGGCGATTAGCGTTTCAGAAATTGGAGCAACAGCGCTCGGATGGCGATGTCGAGAACTCATCCGTTCTCTAACGGGACCATCGCCGACCAGCTCGGTCGAGCAGAGGGGGATCGGTCTCACCCACGCCACAGATTGGCTTAGTGGGTCTCAGGACGGTGCTTCCGATTGCAGTGAAGAGGACCACTGTCATCCGACCTCCGTGCGGATCGGACTTCCCGGGAAGTCGAACGTAAGCGGCCGTTGGACGGTTGGGAGGATGTTTCACAAGCCTACCTCCATCGAAATCGGGATGCGGCGAGCAGCAAGCACCATACGAAGTCTCCTATGTGGCGCCGTGATACGTGCGCCCGTGAACGCTGGATCCGTTACAAGCGGATTGCAGTTCCGCGAAACGGCGAGGGCAACGCCAATGCTCGTGTGAATTGAATCGTCGCACAGCACGCGCCACGTGACTGCGTCATCAAGACCTAGGGTTATGATGCATCGCGCCCGGCAATATCGGCCATCCGCTTGCGTAAGCTCAGCGGCCTCATGTCGATCCAAACGTCTTCGATGTGTTGCAGGCAGTCCGCCTTGGTGCCCCGTTTGCCGGTCGCTCGCCAGCCGGCAGGAACGCTCTTGTCTTCACGCCAGATCGAATATTGTTCTTCGTCGTTGACGACGACGAGATAGACTTCATCGCTCGATTGGTTTTCCGCTGTCATCGCGCGACCTCTCCCTGCGCTTGTCGATCCGGGTTGGTTGATGGAACTTGATCGGAACTTCCCTTCGTCGGGGAACGTTATGTTGCTCTCCCCGATCCATCAGGCGCCGGTAATCCCGTAACCGCTGACGTTGTTCCCAGACAAACGTGCAATCCAGCCGCGCGCTCACGTCATGTCAACCTGACCGGGTATCATCATCAGAAGTTCACATTCCGCGAGCAGTCTCCGAACCTTCGATTGCGCGGGCGGAACATCGTCGCTCCGCGAACAGACGATGTGCGGCAAGGCGATGACGAAGTTCGATCAGCAAGCGGACATTCGGCGATCGATCAGACCGCCGTTCCGAGGAGCACCTGTCTCACCAACACGGATCGGCAGATCATGCGCGCGTGCGCGGGTCTATTGTCTGCCACATGCGGGCGGCGCGGCCGGGATGTTTCGCACGTGGCCTGAATTGTTGCCGACGGACATTGAAATTTGCGCTGTCGAGTATCCCGGCCACGGCAGTCGGCTAGGCGAACCTCTACTCGAAACCATTGAGCAGGTTGCCCGCTCGGTTGCCGATCTTGTTGCGGCCGGACCGAGCGAGCCGTATGCGCTGTTTGGACATAGCATGGGCAGCCTGGTGGCATTCGAGGCGTGTCACTTGCTCGCCGCACGCGGTAGCGCGATGCCTCGGCTGCTGATAGCGTCCGGCCACCGTGCACCGAAGGCGCCGCAGTCGACCCCTCCGATGCACGCGGCGCCACATGCGGAGTTTATCGCGCACCTGCGCCAACTCGGGGCTACGCCTCCGGAGGTGTTCAGGTCACCCGACCTTCTCGAACTGGTGTTGCCGATTCTCCGCGCCGACTTCCGCGCCTGCGAAACTTACCGACCACGCGATCGCTCCAAGCTGCGCATCGATATCGCCGCCTATGGAGGGTTTTGCGACGAGGATACTGGCCGCGACGAGTTGCTCGCCTGGCAACAGGAAACGACCGGCGAATGCGTGGTGCGCATGTTCCCAGGCGGTCACTTCTTTGTGCTCGACTGCGCCGACCGGGTCGTCGCCATGCTGGAGCGCGATCTCGCTAAGGCAATCTCGACAGAGCCAGCGACGCCGTGCGTGACAGGATGATCGCTGACCGCGCGGATCAGCCCTTCGACGAGATTTGGCTGAAGGTCTCAGGCTTGCGCGTCCATTGCCTGAAGGCCGGCGCCACCGGCCCTGCGGTGCTGCTGTTGCATGGCTCTGCTTTTGATGCGGCCGGTGTAAGTTTCGCATCGGCTATTTCGGCGCTCGCAACGGGATGCCGTGTCTTTGCGCCGGACCTCCCAGGCTTCGGCGACAGCGATCCAATGCCCGGCGGGTGGGGCTTTGCAGATTATTCAGCGTTCTTGTCGCCGCTAATGGCCGAACTCGGTCTCCACCGCGCCAGTCTGGCGGGAGTATCGATGGGTGGTGGCATTGCTCTCGGCTTCGCGCTCGAGGCTCCGGAACGCGTTGAGCGCCTGGTCTTGATCGATAGCGCTTGCCTTGATGACGCCCTTCCCGGTGGTCGGGCGACATGGTTCGGGGTACATCTGCCAGGGCTGAGTGCACTTCAGTGGCGCATCCTGGCAAGCAATCGGCGACTGACCGGCTGGGCGCTGCGGCGGGCCATGCCGCATCGACCCGAGCAGGTGACGCCGATGTTGCTCGATCGGGTGATGAGGCTGCTGCGCAAGCCTGGCGCGGCAGCGGCATTGCGGGATTGGGAGCGCCGTGAAGTCGGCTGGCGTGGGTTACGGACCAGCTATGTCGATCGGCTCCCCGCGCTCACGGTGTCCACGTTGATCCTCCATGGCGCCGACGATCCGCTGCTGCCGGTCGCGATCGCCGAGCGCGCGCATCGCCTGATACCCCACGCGCGGCTGGAGGTCATCCCCGACTGCGGCCACCTGGCGCCCCTTGATCAGCCGGCCGCTGTATCGCGCGCGTTGAGCGAATTTCTACTGCCCGCTTGATGTCTCGGCCGGCTCCTGTGGCTCGCATTTCCTGAACAGGCATGGCCGGTCACACGGCCTCCATCTTGGTGTGGCCTACAAGGGGTGGCAGGAATCGGAGCAATCGCAGCATGCGGGCAGGGTGGCAGGGGTTTGCCGAGTGGCTTTTGGGCATCCTATTTATTGTGAGCGTCATGGTGTCGCCCTGCCGCGCGGGTCCACAGGATATGCTGACGCTGATGCAGCGCATCACAACGCTTGCAAAGGAAGGCCGCTACAGCGAAGCGATTAGTCTTGCGAGGAAGCTCCAAAGCGAGGCTGAAAGAACTTCCGGGCGACAGTCGCCTTTGACGGCAACGACACTGGTCGTGCTGGGCCAGGTGCTGCAGACGCAAGGCGAAACGGCGGAAGCTGAAAGTGTCCTGAAAAGGGCGCTTGCCATCCGTGAGAAAAGCCTTGGCCCAAATAATCCTGATGTTGCCGCCGTGCTCGCTACCCTGGGTCAGATCGCGCTGGGCCAGAACCGATTGAATGATGCCGAGCGAGATATTTTGCGGGCGATTGGCATTAATGAGCGCGTGCTGGGCGCTGACCATCTCACGACGGCGCTGACGCGCATGCAACTCGGCAATCTCCGTCACCGTCAAATGATGGAGACGGAAGCGCTCGATATTTTCAACCGTGCGCTGGCAATTTTCAGAAAGTCTCCGGGGCAAGCGGACGTCATGGTCCCGGTTGCCCTGAACAACATCGCCGAGATCTATCGGGCACAAGGCCGGCTGCACTTGGCGGAGGCGCGCTTTGCCGAAGCCCTCGATGTCCAGGAAAAGCAGCATGGCTCCGACAGCATCTATCTGGCGGCCACGCTCAATAATCTCGGAGAGCTCCGTCGTGCACAGGGGCGACTTCAGGAGGCCGGGCAATTGGCCCGGCGGACCTTGGCCATCAGGGAAAAAGTGCTGGGTCCAAACCATTCCGACGTCGCCGCGAGCCTCAACAATCTGGCCCTGGTGTTCTCGCGAGAGGGCAGAGAAGCCGAAGCCGAAGGCCTGCTTGCCCGTGCGCTTGCGATAAAGGAAAAAGCATTTGGAGCGGCGCATCCGAACGTGGCGACGGCTCTGAACAATCTTGCCGAAGCGTGGGTGCATCTGGGGCGCAAGCAGGAGGCCGAACAGCTCTTCCGCAAATCGCTCGCCATTCGCGAAAAGAGCCTCGGCCCGACCCACCAGGACGTTGCCGTTTCTCTCGACAATCTCGTGACGCTGATTATTAGTGGCGATCGTTACGCGGAGTCGGAACCGCTCGCGCGTCGGTCGCTCGCCATACGCGAAGCCGTGCTGGGCAGTTCTCACCCGCTGGTCGCAAACAGTCTCAACAATCTAGCTGTCATCCTGGACAGTACCGGACGGCCGCAGGAGGCCGAGCCGCTCTTGAAACGGGCGCTGAACATGCGTCTGCACGCGTTCGGCGACGCGCATCCGGACGTCGCCAACAGCTTCGTTAATCTTGGCGCACACTTTCTCGATATGAAGGATTGGCGGCAAGCCCACGATGCGTTTGCCCGGGCGGCGGCCATCCAGAATAGCCGCCGCGCCACGGAGTTTAGCGAGGAAAAGGGCCGGGGCGCTCTGAAGACCCATGAAGATACCAATCCGTTCCCGGGACTGATCGTCGCCGCCCATAATCTCGCAAGCGGCTCCACTGGCGGGCAGGCCAGCGTGCTGCGATTGCAGGCGTTCGAGGCGGCGCAATGGATCGGCGACGAACAGGCTGCGCGAGCGATTGCCGGAATGTCGGCCCGCATCGCGGAAGGCAGTGGGGATCTGGCGGCGCGCGTTCGCGAGCGGCAGGATCTCGATGGGCAAGCAGTCGCCACCGACAAGCGGCTGATCGCGGCGCTATCGCGGTCTGACGCCGCGCGCAACCCGGCGACGGAGCAGGCGCTTCGGGCCTGGGCCTCGGCCATCGCCGGCCAGATCCGGGAACTGGACCGTGCGATCGGCGCTCGGTTTCCGGAATATTCGGCGCTGGTCACCAAGGCTCCCATTTCGATCGAGGACGTTCAGAAGCAGCTCCATCCGAACGAGGCTTTGCTGCTGTTCACGACGACCTTGCGCTTCACCTTTGTCTGGACAGTTACCCGTTCGGACGTGCGGTGGCACGCTGCTGATATCGGCGAGAAGCAACTCGCCGATACGGTCAGAATCTTGCGCTGTGGCCTCGATGTGGAGGCGTGGCTGGACAAGACATCCACATGCCCGGAAAAACTCGGCGTGAGGCGCCCACTGCCGGCCGGCGAGCCATTGCCGTTCGACCAGGAGCGGGCGTTTGCGCTCTATCAGGCGCTGCTCGGCCCGGTCGCCCACGACATCGAGGGCAAAGAACTGATCCTGGTGCCGTCCGGTCCGCTGGCCATGCTGCCTTTCGGGGTGCTGCTGACTGACAAGCCTGCGCCGGATGCGGGCAATGACCGCGCGAAAGCGGACCTTTCGAAAGCGCCTTGGCTGGTCAAGCGATTTGCGACGACCGTCTTGCCCTCGGTCTCCAGCCTCAAGGCGCTGCGCCAGATCGCGCGGAAGAGCGCTGCATCGAAGCCGTTCCTCGGCTTCGGCAATCCCTTGCTCGACGGAGATGGCCGCAGTGATCTTGCGGTTGCGCGCGCCAGGTTGGCGCGCCAGATCCAGAATTGCGGAGCCATTCCGGCGCAAACAAGCCAGATCGCGCAAAGAGGCTTGCGCACGGTCGCCGCGCTGTCCGGCGGCACCGCCGACATCGAGCAACTCAGGCGACAGATGCCACTGCCGGAAACCGCGCTTGAATTGTGCTCGGTGGCAAATAGTTTCTCGCCCGTGAAAGGCGAGGTCTATCTCGGCAATAGCGCCACCGAGACGAAGATAAAGACGCTCAACGAAAGCGGCGATCTCGCAAGGTATCGTATCCTGCATTTTGCGACACATGGTGCGCTTGCCGGGCAGGTACATGGGTCTATCGAGCCGGGACTGATCCTGAACCCGCCGCCGGCCGCCACGCCCGGCGATGACGGCTATCTCTCGTCGTCGGAGATTTCGGGCCTGAAGCTGGATGCCGATTGGGTGGTTCTGTCGGCCTGCAATACGGCTGGCGGCCAAGCTTCCAATTCGGAGGCCTTCTCCGGTCTTGCGCGGGCATTTTTCTATGCGGGCACGCGCGCTTTGCTGGTCTCGCACTGGGCGGTCAGCTCCGACGCAGCGGTTGCCATCATCACCGGCGCCATCGATGCCATGAAGGGGCGCCCTGATGTCGGTCGTGCCGAGGCGCTTCGCCGCTCGATCTCGGCCTTGATCGCGAGGGGCGGCGAGAATGCGCACCCCGCCATATGGGCGCCCTTTGTGCTCGTGGGGAGCGGCACCCTTTAACGTCGCTCCTATCAGGACAAAGCGGCAACGGCTTCAGCCGACATGCCGCAGAGTTCTGCGTGGGACAATGACGAATGGTTAATAAACCGTCACCGCGCTGTAATTAACGCCAGCCTATATTCCCGCCGCTGTCACACAGCCCCTCTTTCGGCGCTGCGCGAGCCTCCTCGTGCGGCCGCGGTCGGCTTTTGCCTTTTTTGGAGATTGTCTAATGGCTCTTGGTCCCGGTTCGATTGCTTTCGTTGGTTTCAACGCGGACGGAAATGACGGCCTCGCCTTTATTGTGATCGATCCGATCGTTGCCGGATCAGTCATCCGTTTCAGCGACAACGAGTGGAATGGTTTGGCAATCGAATCTGGCGGCGCTTTCAATACGGGCGAGGGTGGTCTGACCTGGACCAATGGCGATAGCGATCTGGCGGCAGGGACGATTGTCGAACTTCTCAATACCTCCTCCGCCGCTACCCGCAGCGCCAACATTGGTACAATCTCCGGCGGAACGATCGCGCTCGGTAATTCCGACGAGTCGATCTATGCCTTCCTCGGCACCTCCGAGAGTGCCCCGACCACGTTCCTGAGCGCGGTGACGAACGCAAACGGCGGCTTCAATTCCGCTGCCAGTGGCTCGCTCGGCGGTACCGGGCTGGCCGCAGGCTCGACGGCCCTGGTGCTGCCCCGGACTGACGGGGCCGATGTCGCAGCTTATGACCCGACACTCGGCGGAGCATCTTTCGCGTCGCGTGCCGCTGCCCTCGCGGCTTTCAATACGACCGCCAATTTTGTCGCGCAAAGCGGCAGCGGCGATCAGAGCGCTGATGGCGTCGCGCCTGACGCGCCATTCCTCACGGCTCCGCAGTCTCCAATCTCGGGTGTGCCCTTTACTATCCAGCCAGGCACTCCGTCGCAAACGGTGGCTTTCGCCGCCGACTCGTTCTCCGTCGCCCACGCTGAAGGGAGCGCCGGAACGACGACCTTCACCTTCACAGTAGAGCGCACCGGCGGTACCACCGGTGACGTCAACTTTAGCGGCCAACTGACCTCGGCAGCGGCCGATGCCGCCGACTTCAATGGCGCTGCTGCAGTGCCCTTCGCCTTCAGCGGGACAATACCGGCCGGACAGGCTTCGGTGCTCGTCACTGTCGAGGTCAACGGCGACGTGACGGTTGAGCCGGACGAAGCGTTCACGTTGACGCTGCAGGCCGCGACCAACAACAACGCGGCGGTTTCGACCTCGCTTGGCACACAGACCACCGCGACTGGAACGATCCAGAACGACGACGCACCCGCGGGCAACGTGATCGGCGGCATCACGATCCTCGACCAGGCGCAGTCATTGGAAGGGTCGGCCACGACCCCGAACGCCACCAATGCAGTGCAGCTCGTTCGGCTCGATAATTTCGCGCCAGCCGCAGGCACCAATGCCGAAGTTGTCTCGTTCGATCCGTCAACCGGTCGCGCCTATGTGCTCAATACCGTGGGCAACACGATTGACATTGTGGCCATCAGCGCAAGCGGCACGGTGAACCTCGTTTCCTCGATCGATTTGGCCGCCCTTGATGGTTTCGGTGGCGCGAACTCGGTTGCGATCAAGAACGGCGTTCTCGCCGTGGCTTACGCCAGTGACCTGCCCGGCGCGAACGGCTTCGTCGCCCTTTTCGATCCGAATGGTACGCTGATCAAGACCGTCGAAGTCGGCGCCGGCCCCGACCAGCTCGTGTTTACTGCGGACGGATCGAAACTGTTGGTTGCGGACGAAGGCGAGCCGGTCTCGATTTCGCTCCCCGATGGCAGCTCGCAGATGGTGAACCCGGAGGGCGGCGTTTCCATCATCAGCCTTTCGGGCGGCGCCGCCAACGCAGCGGTAGCCAACACGATATCGTTCGAGGGCCTCGACGGATTCGAGGCGGTCCTCAAGCAGGCAGGCGTTGCGCTCTTCAACGGCCAGCCGGCATCCGCCGACATCGAGCCGGAATACATCTCGGTTTCGCCGGATGGAAGCCGCGCCTATGTGACGTTGCAGGAAGTCAACGCGGTCGCGGTGATTGATCTCACTGATGCCGCCGCAACCAAACCGCTTGCGATCCTGCCGCTTGGCGGCGTCGATCGCAACCTGGCCGGCAACGCCTTTGACGGCACCGATCGTGGTGGAATCAATCTTCAGAACGCCGATGTGATCGGTCTGCTTCAGCCGGATGCGATCGCGACCTTTGAAGTTGGTGGCGTGACATATTTCGTCACTGCCAACGAGGGCGATGCGCGAGTAGAGCTCGACGACGAGTCCAACCTTGCGAACGTGACGCTTGATGAGGTCGCCTATCCGAATGCGGCGGCACTCCAGGACAACACCACCGGCCTCGGCCGGCTTAGGGTCCGTTCGGACCTCGGCGATACCGACGGTGATGGCGACATCGACCAGGTGTACGCTTATGGCGGCCGTGGCATTTCGATCTTCAAGCAGAATGCCGACGGTACGATTACCAAGGTCCGCGAAACCGGCGGTGAGTTCGAGGCGATCATTGCGCGCGACTTTGCCACACGCTTCAACGTCGATACGGCCGAAGGTGGTGGAAGTGGAGCCACCGACAATCGTTCCGACAACAAGGGTCCCGAGCCGGAAGGCGTCGATGTCGGCGTCATCAATGGGCGGACCTACGCCTTCGTCGGCCTCGAGCGGGTCGGCGGCGTCATGGTCTATGACATCACCGATCCGGCCAATGCCTCGTATGTCGGCTACCAACCACCGCTCGCTGGCGAGGGCAATGCGCCCGAATTGACGAAGTTCATCAGCGCCGCAGATAGCCCGACCGGTACGGCGCTCGTGCTCACCGCCAACGAAGGCAACTCAAGCGCCGGATATGCGGGCGCGGGGCTGACCGTCTACGCGGCCTTGCCGCAGAACTACACCCAGGAAATCCGGGTCGCGTCGTCCTCGACCAGCGTATCGCACGCGGAAGGAGATACCGGCACCACCGCGTTCACCTTCACCATCGAGCGCACCAATGGCACTATCGGTTCGGTCGATGTGATGCTGCAATTGGCGGCGGGTGCGAGCAACGGCGCCAACGCGCAGGACTTCGCGGGCGTCATGAACCTGCCGAGCAACGTCACGGTCACCATTCCGGCCGGCCAGACGTCGGCTACCGTGACGATCAACGTAGCTGGCGATTCCGCGTTTGAAGCCAACGAGAGCTTCACGGCGACCATCACCAATGCGACGACGGCGCAGCAGGGCGTCACCGCTGCAGTCAGCGCCACGCAAGCGGTCGCGACCGGCACGATCCAGAACGACGATGCGATGCATATTTACGAAGTTCAGGGCGCGGGGCATCGCTCGGAGCATGTCGGCCAGCAGGTAACCGTGCGCGGCATCGTCACTGCCATTGACGCGTCCGGCACCGAGAATGGCGGCAACAACCCGGTCGGCTACTACATTCAGGACGCCGTCGGCGATGGCGACTACCGGACCTCGGATGCCGTCTTCGTCTTCTTAGGCACGGGTGCCAACGTCACGATCCCAAGCGGCATCGTCGTCGGCGCGGAAGTGCAATTGACCGCAACCGTCAACGAGTTCGCCAGCACGAACCAACTGTCGGTCACGCAGCTCAATCCAGTGGCAGGTACTACTAGCGTGCTGTCGACCGGCAATGCTCTGCCGACGGCTGTGCGGATCGGCGATGTCGACAACCTCGCGACCGGCCTTGAGCGCAAGCCGGCCATGGTGTCGCTCGGCGACGATGATGTCGATACCGCTCCCCCGGCTGGCACCTACGATCCGGTGAATCAGGGATCGGATTTCTGGGAATCGCTGGAAGGCATGCGCGTCACGCTTGAAGATGTGCGTGTTACCAGTCCCTTCCACTCGAACTTTGACGAGCAGTTCGTAACGCCGAACGTCGGCGTCAACCCCTCGGAGAATTCGCGTGGCGGCCTGACGATCAGCGACACGACGCCCGGAACCACTCAGCCTGCCGACAAGGTGTTCGACTTCAATCCGGAGCGGATTCAGTTGGATGACGAGGCCGGTGTCGCGCTGCCGACCAATCTTCAGACCGGAGATCGACTAGGCGATGTAACAGGCGTCGTGAACTATGCGAATGGCCAGTATGAGGTGAACACGACCGAGGCCTATGGCCCGGTTACGGCCGCGAACCTGCAAAGGGAAACCACCACTATCGTGGAGAATCTGGACCGGATTCGCGTTGCGACCTTCAACGTTGAGAACCTGGCGCCGATCGGCCAACCGGTAGACGGCGTACCGACGCCGGCAAGCAAGTTCGCCGGCCTCGCGGACGCCGTTGTCAACAATCTCAAGGCACCCGAGATCATTGCGCTCCAGGAGGTGCTGGACAATGACGGGGCTAACAGCTCGAGCGTCACCAGCGCTTCGCTGACCCTGTCGCAGCTCATCGACGCGATTGTTGCGGCCGGCGGACCGCGCTACGTGGCTATCGACTCGCCGCCGATCGACAACATTGGCGGTATCCCGAACGGAAATCAGCGTGTCGCCTATCTGTACAATCCGGACGCGGTTTCGCCGACCGGGCGTAATGGCCTGACTGATATTGTCAGTGACGCTGATGGGGTGAAGGTGCAGCAGTTCGCGAGCGCCAACCAGATCGGACAGGGCAATACCGACTTTGCCGCCACGCGCAAGTCGCTGCCGATGGAATGGTCGCCGGTGGGCTACACGGACGACCAGGGCGGCACGTTCTGGACGGTCAACAACCATCTCTCCTCGAAGGGCGGTTCAGCTCCGCTTTACACCACCTTGCTGGATTTGCCGCTCTATGCCGACCCGATCAACGGGTCTTCGCAACAAACCGGCACTTCGAATGAGCGTGAGGGACAGGCCGAAACGATCAATGCGTTTGTCGATGGCCTCCTGGCCAACGGGTCGGCGACCGATGACCGTATTGTCGTGCTGGGTGATCTCAACGACTTCCAGTTCTTCCCGGTGGTTGATCTCATCACGGGTCAGTTGACCCGCACCACCGCCAGCCCGGATGGGACCCCCAGCATCTTTACGCCCGGCACCGCTGTGCTTTCGGAATTGATCAGCAAGCTCCCCGTAAACGAGCGCTATTCCTACAACTTCGACGGCAACGCGCAGGCGTTGGATCACATCCTGGTCTCGAACAATCTGTTCGACAGCGCGCAGTTCGATATCGTGCACATGAATTCGGAGTTTATCGACCAGCTCTCCGATCACGATCCATCGGTATCGTCGCTCGTGATGTCCCGTTCGGCTGCGATCGCCACCGCAGGCAACGACGTGTTCGACCAGGCCGCTTACACCGCGAAGTTTGGCGCGCGAGGCAGTCTCGCCGGCAATGACACGATCAACGGCCTCGGGGGCGATGACCGCATTGCCGGTGGCGCGGGCAATGACGTCATCGATGGCGGCACCAGCGGCGCCGCTGGCGACGTTGCGGTGTTCACTGGCGCACGCAGCAACTATACGGTCACCGTGCAGGGCGGTTCGTTCGTCATTTCCGACAACCGCACCGGCTCTTCGGACGGCAATGACACCGTCACAAACGTTGAGAGGTTTGAGTTTGCGGACCGGACGCTCACGGCCGCCGAGTTGACCGATGCAACGGGGCCCATGCTCACCGCTGCGACGCCGGCGGACAATGCGACCGCGGTCGCGGCCGGAAACAACATCGTCCTGACCTTCGACGAAGCAGTCATGGCGGGCACCGGAAATATCGTCATCAGCAACGGCGCGGGCGACACGCGGACGATCGCGATCAACGATGCCTCGCAGGTCACGATCTCCGGCGACACCGTCACCATCAACCCGACCACCGATCTGGCGGCCGGATCCACCTACGACGTCACGCTGGCGTCGGGCGTGATCACCGACGTCGCCGGCAATGCGTTCGGCGGCATCGCGCAGAACGCTCTCGACTTCACCGTCGCGGCGCCGCAGACCTACAAGCTGCAGATCCTGCACGCGTCCGACTTCGAGGCTAGCCTGAAGGCGATCGACGACGCGCCGCGTTTCGCGGCCATCGTCGACCGGCTCGAGGATACGTTCGCCAATTCGATTACGCTGGCCTCGGGCGACAACTACATTCCGAGCCCGTTCTTCAATGCCTCGAGCGATCCGGCCCTGGCCTCGTTCTTCCCGCCGAGCATCGGCCGTGCCGATATCCGCATCCTGAACTCGATCGGGATCGAGGCTTCCGTCATCGGCAACCACGACTTCGATCCGGGCCCGCGCGATGTGCAGAATCTCATCCGCCCCGTCGCGGATCCCGATGGCGCCGGCCCGCTTGGCGGCTACGAAGGAACCAGCTTTGCCTATCTCGCCGCCAACCTGAATTTTGCCGGCGAGCCGGACTTGGCGCCCAACGCCCAGACCACGCCGCTGACCGAAGCGACGTTCGGCGTCGGAGCAAGCGGAGGCCGCCGCATCGCGCCGTCGACCATTCTCGACGAAAATGGCGAGAAGATCGGCATCGTCGGTGTCACGACCCCGGTGTTCGAAGACATCACGACGCCGGGTGGCGTGCGTATCGTTGGTCCGCGTACGCTGGAAACCGATGCCGACTTCATCGCGCTTGCAGCGGTTATCCAGCCGGCGATCGATGCCGTCATCGCCCAGGGTGTGAACAAGGTCATCATCGTTTCGCAGCTTCAGGAGCTGAAGAACGAGCAGAAGCTTATCACCTTCCTGAAGGGCGTCGACGTGATGATCGCCGGCGGCTCGAATACGCTGCTCTCCGACAGCAACGATGTTCTTCGCCCGGGCGATGTCAGCGAAGGGGAATACGCACAGATCATCACCAATGCGGAAGGCAAGAACACGGTTCTCGTCAACACCGACGGCAACTACAAATATGTCGGCCGGCTGGTGCTCGAGTTCGACGCCAATGGCGACATCATCCCGGCCAGCCTCGATCCCAGCATCAATGGCGCCTATGCCACTGACGATGCGGGTCTGGCGCGAGTCTATGAAGGCTCCGGCATCGATCCGTTCGCCGAGGGGTCGCGCGGCGACGCCGTGCGCGATATCACCACCGTGATTGACGGTATCATCACGCAGAAGGATGCTGTCACCTTTGGCCGTACCGACGTCTACCTTGAGGGCCGACGTGGCGAGGTGCGCGCTCAGGAAACCAATCTCGGTAACCTCTCCGCCGATGCCAACCTGTGGTACGCCAAGTCCGGCTACGACAGCACCGTTCAGATTTCGATCAAGAACGGCGGCGGCATTCGTGACTCGATCGGCTCGATCAGCTCCGAGGGCGACGGCGCGGAGCTGCCGCCTGCTGCGAATCCGGAGGTTGGCAAGGAAGCCGGCGAGGTCAGCCAGCTCGACATCGAGAACTCGCTGCGCTTCAACAACGCGCTCAGCCTTGTCACCTTGACGCCGCAGCAACTGCTTGAGGCTCTTGAAAACGGTGTTTCCAATCCGGGCGGCATCTTCGCCCAGGTCGGTGGCCTCCGGTTCAGCTATGATCTGACCCGCCCTGCCGGGGATCGGGTTCGCTCGGTCACCCTGGTCGACGAAAATGAGCACGTGATCGCGGTCGTTGTCGCCGACGGTGAGGTGGTTGCGGATGCGCCGGCGGCGATCCGCATGGTGACGCTGAGCTTCCTGATCGGTGGGGCTAACCCCAACGCTCCGGGCGGGTTCAACCGGCCTGACGGCTTCCGGTTCGCCGAGTACATCGCGGCCAACCCGGCGTTTGCCAATCGTGTCGATCTGTCTCCGGACAATTTGCCGGCAGACGACGTGGCAGCCCGCACCGGCGATGCCAAGTTCACCGATGACGGCTTCGAGCAGGATGCGCTGGCCGAATATCTCGCGGCGAACTTCTCGGTTACTCCGTACGCGCAGGCGGATACGGCTCCGGCCCAGGATCAGCGTATCCAGAATCTGGTTGCAAACGGCGGTAACGACACCGTTCTGCCGATCATGGGAACCGACGGTGAGGATGACCTCTCCGGCACCGCCGCAAAGGACTCGATCTTTGCCAAGGATGGCGACGATCGCGTCCGCAGCCTCGGCGGCGACGATCTCGTGCTCGGCGGCGGCGGTGATGACGTCATCGAAGGCGGCGACGGCAACGACCGTGTCCAGGGCGGCGAGGGCAACGACTTCGTCTTCGGCGACGCAGGAAACGATACCGTGGTGGGCGATGCCGGCGACGACCGCCTGCGCGGCAATGACGGTAACGACATGCTGATCGGCGGCGTTGGCAACGACAACCTCAACGGCGGAGCGGGTTCGGATGCCTATGCCTACAAGCTGGGCGACGGCTCTGACATCATTACCGAAGCGGCCAACACGCCGGCCGATACCGATACGCTGGCGCTGGTTGATCTCAATGCTGCGAACGTCACGTTCCGCCGGTTTGGCAACGACACTCTGATCGAACTGTCCAACGGCAGCGTGATCACCTTGAAGGATCAGCGGATTGGCGGTGGCGTCGAAAAGGTGACCTTCGCCAACGGCCAGGAGCTCGATCGCAGCGGCATCAACGGCGCGATCGTCAATCGCGGCCCGGTGGCTGTCGACGACGCGGCAGCGACAGTAGGGGAAGACGCGGCGGCGTTCGTCATCCCGTTTGCCGACATTCTCGGCAACGACACCGATGCCGATCTTGACACGCTCTCGATCACGGCGCTCGCCAACATCGTGGGTGGCACGGCCGAGATCGTGGCCGGTGGCATCCGGTTCACGCCGGCCGCCGACTTCAACGGACCCGCCTCGTTCGAGTACACCCTTAGCGACGGCAACGGCGGGTCGGATATTGGCAAGGTCAGCTTCACGGTAACCGCAGTGAACGATGCGCCGGTCACGGTGGCGGACGCCGGCACTGCGGGTGAGAACGAAGCCAAATCGTTTGATCTTCTGGCCAACGACACCGACGTCGAAGGCAACCTGCCGCTCAGCCTAGCGGCTTTCGAGGTCACTGGCGTTGACGGCATCAACCTGACCAACGCACAGGCGCAGTCGGCGTTTTCGATTGCTCCGAACGGCCAACTGCAGTTTACCCCGGGCAACCTGTTCGATGGCCTGAACGACGGACAGGACGCCACCGTCTCGATCCGTTATACCGCCGCCGACAACCTGAACGCCCAGTCGACCGGTACGTTCACGCTGACGGTGACGGGCGAGACCGATGCCAATGTGATCAATGGAACCAACGGCACGAACCTTCTGCTCGGAACCGATGGCGTCGATTGGATCAATGCACGCGGCGGCGTCGACTTTGTTCTCGCCCAGGGCGGCAATGACATCGTGCATGGGGGCGAGGGCAAGGACTACGTGTTCGGCGGCACCGGTAACGACACCCTCAACGGCAATGGCGGCCGCGACAACCTGCTCGGCGAAGACGGCGATGACATTCTGAATGGCGGAGGAGGCAACGATCTGCTTAACGGCGGCTCGGGTCGCGACACCTTCGTGTTCCAGTTCAGCAACGACGGGGCCGGGCGCGACACCGTGTTCGACTTCCGTGCGGGCTCTGGTCCGGACCATGACGTCGTTCAGCTCGATCAGTCGAAGTTTGCCGACTTCAACGCGCTGATGGCTTCCAGTGCGTTGCACGACACGCAGATCGGCGTCGAGATCAGTTACGATGACGGCTCGAGCATCACTCTGGTCGGCGTCAACAAGGCAAGCCTGACGGTGGACGATTTCAAGTTCGCCTGATGACCATCTCGGGTTGATCGTGTGAAGGGGGGCGCGTGCGCCCCCCCGATTTCTGTTGTCAGATATCTGTAACAATTCTCGGATACCGCCAAAGTCGGATGAGTGAGTTTAGCCATTGACAACCGGTCGGCAGAAATCCGGAGGAGCCCGCGGGGAGCTGGATTCTGCGCTCGCGCAGTATCGCTCGGCCTTCCTTGCCATCGCCGGCTTCAGCGCAATCCTCAATATTCTGGCGCTGACCGGCTCGCTGTTCATGATGGAGGTCTATGATCGGGTTCTGCCAAGCCGGAGTGTACCGACGCTCGTTGGCCTGCTTGTGCTGGCGCTGACCCTCTACGTTTTTCAGGGATTGATGGATGCCCTGCGCGGCAGGCTGCTGGTTCGGATCGGCATCCGGCTCGATCAGGAAATGTCGGATCGCGTCTATGCAACGGTAATGCGTTTGCCGATCCAGGCGCCGAAGCGCGGCGAGTCGATCCAGCCGCTGCGCGATCTGGACACGGTGCGCGCCTATCTGTCGGGTCCCGGGCCAACGGCATTCTTCGATCTCCCTTGGGTGCCGCTGTATCTCGGGGTGTGCTTTGCCTTTCATTTCTGGATTGGCGTCACGGTGCTGGCGGGCGCGCTGATACTGGTTTCGCTGACGCTGCTGTCGGAGCTGCTTGCGAAGCAGTCGACGCTCGACGCCAATCGCATCGGTAACGAACGCGCGCGACTGGCGGAAACAAGCCGTCGAAATGCCGAAGCCTTGACCGCGCTCGGCATGGGCAGGTGGATCTCTGGCCGCTGGCAGTCGTTGAACCGCAAATTCCTGTCCGGGCATGCCAAATCAAGCGATCTCGCCGCTGGCCTTGGCGCTACCGGGCGGTCGTTTCGGATGATGCTGCAGTCGGGCGTGCTTGCTGTCGGCGCCTATCTTGTGATCAATCAAGAGGCCACCGCCGGCGTCATCATTGCGTCCTCGATACTTTCGGCGCGGGCGCTCGCACCGGTCGACCTCGCGATTGCCCACTGGCGCAGCTTCGTCGGCGCCAGGCAGGCGCGCGAGCGTCTGAACAAGCTGCTGGTGCTGTTACCGGAACTGAGAACGCCGACGTCGCTGCCCAGGCCGCAACGCGGGCTGACAGTCGATAATATCAGTGCGGCGCCGCCGGACGTTCAGCGGGCGGTCGTGCACGAGGTAACCTTTTCCCTCAAGGCCGGCAACGGGCTCGGAATAATCGGTCCCAGCGCCTCGGGGAAATCCTCGCTAGCCCGAGTTCTGGTCGGTCTGTGGACGCCGGCGCGCGGTACTGTCCGCCTCGACGGCGCGACGCTGGACCAATGGGTTCCCGATGATCTCGGACGCCACATTGGCTATCTGCCGCAGGACGTAGAACTCATTGCAGGGACGGTTGCAGAAAACATTTCGCGGTTTGATCCCAACGCCACGTCGGAGGCCATCATCGCTGCTGCCAAAGCTGCAGGGGTCAACGAACTGGTGCTTGCGCTGCCGCTGGGTTATGACACGGAAATCGGCGAGCAGGGCTCCTCGCTATCGGCCGGGCAGCAGCAGCGCATCGCGCTAGCGCGAGCGCTTTATGGCGATCCATTCCTGGTCGTCCTCGACGAGCCGAATTCCAATCTGGACGTGGAAGGGGACGAGGCGTTGACGCAGGCGATCCTCGGTGCCCGGGCACGGGGAGCGATCGTTGTCGTGGTGGCGCACCGGCCTAGCGCGCTGTCCGGAGTCGATCACGTGCTCGCACTGAACGGTGGACGCCAGCAAGCATTCGGCCCCAAGGACGAGGTGCTTGCCAAGGTGCTGCGGCGCGATGCCGTTGTCAGCACGCCCAAGGTCGTCCAAGCCGTTCAAGGATGAACAATGTCCGACACGGAACTAATTGACGCGCGTCCGTCGATCAGACGGCATATCGTCTTTGGCCTGGCTGCCGTCATGCTCGTTGCCGGCGGCATTGGCGGATGGGCGGCGACCACGGAAATCGCGGGTGCCTTGATCGCGTCCGGAAGTGTTGTCGTGGAGTCCAACGCAAAGAAGGTTCAACATCCAACCGGCGGCGTCGTTGGCGAAATCGCAGTGACCAACGGGATGAGCGTGGCGGCGGGTGATATCCTGGTCCGTCTCGACGAAACCATGACGCGGGCAAATCTGCAGATCGTGTCGAGGGCCCTTGACGAGATGACGTCACGCCGCGCGCGGTTACGGGCCGAGCGCGATGGTGCATCGGAAGTGTCATGGCCGTCTGCGTTCAAAAGCCGACGGCAGGATGAAAGTATCATCGAATTGATGGCCGATGAGCAACGTCTGTTCGAATTGCGCAGTAGCACCAGGCTCGGTCAAAAACGCCAGCTCCGAGAGCGGATCGCTCAGCTTGACGAGGAAGCCAACGGGATTATCGCTCAGCAGGCGGCGAAATCGCAGGAACTGGTTTTGGTGAACCAGGAACTGGAGGGGGTGCGGCAGCTTTGGTCAAAGAATCTGATCCAGATCAATCGACTGACGGCGCTCGAGCGCGATGCGGCGCGGCTCGACGGCGAGCGCGCGCAATTGATCGCGGCGGCGGCGCAGGGACGAGGGAAGATGGCCGAGATCGAACTTCAGATCACCCAGATCGACCGAGAACTGGCGAGCGAAGTTGGCCGCGAACTGCGCGAAATCGATGGAAAGGCCAATGAGTACATGGAACGGAAGGTCGCCGCTGAAGATCAGTTGCGGCGGATCGACATCCGCGCCCCGATCTCGGGCACGGTTCACGAATTGAACGTTCACACCGTCGGCGGCGTCATTACCGCAGGTGAACAACTGATGCTGATTGTGCCGGCGACCGATCGTTTGACGGTAGAGGCGAGGATCGCACCACAAGATATCGACCAGGTACGCGTCGGCCAGCTTGCATTTCTTCGGTTTTCTGCATTCAGCCAGCGCACTACGCCGGAAATAAATGGCACCGTCAGTCGCGTATCTGCCGATGTCACGACCGAACCCCGCACGGGTGCCACGTACTATACGGCGAGGATTGCAATCGAGCCGGCGGAAATTAGCCGGCTGGGCGATGTCAAGATGGTGCCGGGAATGCCGGTTGAGGCGTTCATCAAAACGAACGATCGAACCGTGGCGTCCTATCTTACAAAACCGCTCTACGACCAGGTTGCGCGTGCATTTCGCGAACGTTAGAGACGCGTCAACGTCTGCGCCGCGGGGCGATCGAAGCCGCGGCATGATGCGAGAGCCTTGCCAAATACATTGCCGACTTTCCTGACGCGAAGCTGACCAACCTCGTCAACGAGATGCGTGCTCGCGAAAAAATCTGTCACAAATTTCAAAATGCGTTTTTCGCGCTCTGCTCGTTAAGCGCCGGAACCAAAGGTGCGCGTCGCGATTACTCCAAGCGCCAGCAACCCGGGGTTTGAGCGGCTCGAAAATGCGCTCTGCTAACGAATGATCTTATTCTCTCCACGATTGATGGACAGAGTTATCGAGCGAAGATGTCGCTTTCTGAAATCGGCCGTCATCGTGATCGTTCGCAACCCCGCACTGCTAATCGATCCGGTCTTCGCGGTTCGGCGTTCGGTCGAGTTATCCTGCATTGTTTCCGGTTGGGGCTGCGAAGAATGCTGACCGAAGCCCTGGCGCCACGGACACCGCATCAAGCAAACGATCCGGTCGCGAGACCAAAGATTCTGATCGCCGACGAAGATCCGCGGAATTTGATAGCGTTGGAGGCGATCCTGGCGGCTCCTGATCGTGAGGTCATCCAGGCGCAATTCGGGTCGGAAGTGCTGAGCCGCGTCCGCCAGGACGACGTTGCGGTTGTCGTTCTTGATGTTCACATGCCTGACCTTGACGGGTTTCAAGTGGCCGCGCGCATAAAGGCGGATCGTCGCCCGTCGCAGGCTTTCATCATTTTTGTCGCGGCTTGCGGCGACGACGAACTGAGGATCGCAAACGACTATGCTGCCGGCGGGGTCGACTACGTCTTCAGGCCGATCAATCCGACGGTTCTCCGCTCGAAGGTCGACATCCTCATCGATCTACATCGAAAGACCGAGCAGGTACGCTGGCTTGCCGAGCAGGAAAAGCGGTTACTGCTGGAGAACCGGCGCATTCTGAAGGAAAAGATCCTTGCCGAACAGCGATTGCGTGATCGCGAGGAACACCAATCACTCGTACTGAAGTCGCTGCCGATTGCGTTATACACGGCAACCAGCGGCCCCGGTTTGCGACGTTTGCGGTTCACCAACGACAGCATCCGACGATTGTCGGGCTTTTCGAGTTCGGATTTCGTGAGACAACCGAATCTGTGGGAGGCCAGACTCAACCCCGAAGAACACGGTCGGGTGATTCAGGCGTTCGCGAACATCGAAAAGGCGGGCTCCGCGAGCGTCGAGTACCGCTGGCGCTGCGCGGACGGGACCGAAAAGTGCTTTTTTGATCATGCCGTCCTGAGTGAGGTTCGCAAGGACGGCAGCCGCGAGCTCTTTGGATTCTGGCTCGACGTCAGCGACAGAAGATCCCTCGAGACGGATCTTCTGCACGCAAGCAAGCTGGAAGCGGTCGGCCGGCTTACCGGAGGGATCGTTCACGACTTCAGAAACATGCTGAGCGTGGTGATCAGCAACCTCGATCTGCTTCATCTGCTCATTCGCGACAACGGCAGCGCCTGTCGTCGCCTCCGCTCGGCGCTCGAAGGAGCGCAGACATGCGCCGAGTTGACGGGCCGCCTGCTCGCCTTCGTGCGTCGCCGCTCGATCGAGACCGATGTCGTCGATGTGATCGAAGCCGTCGAATCGATCAGGGACCTGCTGGTGTGCGCACTTGGCGCCAACATTCAGATCCGCACGAGCTACGACAAGGACTGCTGGCCCGTTTACGTCGATCGGCCGCAGCTCGAAGCCGCCATCGTCAATCTGGCGATCAATGCGCGGGATGCGATGCCCGATGGCGGCCAACTCAGCCTCTGCGTGAAGAATATTTATCGTGCGGCGGATGACCGAGGTTGCGAGGATCCGGCGACGCGGGAATATGTCCGCATTGTCGTGAGCGATACCGGTGTCGGCATGTTGGCCGAGGTTGCGGAGCAAATCTTCGAGCCATTCTTCACCACAAAGAACGGCGGAAACGGCAGTGGCCTCGGGCTCAGCATGGTCAGGAATTTCGCCAGGCAGTCGAACGGCAACGTCACGGTTCGAAGCGATCCCGGTTGTGGAACTCAAATCTGTCTCGATCTTCCACGGGCGCGATTGGAGGCTCCACCTCAAATCGAACCGACGTTGTTTGATCTGTCCGCATGACAGGTACCCGCTGCAAGCATGCGAACGGATTTCGCCGCGGTGTCTTCATTAGAACGTCATTCAAAAGAGGTTCAACGCACTTGAAATGCTGAATGCGCGCGTTCGCGAAGCGGCCTCACAAGCAGCAGCCGCATCGCCCTCCAAACGATGCGCGCTCAGTTAGGACTGCGTGCTCGCTTGTCGAAACGGTTGAGGCGGCGCGGCGGTCGCCTTGGGAGGACAATGGATGCGGGTGCTCCTGGTCGAAGACGAGCCGAAGGTCGCCGCTGTCATCTCCGATATCCTGAAATTTCACGGCTTCACTGCGGATTCTGTCGGCACCTTGGAGGACGCGTCGGAATCCGTCGCAGTGGTGACCTATGACGCGATCCTCTTGGATCGCAAACTGCCGGACGGCGACGGACTCCATTGGCTTCGCCACCGGCGGCGGTCGGGATGGCCGGTGCCTGCGCTGATCTTGACAGCGGAAATGGACAGCGTCGACGATCGTGTCGAAGGCCTGAACGGGGGCGCCGACGACTACATCCTCAAGCCGGTCAACATGGATGAGCTGATCGCGCGACTGCGCGCCGTGTTGCGGCGACCGACCACTGCGTTTGGACCTGTGATGCGCGCGGGCAATGTCGAGTTCGACCCCGCCGGGCGGCAGGTGTGGATCAACGGCGCCTCGGTCAAGGTGCCGCGGCGCGAGATCTGCCTGCTTGAGGTGTTGATGCGCCGGTTCGGGCGCGTGGTTCCAAAGGCCGCGCTGGAAGAGAGCCTGTTCAGCTATGACAATGAGGTTTCTTCCAATGCGCTGGAAGTCGGCATTTACCGGCTGAGGACTCACCTTTCGAAATCGGGAGCAACGGTTTCGATCAGAACGGACCGCGGCATCGGCTACATTCTCGAACTCGCACGGCCAGCCGTTTCCGACACGACGCATGCAGGCGGCAAGAGCTCGGAAGTGTCTCGAGCCTGATGTGATGGTAACGATTCACTTCGATGACACGAGCGTGGCATCAAAGAGGCGGCTTTGATGTAAGTGTGTTGTGCCGACCACATGTTGTTTCATTTGCAACGTCTGATGCGCGGCGTGTGCTGACCGCGCTGCGATCGATGATTAGAATAAATCATGCAATCCGAAGCTCCACGCACTTCACTCAGTCGGGATCTTGGAGAGCGTGCCTGAAGCTCAACCGAGCGCCAGGAGTCAAAGTCGACCTCACGATGCCCCGCACTGCGTAATTCCGAAAAGGCCGGCGACAAGTGCCGTTGAAGCTTCGACCAACAAGATCCTGGATATTGTTGCTGTGCGTTCTCGTTGGCGCTTCCGGCAGCAACGTATTGGCGGCTGAACAGCCGTCCGTGCGCATGGTTCCCTTGCGCAAGGCAGCGATGCGGGATGCGACGACCGGCGTGGCCGATCGTGGCCAAATTCGTCTGGATGTGGCGCGCGGCCAGACGATACGGCTGTCGCAGCCGGCGAAGACGATCTTTGTCGCCGATCCTGCCATTGCCGATATCCAGACACCCTCCAACGACGCGGCCTTTATCTTCGGGAAGAAGCCCGGTCGAACGAGCTTCTTCGCGCTCGACGACAACCAGCAGGCAATCGCCGAATACGAAGTCGTTGTTACCCAGCCGATCAAGGACCTGCGCGAAATGCTCCGCAACGAGGTCGGCGACTATGCGATCCAGGTGTCCTACACGCCGAACGGTGCGGTGTTGAGCGGCACCGTACCCAGTGCCGACGTTGCGGAAAGCGCAAAATCGATTACGGCGCAATTCCTGGGGCAGGGTGCCATCATCACCAACAGACTGCGCGTAGCCGGCGCATTGCAGGTTAATCTCCAGGTACGGGTCGCGGAAGTGGCCAGAAACGCCGCCAAGGAGTTCGGTTTCAATCTCAACGCGACCGCCGAGACGGGAGGTTTCCGTTTCGGTCTCGTGAATGGCCGAACTGCCGTTGGTCCGGCGGGACAACTTATCCGATCGCCAACGGGAGCCGGTTCTGCCTTTGTCGGATTTAGCGCTGGAGGTACGAACATCTCCGCCGTGCTTGACGCGCTCGCAGCCGAGGGTCTGGTCTCCATTCTGGCGGAACCGAACCTCACTGCGGTCTCCGGCGAGCCTGCAAGCTTTCTCGCAGGCGGCGAGTTTCCGATACCGGTCGCCCAGGGGCTGGACCGCTTCAGCGTCGAATTCAAGCGCTTCGGCGTCAGCCTTGAATTCATCCCGACCGTCCTTGCCGGCGAAATGATCAGCGTTCGGGTCAAGCCGGAAGTCAGTGACATTTCGAGTCACGGCCAGGTCCAGATCAATGGCTTTACCATTCCAGCCCTTGCGACACGGCGTGCCGATACGGTCGTTGAACTCGCAAGCGGGCAAAGCTTTGCGATCGGCGGCCTGATCCGCAAAGGCTTCAGCACCAATATCTCGGCATTCCCCTGGCTAGGCGATATCCCTGTGCTCGGCGCGCTATTCCGCTCGAGCAACTTCCAGAAGGACGAAACCGAACTCGTCATCATCGTTACGCCTTACATCGTGCGGCCCGCTATCAGTGCGACACGCGTCCAGGCGCCGACCGACCGTGTCGCGCCACCCTCCGACGTCGATCGCGTTTTGCTGAACAGGGTTGGGTCACCGCCGCCGGGACGTCAGGCGCCGAAGGCGAAAGTTACGCGACCGCTCCAAGATGGCTTTATTCTCGAATGACGAGGGGAATCCGGATGCGCACGACCATGATGTTCCTGGCCGTCGGCCTGTTCGCGCCGCTGCTCTCGGCCTGTCATGCCTATGTCGAGACGCCGCCAGCCGCCCTGGTCGAACCCGCGCCGCATATCCTTCTGCTCTCCAGCGGCTCACGTGGTGCGCTGACATCGGCAGACCAGCGCCGCCTGGAAGACTTCATCTATACTGCGAGCTCTGGCCGGCTCGATGCCATCCATGTGCACGTCATCGGGATCGATCCGCGCGCACGTTACGCAGTGAGGCGAAGCACCATCCGCATGGGCGTCACGCCCTTCAAGGTGAAGGAAGTCAACGAGCCGGCCGACGAGCGCCATCGCTTCGCGATCCGCGTCGTTGCCGTGCGCTACACAGCACTTGCGCCGGGATGTCCGTCGCTGGAGATCACGGCGTCGCCGAACGAAAATCATTTCGAACCGACGCTCGGTTGCTCGAATCTTTCGAACCTCGCCACCATGGTCAACGACCCGAAGGATCTGCTGGAAAGTTCCGCGGTGCCGCCGTCCGATGGCGAGCGCGCCGCTATTCCGGTGACGCGCCATCGCACGTTCAGCGGCAATTCCGTTCTCACGCCACAGACAGCCGGACGTGGAGCGGTTCTCGTCAACGTTCCGCCCTCCAACCCGGCGACGCCGGCCGGTGGCGCAGGCGGCGCGCCCGCCCAGTAGCGTAGTCCAGGGCCGAGCGGTTGTGCCGCGGATCTGATATCCTGCGCCGCCAGGGCTGGTCGATACTCTGACTCAGATGCGCGTTAGGGTATCTTGATGTGTTGCATGCGCAGCAATTGAACCAAACGATTATTGTTCGTTTTCGCAGGAGCGATCATGAATAAGGGTCTTCTGGTGACGATTCTTGTGACTCTCACCGGTACGGCGGCGGCTGCGCAGGCTCCCACCAAAGACGCGCTCATCGCCCGCGCGAAATCATTCGAACTCGATACGCCCTATGTGCCGCCGCCAGGCGATCCCTTGACGCATCACGCGGCCGGATATGCGAAGGTCATGTGCTCCGCTGTATTCATGACCGGCCTGGCGCCCGATTTCGCAGCCGGCAATGTTGGGTTTTTCACGGCGCCCTACGGACAGCGCGCGAAGCTCGGCAAGCCGGTCATCGATCGCGCCAACAAGGCGGTCCACGTCACGCTCCCTAGCGGCGTGACGCGGACGGCCAAACATCTCGGGAGCCAGGGTTGCGTCACGTTCCCGATCGGCGAGACCGCCATCAATTTCAAGCCGGTCGCCGTCAAGAGCCGATTGCCCGATCCTGCGAGCCAAATGTGGCCCATGGGCAACATGCTGCCGCAGGAGCCGCTGCCGACAGAGATCGACGCCGAGAAACTCAAAGCTGCTGTGAATGCCGCGTTCCAGCCGGCCGAAGGATTGACCGCGGCGTTCGTTGTGACGTGGAAAGGCCGCCTCATTGCCGAGCGCTACGCGCAAGGTGTTACGGCGCAGACGCCGCTCGAAAGCTGGTCCATGGGCAAGAGCGTCACGGCAGCGCTCTTTGGCATTCTGGTCAAAGACGGCGTCTATGATTTGGACCAGCCGGCACCGATCCCTGAATGGCAAACGCCAGGCGACCCGCGCGCCAAAATACGCATTGCGGATCTCCTTCGCATGTCGAGCGGGCTTCGGATCAGGGCGCCCCTAGACCCGGATTATGACCCGACGGGGCCTTACCCGGATCACGTCTATCTCTATACCGGCGGCATCGATTCCTTTCACTACGCGGCGACACGGCCATTGCAATGGCCTCCCAACACGGTAGGACGCTATCGCAACACCGATCCGGTCCTGATCAACTATCTGATCCGGCTCGCTGTCGAAAAACGCGGCGACGAATATCTCTCATTTCCTCAGCGGGCGCTGTTCGACAAGCTCGGCATCCGCACCATGGTGATCGAAACTGATCCGTTCGGAAATTTTCTAGGGCAAGGTTATGGGGTTGGCTCCGGGCGCGATTGGGCGCGGCTTGGCAATCTCTATCTTCAGGGGGGCGTTTGGAACGGTGAGCGCATTCTCCCAGAGGGCTACACCACATTCGTCAGCACACTTGCGCCTGCCTGGGCCGCGGACAATCGGCCGATCTATGGAGCCTTTTTCTGGCTCAACGGCGACGGGCAATATCCAGTCCCGCGCGATGCCTACTACATGGCGGGCGCTGGCGGGCAAACCACACTGATCATTCCCTCGCACGATCTCGTCGTCGTGCGTCTCGGGCACTATCGGGGCCAATCTTACGCCGCTTCCGGCTTCAGCAAAGCGCTCGAGCTGCTGATCGAGGCGGCGCCAAAAGCACAAAAGGGCCCGAGCCCCTGAGTTTGGCAACAGAGGACACGACGGGCCAAGCGAGAAAAGCAAAAATATTGAAAATCGTGGCATCGAGGTTATCGGGAAATGAGACGTGTCGTTCATGCTGACCAGTCCGCTCTCGATGGAATAGGAGACATTGATAAGCCGACTTGAGTCGGTAATACGCACCAAAACGGACGTCCGCCAACGTCTATAGATTTATGAGTTCGTTCACGCTCCTAGACGAGGCCGGCGGCCAGCATTGCCCGGGCGACCCGTTCGAACTGCTGGCTTGCGATGGCGCTGCCGAGCCGCGGCTTGCGCCGCAGGCCGCGGGCAAGCGCCGCATCCGGGACAACCGGAATGCGGGCGGATGCTGCAATGTCCAGAAGCGATTGGGCGGCTGCGCCGCTAGCACGGCAGACGACGATGGGCACGGATGTTTCGCCCCTGATATAGCGAAGGCCGATCACTACGCCGTCGCCGCGCACGAACAGCGTGGCATGGCGCGGACCGATCGCGGGTTCCTGGGCCTGCTGCTCACGTTGGCGCCGGCGCGCGCTGCGTACCAGCGGATTGCCTTCCTGATCCTGCAGCTCGCGCTTGCTTTCCGTGATCGTCATACGCATCTCGCGCAGGAACAGCCAGCGCTGAAGCAGAATGTCAATCAAGCCGGTCGTCAGGAGGAAGGCAATGCCGATGCCGAGCAGCAACTGCGCCATGCTGCCGAACACGAAGCCGATGCAGCCTTCGCCGCAGATCGGCAGCCGGACCAGCGTGTTCAGCGTGCCTGCCAACACGATGACGAAGGTGGATCCGAGCAGAACGCCCTTAACGACGGTCTTGGCAAGCTCAATCCAGTTCCTGAGCGCGAAGATCCGTTTGAACCCGGTGAACGGGTTGATGTGTTCCAGATCCGGGGTCATCGGCACGAGCGAGAACAAGAGGCCGCGATTGATGATGAGGTTGGCAAGTATTGCAGCCGCGACAGCGACCGTCAGCAGCGGCACAACCGTTCGCCAGCACAAAGCGATCAGCGCTGCGCCCAGTTGCGGCAGCGCTACCTGAAACGGTTCGTTTTGCATACCAACGGCGAGCAGCAGCACGTCCCGCCAAAGGCCAACGATACTCGCCGAGAATGCCCACAGATACGCGATCGCCGCCACCGCACCGACCGCGCTGACGAAATCGTGGCTGTGGGATATCTTTCCCTTCTTGCGCGCGTCCTGAAGCTTCTTCGTCGAAGGCGGGAGCGATTTTTGCTCGCTGGCATCGCTCATTGCAGGAACCGCTCGAGCTGACCCCTGACGCCGTGCGTACCCGCCAGCTCGTCCCGCATATAGTTCATGAGATATGTCGCGTAGATGCCGATGAAGACCACGAACACCACGTTCTTCAGGGTCGGCGGCAGATCATACGCGTTCAGTTGCGGAGCGGACCGGCCGATCAGCATCACCGACAGATCGAGCAGCAGGAACAGTGCGATGACCGGGCCACCGACCAGCAGCGCGTAGCCGAGGATGTGATCGAGGGCCTTGGCAATCGAAAGGGCGTTGTCGAGCGTGAGCCTGGGCGTAAAGCTCGTCACGGGCCAGATTGCGTAGCTGTCGTAGAGAGTTCCGGCCACAATGCGCAGGCCATCCGCGGCGACGAAGACGGCGATCGCGCTGATGCCGAGAAACAGGCTGAGCGACGACGCTTGCGACCGCGTTGCAGGATCGAAGGCCTCCTCGTTGGTCACGCCACGCTGCTCGTCGACCAGCTCGCCCACCGCCTGGACGGCCCAGAACGGCACGCCGAACATGAAGCCGATGAGCCCGCCCACCATCAGCTCCTTCATCGCGATCAAGACAAGTTGGGCGTTCTGGTGCGGCCCCAGCGCCCCGATGCTGTCGGTCACGTGCCACATTACGGGAAGACCCATGGCGAGCGCAAAGCCCGACCGGATGACGCCGCCGAGCTCCGCCTTGGTGAACACCGGGAACACCAGAGCGATGCCCAGGGTCCGCATGGCGGCGATGCCGAGGCCCAGCAAAGCCGTCAACGCGCCGTCAATGAACTGCTGAAAATCCGCCGATGAGAGCAGTGACGTCATCGCGGTCGACTATCCCTCACAAACGCGTGGTGAGCGCAGGAAATTCCGTGAACAGACGCCGGGCATGATCGATCAGCGGGCCGGCAAGCAGCGGAGAAAGCAAGCCGAGTACGGCGACGACAACGAGCAGCTTGACGGTCTGCGGTAGCGTCTGGTCCTGGACCTGTGTGGCGGCCTGCAGGATCCCGACGATCAGTCCGGCCACCAACGCCGCCAGCAATGGCGGCAACGTCAGCACGAGAAACAGGCTGAGCGATGTGCTCATGTGCGTCAGAATGCTGGCTTCTTCCATGAGAGCGTCCTCCGCTATTGCGCATAACTCAGGACGAGCCCGTGCATCAGCCGCGACCAGCCATCGATTGCAATGAATAGGAACAGCTTGAACGGAACTGAAATCACCGTCGGCGATACCAGCGACATGCCCATTGCCATCAGGATGGTCGTCACCACGAGATCGATGGTGATGAACGGAAGATAGAGCAGAAAGCCGATCTCGAAGGCACGCTTGAGTTCGGCGAGCAGAAAGGAAGGGGCAAGGATGGAAATGTCATCCTCGCTCGCGCGATTACGCATGTCGGCCGGCCATACGCGTTCGGTGGCGGTAAGGAAGAATTGCCGCTCTTCCGGCCTGGTAAAGCGTTTCAGATAGTCACGCACGGGTTCCTGGGCGCGCTTCACCGCGACGCCCCAATCATCGAACGTCTTGTACTGCAGGGTCGGATCGTTCAGTTGCCCGTAGACCTGCTCGATGATGGGGGAGCTGATATAGACGGTGAGGATCAGCGCGGCGCCATACAGGACGATGTTCGGAGGCACTTGCTGCGCGCCGAGCGCGTTGCGAACGAGGAACAGCACGACCGAGATCTTCAGGAATGAGGTCGTCGTCACGACGACGAAGACCAGCAATCCCAAGCCGAAGGTGATCGCGATAAGCGCAAGTATGCCGGGCTGTATGTCAGCCATGGTCGAACAGGCGAACAAGGCGAACGCCGAGACCATCACCGACACGCACAATCTCGCCGCGGCCGATGCGGCGGCCGTTGGCGACGATGTCGACGGGGTCATCCGGCGAACGTGCGAGCGGAAAGACATAGCCGGGCGCTATCGTGCGGAGTTGCTCCAGTTCGACGGTCTGTCGACCCAGTTCGAACGTCAACTGAACTTCGAGATCGCCGAGATCATCCATCTCGACGACGCCGGATGTGCCCTTGCCATCCATCGCATTGATCTCCCGAATTGACTTGCTGTGCTGAAGCGCGGATTGAACACGCGCTCCGTTTTGTTCCAGGCGCGCGATAGCCCGATATCGATGCCCGAACGTGAGAGCAACTTCGCCGCGCTCGAATGGAAATTCGTCCGGTATCAGCACGTCGCCATGGTGCAGGTCTTGCAGCGTGCGCACCGGCAGCCGTACGGCGCCTGCGCCGAGGATCGTGACGATGGGAACGAATGTCTGCGGCAACGACAATCTTGCCGGCGCGACATGCTGGAAGAGCTTGACGAAGTCCTCGACGACGTGACCGTCGAATTCAAGCGCAAGCTCAAGGAGATCGCCACCCAGCGTGCCGCGAAAGACTAGCCAGCGCGACTGCGGACCGGGTCTCGGGAGATCGCCGGCCGCCCGGCGGGAAGATGACCGAAGCGCGAGCGGCGTGCCGGTGTACATCTCGATTTTCGCGAGCAGGGGAGCCAGCGCAAGTTCCATAAGTAGAGACAGAGCCGGATCGCTCGGCGGATCGTCGGAAAGCTCCGGCTGAATTCGCTCCAACAGGCGGCGCACGGGTGCGAAGGCAAGCGTAGCGATTGCTTGAGCGTCTCCCCAGCTCAGGATCGCTTCGAAACGATCGTCTGCCGTGGCGGCCGGCGCAGACGTGTAGGTGGGCGACAGGTCAAATTCGATCGGCAGGCCTTCGATGGAGCCCCTGAACGGCGCGCGCCGGACGGAACAAGCGTTCAGGACGGCTAAATCCGGCAGTTCGCACAGCATTCGCGGTTGCCATGGCGCGACGCCGGTCTTCTGCGGCTGCTCTCGGTGGGTCGCAAGCGCTCCGTCGGCACTCATCACGGCCATTCACTCCGGCCGCCGGGCCTACTCACATACCTAATGCTGCGCTGTTCTTCCGCGTCCAGTTCGTCGATCAGCGCCATGTGAGAACGGAAGGCATCCTCAAGCTTGCCCTGCAGCAGGCGTGCTTTTCTGACTTCACGAAACCGCACGCGATACTCGGCCGTGGACCGGAGCAACTCGCTCTCGCTGCGCGCGAGCGCCGCGCTCGCCGTCTCCGCGAGGCGGCTTGCGCCTTCCACCGCTGCGCCCAGTCGGACCAGCTCGTCGTGCCGCCGATACAGCATGTCGATCGTAACGCGCGCGGTGCATGCGAGATCGCGGTAGTAACGCTGCTCGCCAAGCCTTCGATCGTCCTCCGCGGAAGCAAGCGCGGCCGCCGCCGCCTCGTTTGCCGAGCGTGCCCCGTCGCGCGCCGTGGCATCCGCCTGCATGAGGCGGCAAGCCTGCTGCTCGCGCAACGCGCGGTAGCGCGACAGCGCGCGCATATTGGTCATGAGGTGAGGCGTGCCATCCATCGTCTGGTTTCCTCGAAGGTTGTCCGCTCATCGGCCGGCTGCCTCAGGAACGATCGAATGTTGTCGATCTTCGCGACGGCCTCGTCGGCCACTTTGTCTGCTCCTTGTTTGTACTCGCCAACCTGGATCAGGAACTCGATTTCCGCGTAGCGGGCGAGCAGGGCGCGCAGCTTGCCGGCGTCGATGCCATGTTCGCGGGAGACCACCGCTTCCATCAGCCGGCTGCGGCTTGCGAGGATGTCGACGGCCGGAAAGTGGCCTGAACTCGCGAGCGTGCGCGATAGAACGATGTGGCCGTCGAGAATGCCCCGCGTCTCTTCGGCGATCGGATCACCGGTGCCATCGCCTTCGACGAGAACGGTGTAGAAGGCCGTCACCGAGCCGCGCTCACCCATGCCTGCGCGCTCGATCAATTGCGGCAGGGTCGCGAAGATAGATGGCGGGAAGCCGCGGCGGGTTGGTGGTTCACCTGCGGCCAGGCCAATTTCGCGCGCCGCGCGGGCAAAGCGGGTGATGCTGTCGATCAAGAGCAGGACGCGGCGCCCGCTGTCGCGGAAATGTTCGGCAATCGCAGTTGCGGCATAGGCCGCCTTGAGCCGTTCGATCGGCGACCTGTCCGATGTGGCGACGACGAGGACGGCCCGCTTCAACCCCGCCTCGCCGAGCTGCCGCGTGATGAACTCCCGCACTTCGCGTCCGCGTTCGCCGATCAGGCCGATCACTGCGACATCGGCGTCCGCATTCTTGACGATTTGGGCGAGCAGCCAGGACTTGCCGCTTCCCGGCTCTCCGTAGATGCCGACGCGCTGGCCTTCGCCGCAGCTAAGCAGCCCGTCAATCGCACGCAATCCGACGCTGAATGAACGATCGATCATCTGCCGCGTGAGCGGATTGGGGGCCGGACCATGCAGGGAACGGACATTCTCGCGACGGTTGATCGGCGCGCCGCCGTCGAGCGCGCGCCCGAGGCTGTCGATGACGCGCCCTAGAAGGGCGTCGCCAACCGGTGTCGTCATGGTCTGGCCGGTCGGTATCACCTCGCTCCGCATCGACAGCCCATGCAGTCCGCCGATTGGCGTGAGCAGCACGCCCTTGCTGGTGAAACCCACGACCTCGGCGTTGATCGAGTGCCCGGCCTGGGCGTCCGCTATGGTGCACAATTCGCCGATGCGGACATTGGGCACGACGGCGTGAACGAGCGTGCCAACCGCCTTGGTGACGCGACCCCGCACCGGCCGGGTGTCAATCTGTTTGACGGCGTCATGCAGCCGCGGCAGGTGCGACGCGAAGCGAATGGATAACCGTTCCTCGGTCATGAGGCGTGCTGTCCATTGCTGCCGGCGATCTCGATCGCGCTCAGCCGCTGCTGCAGGTCGTTCCGCAGCGCCCGGCTCTGCGCCGCCAGACCGATCTCGATGTTGCCGGCCTGCGTCACGATCTGACAATCGCCGGGGGCGATGCCGGCATCGGCCTCGACGCGCAGCAAGTGCACGTCGCAAGAGCCGTCCTCGTCAAGCGATCGGCGCAGCGGCTCGACCATCTCGGGCGCGACGCGCAGACATATCTCCGACCCGGCCAGCGTCGTCACCGCCTGGTGAACGGCCCGCGTCACGAACTCGACCTCGTCGAACGTGCCGAGAATGTGCTCGACGATGACCATGATCATGGATGGAACGGCACGCTCGATCTCACCGAGATAGCGCGTGGCCTCTCCGGCCAGGTTCGTCGCGAGCTGCGCGGCCTCGCGGCTACCCGCCTCGCGACCCTCAAGAAACCCCCGCTGCCTTTCCTGCTCGTAGGCAGCCTGGGCCAGCTCCTGCATCGATTTCAGATAGTGGTGGGCTGCATCGACCGCGCGCGCCGCCTCGCGCCAATGGTTGAACTCCTCAGCTCGCACGACGGGGCCGCGTGGCTTCAATTTGGGACGCGCCGGCGGCTCAAGCGGAGGCATTCATCGACTCGTCAAGTTCTGACAGCACAGGATCAATCAGGCCGAGCGCCAGTCTCCGCTGCGCGTCGCTCCATTCGGAAGACTCAGCGCTTTCAGGCGGCAGCCGGACACATAATTGCTGCCGCATTGGCTGCGGAAAGGACGAAAACCAGACGCCAAGGCACGCATATCCGTCGCGCGTGATTCGTTCGGCCAAAGCGCCGGACGCGACGGAATGCAGTGCGGGCGCGAAGCCCTCACGGCGCAAACCGAATGCATGGGCGCGCTGCCCGATTTGGGCGACAAGATCGGCGACGTCGCGGCCGCGGATCATTTGCCGAAGCGACCGGGCGTGCCAGGCAGCGCCGGCCAGCGACGATGCCTGCTTCAGATCGACCTGGAACAGACGTTCGAATGTCGCTCGCCGGTTCGCCAACGCAGTCGCATCGTCTGCGGGCATATCGCCCGGGCCGTCGACCTCCGGCCGGATCAGCAACGGCGCAATTCGGGCATGCAGACGAGGGCAGCCCTGCAGGCGGCCGATGACGGCGACGGAGAGCCGGCTGTCGAGCGTATCCGCCAGTCTTCGCGGATGAGCGGCGAGAACGAGCCGCGCGGCATCAGGCGGAGCCATTTCCTTCCATTCGGAGCGTAGGGTAGATTCGGTTGACATGAAGTCCTTTGCCGGAAACGCCAACCTCAGGCAGCACGCTGCGCGACCGCCTGATCGGCGCTACGATCATTCGAGGAGAGACTTTTTATTCTTGGTGGATCATTGCGGGCGGCGCCGGACGCTTGCGACGAACCGCCGCGCGCGTGTCGTTCCTGGCGGCGGCCGAGCCAGAAGGCCAGCGCCCCGGTCAGGAGCAGCGCGGCGCCCGCGAGGGAAAGATAGAGCGCTTGAGACGAACCAGCCGGCCGGGCTGCCATCAGTCCGGCTTGAGTTGCTGCGCCGACCGTCGTTGGCGCAGCAACGTCAATGGAAGGACGTTCCACCGGAACGAGCACAACCGACACCTTTTCGTAGGACAGTCCTTCGATGCTGTTCGCCACCAGCATCTTGACATGCGGCAGCAACGATTTCAGCGGTGCGCGCGCATCGTGACGAATGAACACCGACGCAGATGACGGCGTCGCATCCTGACGCAACAAGTCGTTCTTTGGAAGAACAACGTGAATTCTGGCGGAAAGAACGCCATCAATGTCGGAGATCGTGCGCGACAGCTCTTCGCTCAGCGCGTAGATAAAGCGCGCGCGCTCCTCCGTCGGTGACGAGATCAGGCCGCTGCTCTTGAAGACCTCTCCCATGTTGGTGAACGTCCTGCGCGGCAAGCCGTTTGCCTTGAGAAGCTCGATCGCTTGCGGGAGCTGGTTTTCTGCGACGCTGATCTGACTGGTGCCGTCCTTGGCGAACGAGCGCTCGGCTGAAATGCCGTATTTGTGCAGGAGCGCAATCATGTTGTTGGCTTCGCGCTCGTCCAGCTTGGAATAAAGCTCCGTCTGGCATCCTGCCAGAGTACAAAACACGACCGCGAGCACGACCAGTTTCACCACGGCACGGACGGCGATCATATGGGTCTCCGCTTGAGGTCGGGAATATCCAAGCCGCTGCTCACGCCGAGGACATCAGTTTGTTCATCGAAGTGGTGAAGGCGCCGGTACTCTTGGTCATCAAGCCAACCTGAATGGATTGCTGATAGACTTGTTCGAAGTTGCGAATCATGACGTTGAAGGCGTCATCCGGCCTCGTCGCACCGTTTAGCGGCGCAGCGGCGGGTCCGCGCGGAAGTCCAGCGCCCGCGAGCGCGACCGGCGAGGCATCGGTTGCGGAATGGGAATTCGCCGTGCGCAGCCTCTGATCGCCGCGATAGAGTGTTTCCAGCCGATCCAGCACGTGATGTCCCAGTCCGTCATGTGGATTTCTCGGCAATGACGTCAGCGGATACTCTCGCACGGCCGCCACACGTGTGGCCTCGTGCCTGCTTTCCTGTGCGCGTGCCGACGCGTGGGATGTGGCGGTGTTGCTCGCCTCCGACGATGCGTTTGCGACCACGCGGGAAAATGCACCCGCGGCATCGCCAGCCGGCGCGGCGCTTCCAGACAGGGGCGCCGTGGTGGAAACTGCACCATTGATAGCCGCCAGCGGATCGAAGGACATGTTTTCGCCTCGGCTTGATGTTCGAGAAGCTGCTCTTGCATTGCATGCGGTGCAGGGAAGGCTATTGAGGCTAGCTGACCGGAAAGTGACGAGATCATCGCCGCCGTTCCGAACCTGGTGTCATCGATTCGATATGTGTGTCGGATAACGATCGGGGAGACGGCTTGCAGAACGACGGATGTATGACGCCAAGAACGGTGCCCGAGCAGAGTTCCAGCGCCGCGCGCGACAAGGGGCGTGGTTTTGTTGCACGCCTCGTTGCAGCGAGCTTTGTTGTTGCGGGCTTGAGCGTCTCGGCGTCGCTGCTGTTGTCCTCGAGAGCGCTCGCCGCGCACCTCAAACTGCCCGACACCACTTACACTTACACGGTTATTAACCAGGATCTGTCGGCGGCGCTTCTGGAGTTCGGCAGCAATCTCAGTATCAAGGTCAATGTGAGCCAGGAGATCCGCGGCCGCATTCAGGGCCGGCTCCCTGACCTTGCGCCGCTGGCCTTCCTGAACAGGCTGGCCTCACTCTTTAATCTTGAGTGGTACTTTGACGGACAGGTGCTGCATGTCACCTCGGCCCGCGAATCGCAAAGCAGGTTGCTTGTTCCCGGTCCGGTATCCTTTGAACAGCTTGCGTCGACGCTTGCGGCGTTCGACGTCGCCGACGAGCGATATGCGGTGAGGCCGGCTCCTAATACGCAGCTTGTTCTGGTGACGGGACCGCCGCGATTCGTGGCGTTGGTCGAGCAGACCCTCAATGGGTTGATCGCCGAGGAGCAAGCGCGCCCAAAGCCCGCCGGCGTGCGAGTGGAATCGACGCCTCCGCAGGATACGTTCTTGACCGTTTTTCGCGGTTCGCAGACCACTATCCTTCGTAACGGACGATTGGAGGCGACCTTCGGCCCGAACGAATCCTCAGGCACATCAGCCGGACGCGAGCAGCCTGGTGGACGTGACGGCGATCCCGGTAGCCCCAACCGACGCTAAAGTCCGCGCTGAGCGGTTGTCCACATCCTCTATTTCTCCTTCCTCAAAAAGCCGACCTCTCGTCAGCTTCCCGAAAGCTGACGCTCATAGCGTGTGCGCCATGAGGTCTGTTGCGAAAAGAAAATCGCAAGACGCCTCATCGGTCGGCTGCGGTGATCTACCGATAGCCTGATCGCATTCAACTCCGCGTATCGCGCCGGCCAGATCGTCCGTCGCGCCACGAGATGAACGAAGGAGAATTCGTCATGGGTGTACTCGGAGCGATTGGACAGATCGCGGGAGGCATTTTCGGCGGTCCTGTCGGCAGCATGGTCGGCGGAGCCGTTGGCGGCGCGATCGAAGGCAATGGCGGCGGTGGAGAGTCGCAAGCCTTCGAGGCGGAACTGCAGAAGGCCATCGGCATGATGTCGGTGCAGCCGCTCATGGACATCATGGATATGGGCCGGGAAGCGCTTGAGGAAGAAGAGGATTCTTAAGGTTAGAGCGTCGTTCGTGAAGAACATGCGCTCGATGAGGTGCGATTCGAACACAAGGCTTCAGGTTGCCGCCTCTGCGCGGCAGCCTGATGGACGTCGCGTCGTGGCTCGACAGCAGTCGGAGGCCAAGGCGTGACGAAGACGGCAAAGACATCCAGGACATCAACGACAGGAGATGAACAATGGGCGGAGTACTAGGTGGTGTCGGCAACGTCGTGAACGCGGCGGCGGGTGCCGTCGCTGGCGGCGGTAACGGCGGCGGCGCGGCCGGCGGCGATTTCCAGGCCATGATGGACCAGCTCAAGCAGACGTATCAGGAATCCATGCAGAAGAGCATGGAGCTGCGTCGCCTGCAGGTCGACCAGAACACGCAGAAGAAAGTGGCCGACGAGCGCGTTCAGTAATCGTCTGCTCAGACATCGCGGTGCGCGCTCCATGGCGCGCATCGCGCACTCGTCTTCATTCCGAGCCCGCCTCGGAACCGCCTTGCAGAACGCGGGGCTTCCAGCCACGAAGAATCGGAGCGAGCCATGTCGTTACCGCCCAATTGTCTGACAATGTCAATTGAGTCCGGGCTGTATGCCGGTTCGTCGCATGCCTTCGCGCCCGGGCGTTACACGATCGGCAGCTCGATGGATGCCGACATCGTGCTCATGGAAGCCGACGTCGAACGCCTTCATGCCTTGATCGATACCTCCGGAGCCGAGCTTCAGGTCGAGGCGTTGGCGGGCAGGATTTCGGTCGGCCCGCAGAAGTATCTTGCAGCCGGAGCACGACAGGCGGTTGCAACGCCTTTGCGAATGAACATTGGCGCCGCGCAGTTGCATTTCAGCCGCGCCGACGATCCGGCCCCGCAATCGCGCGGCGGCCTGTTCGGCGTTTCAATGTCGCGGTCGCGTTTGCTGATGGGGGTGGGACTGGTCAGCATCCTCTCGATCGCATTGATGATGCACTCGCTGGCGGACGCGCCGATTTCGCAAACGGCCGGTGCGATTCACGCGGATCTGCGGCAGACTTGGCTCGCTTCAGCCGCGAACCCGACCGATATCCCGGTGACTGGGATCGTCAGACAGGCGGTGCAGCGTGAGCGCGAAGGTGGCCTTAGCATTCCCGATCCCGGATCCGACGCGGTCAAGGCTGCGGCCGATGCCATGCGGGCGGAAGTCGAGCGCATGGGCATCCTGAATGTTCTGGTCGAGCCTGGGGTCGGAATCGTCGCCGCGACCGGGACCATCGATCCGAAGGCTGCGGCGCAATGGCAGACCGTTCAAAGATGGTTCGACGAACGCTTTGAAGGCGACATCACGCTTGTGAACGGCGTCAGCGTCAGGGCAGAAAAGGTCCCGCTGTCGCTGTCCATCGAAGGCGTGTGGCGCGGAGCCCATCCTCACCTTCTCATCAGAGGTCAGAAGTACCTCGAGGGCGCCATGCTCGATGGCGGATGGGCGATCGAGCGCATCGAGGCCGAGAAAGTCCTGCTGCGGCGCGAGGGGAAGCTTGTCGCAGTTCGTTACTGATGCGTTCACCTTGACCGGAGCGGGGTGCGGACGATGCCCAAGCTGACCAGCCTGCCGCCCGCCGTGCGCCTCGACGCCGCGATCGAACGAACGCTCGCCGCGCCGGGCCTTGACAGCGTCACCCGCAGGCATCTGGACGAGGCGCAAACCATCATTTCGCGGGCCGATCGGCCCGACGCCGCTTCGGGCTTTGCAGGTCGAAATCTGGTCGACGCGCTGATGACATTCGTGATGCCGCGGCTGCGCAATCCGCACGTCCTGCAGGCCGAGCGCCATCGCGCGTTGCTCGAGCAACTGCAGTCGGACCTTGCAGGCAGCGCAGACGAGCGACTCGTTCGCGAGGGGGTGCTAACCATCCGGCGCGAACTCAAGCGGCTGTCGCAATTGCGCCAGAACAGCAACAGCCTGGTCGAAGGTTAGCCCGCCATGCGTGGCGTGATGCGGAAGCCCGACCCGTCCGACGATCAGCCGCCGCATCGTTCAGGCGCGATTGTCGGCTCCGACCAGCGCGATCTGCTCTCCGCGCTCGCCTACGTCTATGTGGCCTGCGGACAATGCCGCCGCGCGCTTGCACTGCTACGCCTCGTCGTGCGGGCGCGGCCGGACGATGTCGAAGCAATCAGGATAATGGCGTACGCGCACCTCGCGAACAAGGACGGGGCGGCCGCGCTCGCCGCCATCGATCGCCTGGACGATCTGGATACCAATCCGGCATCGGAGGCGCCGCTTCTGTTGCTGCGAAGCCATGCGCTGCGTCTCGAGGGGCAGATGGCCGACGCACGCCGGCGATTTGATCAGTTTGTAGTTGCCCGATCGCATGGAGGGCGCGAATGATGGAACGACTGAAGACGCTGGTCGCCCGGGCGCCCGGCAGTCCGGATTTGATGATCGCGCTGGTGCTCATACTCACCGTCGCGATGATGATCCTCCCCATGCCATTGCTGCTGGTCGACCTGCTGATCGGCTTCAATCTCGGATTTGCAGTTCTGTTGCTGATGGTGTCGCTCTATGTGCTGAGCCCGCTCGAATTCTCTACATTGCCGGGCATCATATTGCTGTCGACGGTCTTCCGGTTGGCGCTCACCATCAGCACGACCCGCCTCATTCTCACCCAGGCCAATGCAGGCGACATCGTCCGGACATTCGGCGAATTTGTCATCGCCGGCAGCGTTCTGGTCGGCCTGGTGGTCTTCCTGATCATCACGGTGGTGCAGTTCATCGTCATCGCGAAGGGCGCGGAGCGCGTCGCCGAAGTAGGTGCGCGCTTCATTCTCGATGCGCTGCCGGGAAAGCAGATGGCGATCGACGCCGAAGTGCGAAATGGCGACATCGATCAGGTCGAGGCAAGGCGCCGGCGCGGTCGCCTCGAGCAGGAAAGCCAGCTCTACGGGGCGATGGACGGCGCCATGAAGTTCGTCAAGGGCGACGCCATCGCCGGGCTGGTCGTCATTGTCGTGAACCTGATCGGCGGCATCGCGGTCGGCACGTTGAGCCGCGGCATGCCGTTGGTTCAAGCTGTGCGCGAGTACACCTTGCTGACGATCGGCGATGCGCTGATTTCGCAAATTCCCGCATTGATGCTTTCGATTACCGCGGCGACGGTCGTCACGCGAGTAACGGGCGACAGCCGGCTGGACCTCGGACGCGATATCGCCGGCCAGCTATCCGCAGATCGGCGCGCGCTGTGGCTGGCTGCCATCGTCCTGCTTGCCATGGGCTTGATCCCCGGCTTTCCGACGGCGGTATTCCTGGTGCTTGCGCTTGCGTTCGGCGCCGGAAGCCTGGTCGCAGGAACGAGATCGAATGCGGGCGACGAGGATGCGGGGATCGCCAAAGAAGACATGGCGAGAGCAGGCGACGCGCGCGCGAACGCCCCGTCGCGCACGCGAGAGATGCGCCAGGCGGCGCCTGCAGAAGCGCCGCCGGTCATCGTTCTGCTGGCGGACGATCTGCGCTCCACGGCAGAGATGCAGAATCTGCGATCGAAGCTTGATGCTTCGCGTGCCAGTTTGGCCGATACGCTGGGCATTCTGATACCGGAGGTTGGCGTCGTTTTCGATTCGACGCTTGGCACGTCACGATTTCGGATCGAGGTGGAAGGCGTACCGGTTGAGGAGGGTTACGTGGATCCGCAGCGGCTGCTGCTGTGTGACGATCCCGTGAATTTGGAACTCGCCGGCATCTCGGCGCAGACCGATGGCGATGCCAGATCGTCCGATCAGGTCTGGATCGATGCAGCACACGAGAGTTCGCTGTCGGCGGCCGGCATCGGCTACTGCGACTGCACGGATGTCATCGCGGCCCGTGCGCAAGAGGTGCTCGCGCGCAATGCTGCACGATTTATCGGCATTCAGGAAACCAGGGCGCTGCTCACGCGGCTGGAAGGCCGGTATGGCGAACTTGTGAAGGAAGTGACGCGTGCCACCCCGGTGCAGAGGATCGCCGATGTGCTGCGGCGCTTGGTCGACGAAGGCGTCTCGGTCCGCAATCCGCGGCTGGTCCTCGAAGCGCTCGCCGAATGGGGCGAAAAGGAGCCGAATGTCGTGCTTCTGACCGAGTACGTCCGCGCCGCACTGAAGCGGCAAATCTGTCATAAATATGCGAACGCCCACAGGATTGTACCTGCCTACATGATCGAGCGTGCTGCAGAAGACACGATCCGCAGCGCAGTCCGTGATACCGCGGTCGGTCCCTATCTCGTTCTGGAGGACAAGGTTTCGGAAGGGCTCTTGCAAAGGGTTCGCCGCATCGGAGCAAATGCGCATTCGGATCGCAATCGGCCGGTGATTTTGACGTCAATGGATATCCGCCGCTTCGTGCGCGGCTTCCTCGTGCGCAACGGTCTGGACATTCCTGTGCTTTCATATCAAGAGTTGGCGAGCGACTTTACCATTCAGCCGGTCGGTACGATTGGACTCGCCGGGAGCTTTGGCTCCGATACGGCTCCGCGATCTGGATCGTTTCCACAGGGTGTCGTACCGGCCGTCGGATGACCGCATGGCTGGATAGTCGTGAGGTGCGTGTTGAGTCAGGGTGCGCAGCCGTCGGGATCGTGCGCGGGATCGAAGTGGTTGCGCTCGCTCGCGCTCCCGTTGCTTGCCTTTGGCCTCAGCGCCTGCGCCGGAGCCGGAGCACAACTCGGCACCGTCGCGGGATCATCCGAGCCTCCCGCGAGCAGCGCCAATCTCGACACCGCGGCGCTGACGCGGCTGGCCCAGGCCGCCGAGAGCAGCGGAAACGCGCTAAACGCAGCAAATATCTATCGGCGGATCGCGGAACGTCAGCCGTCCACACCACAGCCCAAGATCGATCTCGGCCGCGCGCTCATGCGCAATGGCGACTTCGACGGGGCAGAGGCCGCGTTTCGCGAGGCGCTTGCGGTAGCGCCCGGCAATGTCGATGGTGAGGTCGGTCTTGCGCAGATCATGCTCGGGCGACAGCAGCATGCAGAAGCCCTCGCAGCGTTCGGCGCCATCCTCGAACGGCATCCGCAAAACGTCAAAGCGCTCAATGGCGCCGGAATAGCGTTGGACGCGGTCGGTCGGCATCAGGAGGCGCAGCGACACTATGACCGCGCTCTTGCAGTTTCGCCTGACGATCGCGCGGCGCGCAACAACCTCGCGCTCTCGAAGACGCTGGGAACCGCGAACGTTCGATAGCACGTCCGGCCCTGTAGCGTCAGCTTCGCATCAGCTTTGAACGCTAGCTTGCCTGCGACTGCCACGCTCGTCGGTGCATGCATGATGCCGTCGACGCCGGCCGTGGCGAATGTTGATCGACGCTCCGCATGTCAACGGAGGCAATATGTCGCCACGAGCCAGCGCCGTCGCAGCCGAGCGACGCGAGGGCGCCGACAAGGCGCCGCTTGCGGCGCGCATAGATGCGCTCGCGACCATTCGCATGAATCCGGCGATCACCGCCGATGCGCTACGGCAAGCGGACGATCCCTGGACCAATCGTGCGATTGTCGAGCCGCAGGCACAGGCGCCCGCCCAACGCTTTCTTTTCGCGCGTGGCGACACGCCGCAGCATCTGCGCGGAACCGATCTGGACAATACCGTCGGCTTTGCGATGGGCATGCCGCCGGCGCTGCCGCCCGGCACAAGCTTTGCGCAAGTTCAGGCGGCCGTCTCGCGCGGCGAACTCTCGCTCTATGGCAGCGGCGAACACGCTGCGGCGGTTCGCGTCGTCACCGACCAGATTCGCGCAGTGGCGGGCGGCGACGCCGCGCGGGTGACGGTTCTGCCGGTCACCTATTCGAGCGCGGACACCGGCCCGGTCCGGCTACCGCTCTTTCGCGTCACCGGCGCCGATGGGCGCGAGCGCTTCGTCGATAATATCGGGCGCGCGTACGACAACTTCGATGACTGGCGGGAAAACAATCAGCTTCCGCCGGGATCGATGGCCTATCCATCCGGCGGACATCTGATCGCTCGCCCTGACGGAACCGTCGCGCTCGAGCACGACGCCGACGGGAGCAGATGCCATGGCTGAATTGAATACCGTCGAGGAAATCTACGATTTTGTGGCGAACGCGCTCGTGGCCGCGGTCGACGAACCGTGGCAGGAAATCCGGCTTGAGACCGAGATCTGGAAGACGTCGACCGGATTTACCGGAGACTATACGCGCGACCCCGCGGAGCGAGGCGTTGCCGATCTGGATGTCGATCGTCTCGACTATGCGGTCGCCAAAGCCATCAAGAAGCTGCAGACGATCATGACCTCGAGCGCGCACGAGCCATGGAACAAGGCGACGTTTCGGGTGACGCCGGACGGTGAATTCTTCGCGAACTTCGTCTACGACGCCGACCTGTCGGCGCGCCTGGACGCGGCGGCCACACGCGCACGCCAGCAATGATCGCATAAGTCCGTTGCAGCGGCGGCGCCACTGAAGGACATTGGCGTTCGCGGATCGCAATCATCCTTTCAAGGTGATCCATCGGTTGTGACGCAAGTCTCGTCGGCGCGAGATTTCACGACGATTCTTTTGACGGCTGGCCGCGCCGCAAAATCCGCATCCCCGTCAGGTTCTCGAAAGCTTGCATGCCTATGGTGCGACCATGAGCCGGCGTGCGGTACGCTAGCGGTGCCCATGCTTTCAAGGTTCATCCATCAATTGACCCCAAGCCGGCCCGGAACGAGCGCCGTGGCAGGCCGGGCAGGAACCTAAGTTCGGTCGTTTCTGCGACTGACCAATCACGAGATGCGAAGGAGCAAGCAGCATGATTTCAGATGTCGCACAGCGTATGACGGGCAATGCCGATCGCCTCGGGCAACTTGCGGGCGGGGGCGTACAGCAGAACGAGCAGCAGGACGTGGCGTCGATCTTCGCAAATATTCTGAAAAGCGCTGGCCAGTCCGGCGATCAATGGAGCGACGGCGAACGCGTCAGGTTGATCACGGGAGCACTGAACTTCGTTTCGGCCGGCCAGGATCCGAATGCGCAGGGTTCGGCGCTTCAGTCCTTCTCCGGCCTCGTGCGCCAGCTTGCCAGTGACGATGTCCTGGGCGGCGGCGGGCGTCGGCCGGGTGGCGATTGCGGCTGCAATGGCAGCGGCGGGGCCGAACCGACTGAGCCGACCACGCCTCCGAGCTCCGGCGGCTCGTCCTGTGGCGGGTCGGGCGAACCGTTCAAGGTCAACGGCAACACGGTCGACACCGGCCGCTACTGCATCACCGCCAGCACTGAACACAAGGGCCAGTTGGAAGTCACCGACAAGCAGACCGGCAAGAAGTTCAAGGTCTGGGGAGACCCTCATATCGAGACCGGCGACGGTGACAAGACCGACTTCCATCGCAAGGCCGCGACCTTCGAACTGCCCGACGGCACCAAGATCACGATCGATCCGACCAATGGCGAAGGCAAGACCTACATCGAAAAGGTCGCCATTACGCGCGGCGATCAGGCTGCCGAAATGACCGGCTTCCAAGGCAATCTGAAGACCGAGCTGAAGTCCGGACAAGGGCAGGCGCTCGATCAGCAGTATGAAGACGGCACTGTCATGAAGGCGAAGAACGGCGAGATCGATGATCTCGTGCTGCCGAACGGCCAGGAAATCACCGGAAACAATATCAAGGATATTGACGGTTATGCAGGAACTGGGCCGACCCAGGGTACTGGCGGTACCGACGATCAGATCCTGCAGAATCTCAACGGTGTGATCGACGGGCTGAACCTGTCGCCGCAGGAGAAGGACGCGCTCAAGACGGTGGTGTCGCTGCTCGGTCGCGTGATGAACGGCGCCGGCAGCGTTGGCGGTGGCCAGCAGCCTCAGCCCGTTGCGGCTCCGCGGGCCGGTGAGGGCGGTGACGTTGCTCCGGCCCACCAGCAGGACGGAGCCCGCGGCGGTCCGTTCGATCAGATCCTGAGCACGCTCTCGTCGCTGGTCGATCGTCTCAACCTCCCGCAGAACGAAAAGGATGCCCTGACGACGGTCGTGTCACTGCTCGGACGCCTGCTCGGCGGAGCGGACGGTGGACAACAGGACCTTTCACAGGCGGCCTGATTTTCGCCTGACTAACGTGAGGTGTTTGGCCCTGACGGTCGGTTCCGTCAGGGCCAACGCCGTTTCTCTGAATGCCGGCCTGCAAGGGAGCGTGATGGTGCTGAAACGCTCGGTGCGTATGTGTCTTGATGTGTGCCTTGCGCTGGCGCTGATTACGCCCGCGACGCCGGAGCCGTTGCGCGATGCAAGCACCGGACTGGCGATCGATCCTCCCGAGGGTTACATCGCCCGCTCGATGGGTCCGACGCCGACCTTTGTGGTGCGGTTCGAGGTCAAGAAGCCATCCGACGGCGATACGGGTTGTCAGGTTGCGTTTACGCCGCTGCCGCAGAACGCCGAGCTGAAGCAAAGCGACATCAACGACATCGTCGAAGGGCAACGCTGGCTCGATCTGGCGCGGGCAACCGTTGCCATCAACTACGATGTGTCCGCGACCGAGCATTTCAACGTCAACGGAATTGGCGGCGTTGCAATGATCGGCGATTTCAAGTCGCGGCCGGGCCTGCCCGCGCGGGCGCAGGACGTTCGAACCCTCTTCATGCTGATCGAGACGCCGAAGGGGCGAACCACCACGGTCTGCGTCGGCGAGAAGCAGAATTTCAGCGCGCGCCGGGCGGAATTTGAACTGGTGGCGCGCTCGGTCTCGGCGCCGCGCTGACGCTGCCGGCAGCATCTTCCCACGTCAGCTTGTCATCAGCTTCGTCGGCCAGAAAATCTGCTGACCGATCGGCGTCGGCCGTATGTCCATCTCGTGCGGCGCGAACCACCGAATTGAAGACGTAAGGCGTCGCCCGGATCGAGGACGCGCGTGCGGCAGATGCTGCCATTTCTGATGCCTAATCTTGTTGAGGACCGGAGTTAAATCGATGTCTGGTGCAAGCCCTGCGCGGAGCGTCTCGGAGAAGCAGCGAACGACTCCCGAGCAAGCGGACGATCGAAGGATGTCCCGGGCAAATGCTAACCAGGTACAGCCGGGCGTCGCCCGGAACGACCGCGGCGCCGCTGCCGGGCAAACCGATCCGGAGTTCGATGCCGCCCTGCAGAAGACACAGCGCGAGCGCAGCCGCATCGATGGAAATCCGCAAGCTGTGCGCGGAAACGAGATCCCGCATGAAGTAAAGCCCGGCGACACCCTTTACGGGATTTCAAAGGAGTATCGCGCGCCGTTTTCCGATGTTCTGAAGGCCAACAAGCAGCTTCGCGATCCCAACGTCATCAAGCCCGGCGACGTCGCGTTCGTGCCAAATGCCGATCCGCGCGTGGTGCGCGCGCGCGAGCAAGTCGGCGGCGCCCACCGCGCGGAAGAAAACGTGGCGTCGCTGGAACGATTGGCGCGCGATCCCAACTCCACGCCGTCAGCGCGCAAACTTGCGAGCATCGAATTGGAGGATGCGCGCGGCGAGGTATCGAAGCGCTGGGGCGACATTCAGCGTTCCGTGGAGAACGAGCTGCGCGAAGCAGGGCGCAACACGGCGCTGCCGGACGTGGCGACGGGTCCCGCGCTGGATGAAATCCGTGGTCGGGTTCCCGACGATCCGAAGTATCAGGAGACGGTTGAGAATGCGCGGGCGGCGGTCGACAGGGAATGGCGTCAGGCCGGGACGACCCAGACCGAGCTGAACGGATTGGTAAGCGATGCGCAGGCGGCCGACCGCTCGCTCGCGTCGCTCGAGGCTATGGCGCATGATCCGAATGCGACGCCGAGCGAGCGACGGCTTGCCAACGCGGAGCTGCAGGAGGCGCGAAACGCCGCAGGCACGGCATGGGGCAACGTGCGAACGGAGGTCGAGGGGCAGCTACGCCGCATCGGGACCGGTAAGCCTTATCCTGAGGAAGCTGTCCTCCCGCAGATCGACGAGCTCAGGCGAAGCCGCCCCAATGACCCCAAGGTTGGGGATACGATTGAAACCGCCTATCGCACCGTGACCGACGAATGGCGTCGCCAAGGCTGGACCCGCGACACGCTCGGCACTGTCGTCGACAAGTATGGCGCGGTGGCGCAGGCGCAACGCGACGTCGATGCGGCGCGCAACGCCGGCCCTGAGCAGGCACGACTGGCCGGTCTTGAGCAGAATCTCGAAACGCAACGGACGGCTTTGCGCGAGGAAATCGAGCGGCAGCTCGACAGCGTGGCCGAGCAGGTGCCGCCTGAGCAGCGTGAGATGGCAATCGGTGCGCGCGCGGCCTTGATCCAGCAGCACGGTCCCGACGACGCCGCGTTCAACGAGATCGTCGACCAGGCGACGTACAACAAGACCGTGCAGCCCGGTGTCGACGCCGTGCGCAACGCCTACCGAACGGGCGACGCCAAGGCCGCGGCCGAGGCGCTGCGTCAGCAGACGGAAAACGTCTCACCGGAGACGGCGGAGCGTATCGTCGCGGCAAGTCTGGCGACGATCGACGGCATTGCCGCCGACATGAAGCGCAGCCTCACCGAAGGCGGACCGATCGAATATCAGGACGTCGCCGGCGTCTACAAGAATATTGCCACCGCAACGGACTACGCCGCGCGCGGCAATGATGGTGCGGAGGTGACGCGGCAGGTCGCCGACATCATGGTGCGGCACCTGCCGAGCGAAAAATTCCAGCCGCACGTACAGAACAGCCCGGCCTATCCGCTGCCTGCCTACCAGGAAGCCGTGATGCAATCCGTCAGCGACGGCACCGGCGCGACGCTGGCGCTGGAGATGGCGACGCAACTCAAGGACACTGGCCGGACCGGCGAGGCCGACAGCCTGCTTAGCGCAACCCAGGTCGGGGTCGAGATCCTGCACGGCAGGATCAAGGACGATGTGAAGGCCTTCGGCGATGCGACTGCCGAGGTGAGCCGCCTGCGCGCCGACTGGTCGGGCACGATGTCGCCAGAGCAGCTCGATCGCGCCACCATCGAATACGTCGCCAACCGGCCGGATCTGCTGCCGAACTTCGATCGCGCATACAACGCGGTCGATGGGTTGGGTTATAGCGCGGTGCGCACCAGCATGGCGCTGAACAATGCGTTGCCGCGGCTGCAGGGGCTGCCGACGACGGAGCGGCTGACTGGGACGCGCAATGAGTTCGTCGGCAGCAAGGAAGTGCAGTTCGCGATGGGACTGAGCGACAAGGGCAGCAAGGAGGTGTTGCGCATTGTGCTTGGACAGGAGGCGGGGACGTTGTCGCCGTCAGCCACGCCGAACTCATCGGTCAGCAGCACCAGAGGCTTTGTCAAAGAGCTTGGCAACGCGTTGATGACGTCGCAGCCGTCCTCATCAAGCGCGGTCGTCGATCTCGGCGCCGGCACAACCGCCGCCATTCCCTCCGCGGGAGCGACCGCGTCGAACACCGTCCGCGATATTTTCGGAACCGGCCAGGAGGTCAAGCTCGATCCGAAGAAGGCGTCCGCCTTCCTTGGCGGCATGAACGGTCTTGGTGCTGCCTTCAACGGCTATCAGGCGGCGCTGGCATGGGACAAGTTCGCAAAGGACCCCGGCCATCTGCTCAACATGACCAAGGCGGTCTACTACTCAATCGGCACGGGCAAGGAAACGGCCGAACTGCTTGCCGTCGGCGCGCAGCGCGGCTGGCTCGGTCTGGGTGCCATGCCGGGCGCCGAGCGTCTTTCGACATCCATTCTCGCAAAGGCAAACCGCACCGGGCTTGCGCTCGAGCCGGGCTGGGTCAAGTTCTCGACCTACTTCAAGATCGGAGGCGGATTAATCGACAGCGCCTTCGCAATCGATGCGGCCGCCCGTGGCGACTGGATTGCCTCCGGCCTCTATACGACGAGCGCCGGCGGTGGCTTCCTGATGGCGGCCGGCTCTGTCGCCTCGAGCGGCGGCTGGCTGGCGACGTGGGGCGGGCCGGTGGGCGCGGGCCTGGTGCTCGCCTCCGCAATCGGTCTCTATTTCTATAGCGACGCAAAGGACAAGGCTCGATTCGAGGGGCCGAGCCGCGAATTCCTCGAGGCGGCCGGCTATCGGCCGGAGATCGCTGCGGCGCTGTCCGACTACAGCAACAATGATGGCGGCAGTGCCGGGCCTGCACTTGCGACGACCGCCAGCCAGTTCGGCGTGACGCCCGAGCAGTTGATGGAGCGGCTCAATCGCATGGATCCCGACAAGGTACGCGATCTCGTCGATCAGGCACACACGGTCGATCAGGACGATTCGGGGCGCTTCCCGCTTACGGCATCCAACGATCGCAACGTGTGGGCACCTCCCGGCAAACATCCGGAGTTCGGCGGAAGCTACCTGTATGATCCGCAGGATCATCGTTTCCGGGGCGAGTATCGTGCCGTGCCGGGAAGCTGGTACCCGGCACGAATCGAAGATCCCAATCCACGAAGCATGACGGCTCTCCGCGACTATGCACGGGTGCTGTTCGGCGAGGCTATTCTCGGCTGAGCACGTTTCGATCGTTCATGTGGGCCACCCACGCCTCGCTGCTTGCGAGGCTGCGCGACACCACCGCACCCTCAACCGTAGTCATGGCCTCGTCAGGTCGATGTCAGGTCAGCGCGCTATCCAATGTGTGTAGGAAGCGGTGGCCGCAGCCACCAGAGTGCTTCAGCGGCGAACATTGTTAGCAACTGGCGGATTGGACAATGGCGAAGGTCATCGACAGGCCACTCGCCGCCCGCTCACAGCGGCCGGCGAAGAAAGAGGAAAGCAGCAGCGACGCTCAGGCGTGGTCAGAGAGCTTGCAACGCGCGAGCCGGCCTGACGCCGCCCCTCGGGATGCCTCCCGCGCCGACCGTGCGTCGGCAGTCCAAGATGGACGGGCAGGGGCCAATGCCGCCGCCAACGACAACGTCATCGACCATCGCGTCAAGGAAGGCGAGTCGCTCTGGAGCATTTCGCGCCAGTACGATCGTCCCTACCCGGACGTGGTCAAGGCCAATCCACAGTTTCGCGATCCGGACCGGATTCATCCAGGCGACACCGTGCATGTGCCGCTGGGCTCGCCGCCGCGGCCGAGCGCTCCGCCTCCCACAGGCACGCCGAGCGTGCCGCCTCCCACCGGAACGCCAAGTGCACCGCCCCCGACCGCCGCACCGAGTGCTCCGCCTCCAACAGGAGCGCCGGCCGCACAGCCCGCGTCCGGTCCGACCGTGCCGTGCGGCATCGACGCGAGCGCCGGCGCAGCCTGTGCAGCAAACGCAATCACGCCCTGCGGCTTCGACGTGGGTATCGGCACCGCCTGCGGAGCGAACGCATCGCCCTGCGTGGGCAAGCTCAGCGAAGGCACGGTGTGCGGAGCAAAGGGAACCGGCTGTGCCGCCGTTGCAGGGATAGGCACGGTTTGCGCCGCTGACATCGGTGCGTGTGGCGCCGCCGCGGGCGGCGGTGCCGGGTGTGTCGCCAAGGCAAGCGCCTGTGCGGCGAACGCCAGGGCCGGTGCGGTCTGCGCCGTCAACTATGCGACCTGCGGCGCCAAGTTTACGGAAGGAAAGGCCTGCGGCGTCGACGGAAGCTATTGTGGCTCGAAATATAGCGGGCCGAAGCTCTGCGGGGTCGACGGCAACCTCGCCTGCGGCGCCAAGGGTAGCGCCGGCGCGTGCGGGACGGATGGGAACGTCTGCGGGACCGATGGCACTATCCAGGCCTGCGCCGCAGACGGAGATGTCTGTAGAACCAACGTCGGGGCGGACGCTTGCGGCGTCGACGGCAACGCTTGCGCTGCGGACGGCACTGTCGAAGCCTGTGCGGCTGATGGCAACGCCTGCGGTGTCGATGGAGGCGCGGAGGCCTGCGTGGCGGACGGCAACGTGTGCGGCGCGGATGCCACCGTCGAAGCTTGCGGGGCTGACGGCAATGTGTGCGGCGCCGATGCAGGCGCTGAAGCCTGTGCGGCGGACAGCAACGCTTGCGGCGCCGACGCGGCCGTCGAAGCTTGCGCCGCTGACGCCGCTGCCTGCGCGGCCGATGCGGTCGCGGAGGCCTGCGCGGCCGATGCCGATGCGTGCGCCGCCAACGCGTCGGCGGATGCCTGCGCCGCCGATGCCGACGCTTGCGCGGCCAACGCTTCGCTCGATGCCTGCGCGGCCGATGCGGATGCCTGCGCCGCCAAAGCGGGCGCCGACGCCTGCGGCGTCGATACCGGCGTGTGTGCCGCCAATCTCGGCGGCGTCTGCGGCGTCGATGCGCCGGTGCTGGATCCAATTTCGTTCTGCGCGGTGAACGTCATCCCGGTGCTGCCATCATGCTGATGGTCGACATGCGCAACCACACCGCGCGCATCACCATGCGCGAGATCGCGGCGGCGGGCCGCCGCTACGTGTCGAATCCGATCGCGCTTGCGAGCTTCATGTCAGGCGTGCGGCTCACGCCGGAGGTGCTGCTGGAGGGCGCGTGGCGTAGCCCGGCCGGAGCGGCGGGAAACTTCGCGTTCTTCCGCCATCTGATGCTCGGATTGCTGCCACAGCTCTACGATGTTCGCCATCTGGAAGCGCTGGGCGGCCGGTTCGCTCTGCGTATCACCGGAATCGGCCGCCATGGAGATTTCACTATCATGGCGGTCAACCGGCGGGTGGTCACGCTGACCGGGCTGCCGCTCGACGAGGCCTCCGGCACCGCCATCGCCGATGCCTCGATCCGGGCGGATGCTTTCCTCGCCTTGTGGAACGACATGCTTGCCAACCTGGCGGAAACAACACTGGCGCAGATCGCGGCGGCACGATCCGCCCCGTCGCAGATGCGCTAACCAGCACGGGACCGAGCCATGCCAGATTTCGAATGCCAGGTTTCCCAGGACGGCGAGCCGCAGGCCGCCGAGATCGCATTGCCGGCGCAGAATTCTGCGCGAGCCGATGCGCTGGAGGCGGCGGCCCGGCAGACGCTGGCGACCGTTCATGGCCGCCAGCGGGAGCCGGGCGCGAGCCGCTACAAAGTCTCGCGCTACGACATTCCGGTCAGGCTTGCCGATGGCGCCGCGCTGCTTTTCAATTCGCGGACACGGTCGCTCATCCTGCTGTCCGATGGCGAGGCCGGGATCTATCGCGGGTTGGCCGAACGACCGGCGTTCTCAGGCAGAGAGGTGAGCGACCACCTGTTGCTCGAAGCGCTCGTCGGCGGTGGTCACGTGGTGGGTGCGATGGTCGACGAGTTTGCCGTCGTGCGCGACAGTTACGAAGCGACACGGAGCGCCAAAGGCAGCCTCACGCTTACAATCGCGCCGACCATGGCCTGCAACTTCGCCTGCGGATACTGTTTCCAGGGCCTGAACAAGCCGACGACGAAGATGAAGCCCGACGTGCAGAATGCCATCGTCGATTTCGTCAAGGCAAAGAAGGATCTCAGATCGCTGAGTGTCGTCTGGTACGGCGGCGAGCCCCTGATGGGCAAGGATTCGATCTTTCGCCTGTCGGACCTGCTGATCTCCTATTGCGACAAGCACAAAATCGCCTACAGCGCCGGAATCGTCTCCAACGCCTGGTTCCTGAACGGCGAAATGGCCGCCCAGCTCTACACGCGTCGCGTTCGCTGGGTGCAGGTGACCATCGATGGCGATCGTGGAACCCACGACAAGATGCGGCCCCTGACGTCAGGGCACGGCACCTTCGACCGCATCCTCGACAATATCGCCGAAGCGCTGGACCAGACTGCAATCTCGATCAATGCGCGCGTCAATGTCGGCCAAACCAACGTCGACAACGTCAATGCCATGCTCGATTGTTTCGTCGAGCGCAATTTCGCCAAGCGCGGCAACTTCAGCGTCTACTTCGCGCCGATCGAGGCTTCAACGCCGGAGAGCGGCAGCGCCTTCGAAGAGCGGCTCTCGCGCGCGGAATTCAATCGCAAGGTGCTCGCTCTGGAGGAACGCGCGCGCCGTCTTGGCTTCGCATCCATCCAGACGCCGTCGAGCGGATTCGCCGGAATGTGCGTGGCGGCCTCGCACGGCGGCTATGTCGTGTCGGGCGAGGGAGACGTGCACAAGTGCTGGGAGACGGCGCACGATCCCAGCAAGCGGACGGGCAGCATCTTCGAGCCGGACAAGCTCCACGATAGCGTCAATGCCAGCCTGTGGTCCCATTGGACGCCGTTCGACAACCCGGTTTGCGCCTCGTGCAAGATATTGCCGATGTGCGGTGGCTTCTGTGCACATCGCTTCATCTACAGCAATCCGGCAGAGGCCGCGCTGCCCTGTCCGAGCTGGAAATGGAATACGGCCGAATACATCTTTAGCCGTGCCAAGGATCTCGGTGTGGTCTCGGCCGAGCAATGGGTCCCTGAGGAAGCGACCGTCGAGGCCAGGCAATCCGGCGAGCGTCATTCGCTGGACACGCTGCAGGCTGCCCAGGCGCGCGTGCTGGAAAAGGTGAGTGTGTTGCACGGACGGCAGATCGACAGCGCGATGCTCTTTGCCGGTGAACCGGCGCTGGAGGCTGCGCGTTCGCACCGGCCGACCGGAGCGGATGGGGTGCTGGAGAGCTCAGAGCCGTGAACGCGATTACGCCGGCTGGCGCCTTCGATCTGACCGCCGACAGGTTCGACACCTTTGTCGCCAACGCCTTCGCCGCCAGTAGCGCAAGCCGCCATGTGCGCGACCGCCTGATCGCGCAGGTCGACGGGAGTCGCCTCGACCACATGCTCTTGCGCGCACGCAGCGGCGTCATGAGCTTGCCTGACGCAGTCAACCGGAAGGCCGCGCTGAACATCATCGATTTCGCCTTTGAGCCGCTGGTCATGCAGAACATGTCGACGGATCAGGTGATGAGATATCTCGGCGCAGTGGAGCATACGCTCCACGTTCGCGAGGCGCGCGGGCTCGACGGTTTCGGTCCACTCTGGGTCGATACGATCCACCATGTCTGCGTCTTCTCCGTGCTGTTTCGGCTTGCGGCGTTTCTTGGCAAGAACCGGAGGTTCAGTCAGGTGGTCCTGTTGCATCAGGGTCAGCGGCCCGAGCCGCGGCTGCGCATCATCGCCGACCTGTTGCGCCGGGCGCACGGCATCGCTCTGGTGTTGCTCCCGCTCCAAGGGCACTGGTTTCCACGCCTCGCGCGCCTCACGACGCCAGACACAGTCATCTACTATCTGACCGATATGCCGCCGGAGGCGTTCGCCCAAGCGGCAAGGAAAGAGCGCGGCCGATCGCGCCTCCTGCTCATCCATGGGCCGCGAGCGGCGCTTCAGGTCGAAACGATCTCCGGCTCGCAGAGCTTTGCCCGTCGGCTCGGAGCGACGCGCATTGTGCTCGACTACCCGTCGACGGATAGCGTGCGCATCCGACCAGCCGGTGTGGACGGGACCATCACGCCGCTCTGTCCGCTTGAGGACTGGGTCTTCTGGCCTCTGCTTGGCGTAGCACAACAGCAGGCCGTCGCGCCCGATGATTTCGCACACAGATGAGGGAGAAATCGTCAATCATGCAGCAACAGACGCAAACCCTCGTCGATGAGTGGGCTCACACATTCAACTCAGGCAAGGTCGCCGATCTGGCCCGCTTCTACACTCCGGACGCGCGGATCGTGCCGCCCGGACGATCGACCGTCGTCGGCGCGGAGGCGATCTGCGCGTTCTTTGCCGATATCCGCGCGCAAGGCTTTCGCGACTATGTTGTCGATCTTGGTGACGTGTTCGCGAAGGATGCCTCTCTGGTCGCGTCGGGCCGCTGGACACTTCGGGGACTCGGCGGTGGCGGTCCTTACAAGGGCAACTGGCTGAACATATTCGCGCGCGAACGAACGGGCTGGCTCATCGCCGTTCATATGTGGAACTGATTCAGCTCCGATTTAAGAAATGGGGCAACCTGCACATCAGGACAGCGGGAGATGCCAGGATGACTTTGGTGCGGTGCGCGGATTGTGGCCGGGAGATCAGCGAACAGGCGACGGCCTGTCCCGAATGCGGCAGGCCTTTGCGGGAACGAAGTTCCGCAACAGCGGCGAGCGGCGCGTGGGCAGGACGGCCGCCGTACTTCTATGAATACAAGTCACAGACAATTCTGTTCGGTCTGCCGCTCATCCACGTCATGCTTGGCCCGACGTGGCTTGTCGGCTTAAGGCCCGCCCGCGGCATCATTGCTGTGGGTAATATCGCCGTCGGCTTCGCCGCCTTTGGTGGGGTTGCGATGGGCGTGGTGGCGTTCGGCGGCGTCAGCCTCGGCATCCTGTGCATTGGTGGAATGGCGCTGGCGCTAGGCCTCGGGGCCGGCGGAATCGCCACGGGATATTGGGCCGTCGGCGGGATTGCGATCGGCGTCTATGCGCTCGGGGGCCTAGGGATTAGTGTTCACACCCTGCAGAACGATCCCAGTTTGCTCCGCATCCTCAACCCCCCGCCCAGTAGTTCTCGATGACGCGTGATAAGGCGCAATACCTTTGCGATGCAGCCCGGCCGTTCTGCACGATGAGCCAGCCTGCTCCCCGATTGAAGGGTGAAGGGAGTTGAGTCATTGAGGCTCGATACCCGCTTGCTTGATGATGCGCGACCACTTGGCGGTTTCGGCTCGAAGGAACGCATCGAGCGCCGCGGGCGTAGCCTGCTCCTGTTCGACCGGCGTCATGCTCAACTCGGCGAAGCGGTTGACCAGCGGCGGATCCTTGAGCGCCTTTTGCAAGGCGGCGACCAGCGCGTCCACAATCGGCTTGGGCGTGTTGCGCGGCGCATACATTCCGTACCAGGTGGTAACGTCGAACGCCGGTACGCCAGCCTCTGCCGAGGTCGGCACGTTCGGCAGGGTCGCCGCCCGTTTCTTGCTGGTAATCGCGTAGCCAGGAATGGTGCCGGCCTGGATATGGGGCGTCGGCCCGGTTGCAGGATCGCAATAGACGTCGATGTGACCGGCGATGATGTCGTTGAGCGCCGGTCCACCGCCTTTGTAGTAGATCGGAGTGAGCTTTGCGTCGATCGCGTTCATGAACATCAGCCCGCAAAGATGCGAGGCGGAGCCGAGGCCCACATTGCCGTAGGTGACCTTGTCGCCTTGGGCACGCACATAGGCGACAAGTTCCTTCAGGTCCTTTGCTGGAAAATTCGCTCGCGCCACCAGAAGCATCGGAACATCAGTGACGAGACCGATCGGCGCGAAATCGCCAATCGGGTCGAACGGCAGCTTGGCATAGAGCGCCGGTGCGGTCGCCTGGCCGACATGCATCAGCAGCAGCGTGTATCCGTCCGGCGCTGCCTTGGCGACGCGATTGGTTCCGATCGTGCCGCCGGCGCCCACGACGTTCTCGATGACGATCGACTGCTTCAGCGTTGCGCTCATCGATGTTCCAAGCAGCCGCGCGATCACGTCGCCAGGTCCGCCGGCCGAGAACGGAACGACGAGGGTGATCGGCCGGTTCGGGTATTCCTGTGCGAAAGCCGGTGGCGCCCGCAACGACAACAGCAACAGCAACAGAAAAATCGTCTTGAAGAACTTCATTGCAATTTCCTATCTGCCGTCGGTCTGTCAAGAAGCCTTGGCCGGTTCCGGCTATTCCTCCGCCACTGCTTTTTCCTTTGGAGCGGATGATTGCTCGATCATGCTGAGCGCGGCCACCGCGGCCGCCTTGACGTGGTCGACGCAACACTGCTCGGCGAGATCGGGATCGCCACTCTGGATCGCGCGCCAGATCGCGGTGACTTCGCGCAAGCTCTTGTTGATACGTTTCGGATGCGACATCGAGGTAATCCGCAGCAGCGTAATGCGGTCGTGCAGCGGTCTGAGCATTCGCTCGATGAAGGCGTTCTGGCAGCCGCCAATCATTGCCGCATAGAAATCCGTCTTGGCTTCCAGGGCGGCGGTCAAGTCGCCCTCGGCGAATGCCGCCTTCAGCCGCGCCAGCGCTTCCCCAATTCTGCGTACCACGTCCGGATCGCGGAGACGGGCGCATTCACGGCCGGCAAATCCTTCGAGCACGGCGCGCGCCGCGTACAACTGCTTTGCTTCCTCGAGACTGATGGTGCTGACCACCGGACCGCGGTGAGGGACCGTCTTGACGAGACCATCCGCCTCCAACACCCGGAGCGCCTCGCGGATGGACGGCCGGCTCACGCCCATCATCTCGCAAAGCTCCCGTTCGACCAGGCGCTGGCCCGGCTTCAGCCTTCCCGACATGATCGCTCCGCGCAGCTTTTGCGCGACCATCGAGCGAACGGTCGGAACGTCCTCGATTCGAAGCGTGAATTGCAATTCACCGCGTTTGTTCATCGTCTACCGCCCTGGTACCGGCATTGGTTCAATAGCGATTTACGGGCAGAATCATCATCTCCGCAATCGGACATTCGTGCTCATGCGGCGGCCCAGCCTCCATCGATCGGCAGGGTCGCGCCGGTGATGTCCTGTCCAGCCGGGCTGGAAAGGAAAACAACCATCGCTCCGACGCTTTCCATCCCAATGAACCGTCCGCTCGGCTGCCGAGCCGCCAGATAGTCGCGCGTCGTCTCGTCAACGGCCCGGCTTTCATCGGCTGCAATCGATGCAATCTTTCGCTGGATCGCCGGCGTCGGTAGGGTGCCCGGGCTGATCGCGTTGCAGGTGATTCCGCTCGTTGCCGTTTCGATCGCGACGGCCCGGGTCATGCCGAGGATGGCGGTCTTGGTTGTCACGTAGTCGATGCGGTCGGCCACGGCGCGGGTGGAGTAGATCGAGGCCATGTTGATGATGCGGCCCCAATTGCGTGCCTTCATCGCAGGTAATGCCAGGCGGATCAGGTGAAACGGCGCCGACAGATTGACGGCCAGCGCTTCGTCCCATCGCTCCGGTGCGAAATTCTCGACCGGCGCGAAATGCCGGACCACGGCGTTGTTCACCAGGATGTCGATTGCGCCCAGCCCGAGCAGATCGGCCATCATGGCTTCGATGGATGCGCGCTGCGACAGGTCCGCGGCAACGCTCGTCACCTCGACATCAAAGCGGGAGCGAAGCTGGTCTGCCGTCGCTTTGGGGTCGACGAGATCATGAAGGACGATGTTGGCGCCCGCACCGGCAAGGCTTTCCGCTACGGCAAGTCCCAGTCCTGCCGTCGCGCCGGTCACGAGTGCCCGCTTTCCCTTCAGCATCGCGGTTGCGGCTCCGGTTACTTCTTCTGATCCAGCTCGGCGAAGACTTCCCGCGCATTGCGAAAGGCGTCGACGCCGGCCGGCACGCCGCAATAGATTGCGACCTGCATGAACACTTCGCGTATTTCCTCGCGGGTGGCGCCGTTGGTCAGCGCGCCCCGAACGTGAGTCTTGAGCTCGTGCGGGCGATTGAGCGCGCACAGCATCGCGAGGTTGAGGAAACTGCGAGTTTTGTGCGAAAGGCCGTCACGGCCCCACACATAGCCCCAGCAGTATTCCGTCGTGAGGTCCTGCATCGGACGATTGAAGTCATCGGCCGTCGCAATGGCTTTGTCGACGAATTCATCACCGAGAACGCTTTTGCGAATTTTGAGTCCGCGGTCGTAGGTTGCCTTGTCCATGACGGTTTCCAGATCCTTGAGGGTTAGTTCTTGGGCCAGAACGGCTGGGCCAAGGCCAGTTGCGGCGGGAAGACGGTGACGGGTACGCCGGACTGCCACTGCACGATGGTCATGCCGGCGCCGACGCGACGGCCTTTTTCGTCGAACTTGATCTCGCCGAGCGGATAATATTTCGAGGGGCCGCCGTCCATGGAGCGTAACGCGTCGGCGACCGCGACCCGGTCGGCCTTGCCGGCCTTCTCCAGCGCGTCCTTGATGATCCACATGTCGCCATAGGTGGAGATCGCGTTCTGCGTCATCCACGGTTCCTTGTAGCGGGATTTGAGCTCGGCGATCAACGCCTCGTGCCCCTTGGCGCCCCAGCTAGCGACGCAGGTGAGCACGCCCTGCAGCAATTCCGGGCTGACGGTCTGCAGCATGTCGGGCTCGGCGATGGCGATGCCGAACGAAATGGTCGGGATCTTGCCTTGTCCCAGGCCAAACTCGTTCATCTTCTCGAGCAGCAGTTTAGCGTCGGAAATCACGGTCGGCAGGAAGAAGAGCAGGTCGGGCCTTGCCGCTCGGACCTTTTGCACCAGCGAGGTGGCGTCGGCGAGCGGCGGGGTGAAGGTTTCGTCGACGATCAGTTGCAGCCCGTTTTCGGCAAGCAGGCCTTCCCGCATCGACTTCGCCGAGGCGACCGATGCACCGGTATTGTCGGTGACGATCGCAACCGTCTTGGGCTTCTTGCCGGAAGCGGTTTCGGCAAGCTTCACGATTTGCGGCAGGGCCTGCTTGGCCTGGGAGCCGGCGGTCGCAGACGTTTGGAAGACGTATTTGAAGCCGCGATCGGTGATCAGATCGGAGTAGGAGAGGGTGAGGACCGGTAGATTGGCGCGCTCCGTCACTTCGGTGACCGCGAGCGTAAACGAGCTCAGATAGGCGCCGCTGGCCGCCACCAGATCTGGCTCCTGCGCCACCATGCGCTGCGCCGCGTTCTTCGCCTTTTCCGTCGTGTCGCCGGAATCGAGGACGACCAGCTTGAGCTTGGCGCCGCCCAGCGACTTCACGCCGCCCAGCGCGTTGATGTGGTCCACGGCCATCTCGGCCCCATGGCGCATCACCAGCCCCGGCCGTGCATAGAGACCGGAGACCGGCACCAGCAATCCAACTTTCACTTCAGATGGTGCTTGCGCCCACGCACGGGGTGCCATTAGTCCGATCGAGGCGCCGGCAAGCAGCGTTCGTCGCGTAATCTTGCTCATGACAATGACTCCTTGAAAATCTCCGAGAGGCTTGTTCAGATCAGGAAGACTTCTTCGGCCAGAAAGGCGCCGCCTGCGCGAGATCGGGCGGATAGACGGTGACGGGCACACCCGACTGCCACTGCACGACCACCACGCCGGCGCCGACCCGACGGCCCTTTTCATCGAACCTCAACTGACCGCCGGGGTAGTGTTTCGAAGGGCCGCCATCCATTGTCCGGAACGCTTCCGCAACCGCGCGCCGATCGGCCTTGGCGGCCTTCTCGAGCGCCAGCTTCATCAGCCACATGTCGCCATAGGTCGAGATGACGTTCTGCGTCATCCAGGGCTCCTTGTACTTGGCCTTGAGCTCGGCGATCAGCTCCTCATGGCCCTTCGAACCCCAGTTCGCGACGACCGTCATGATGCCCTGGACGACTTCGGGACTGACGCTTTGCAGCATGTCTGGTTCGGCAATCGTGATCGAGAACGAGACCGTGGGAATCTTGCCCTGGCCCAGTCCGAACTCGTTGATTTTCTCAAGGCCGAGTTTGGCGTCGGATACTGCATTGGGCATGAAGAGCAGCAGGTCGGGACGGGCCGACCTGACCTTCTGGATCAGCGGCGTGGCGTCGGAAAGCGGCGGTGTCCAGACTTCCTCCAGGATCAACTGAAGGTCTTCCTGCGCGAAGATCTTCTCCTTCAGCGCCTTCGCGGTCGCAACCGACGTCGCCGTATTGTCCATCAGCATCGCGACCTTCTTCGGACGCTTGCCCGATGCGTTCTCGGCGAGCTTCATCAGCTCGGGCAGGCCGAGTTCCGACTGCCGGCTTGCGGGTGCCGCGGTCTGGAAGATGTATTTGAAGCCACGCTCAGTGAGCAGGTCCGAATAAGAGAGGGTGAGCATCGGCAGTTCGGCGCGCTCGGTGACCTCGGTGACCGCCAGCGTGAAGGAGCTGAGATATGATCCGGTCGCGGCGACCAGATCGGTCTCCTGCGCCACCATGCGCTGCGCGGCGTTCTTGGCCTTCTCGGTGGTATCGCCGCAATCGATCACGACCAGCTTGAGTTTGGCGCCGCCAAGCGACTTGATGCCGCCCTGCGCATTGATGTGCTCAATGCCCATCTCCGCGCCCATGCGCATCACCTGGCCAGGGCGGGTATAGATGCCGGAAAGCGGCACGATCAGGCCGACCTTGACCTCGGCCGGCGCCTGCGCCCGCGCGATCGTCGAAAGTCCCATGGCGGCCGCGCCGGAAAGCACTGTCCGGCGCGTGAGCGACTTTTTGGATGCCTTGTTGGCTTCTCTTTGCTGGCTCATTTTTCCTCCCAATGGCTTGTTGATCGTTCGTTGTCACATGCCGAGATAGGCCTTGCGCACGCGGTCGTCCGCGCGCAAGGTTTCGTTGTTGCCCTGGAGCGCGACGCGGCCGGCTTCGAGGACGTAGCCGTGATCGGCGGATTCCAGTGCTTCCGCCACGCGCTGTTCGACCAGCAGGATTGTCAGCTTCGACTGCCGGCGAATCTCGATCAGCCGTTCGAAGATGAAATCGGCTACAGTGGGTGCGAGCCCCATCGAAGGTTCATCCAGCATCAGAAGCTTTGGCGAAGACGCCAATCCCCGGCCGATCGCCAGCATCTGCTGCTGTCCGCCTGACAACGTTCCCGCGAACTGGTCGCGGCGCTCGGCGAGCACGGGCAGCCAGTCGAAGATGCGCTCGATGTTGCGCTTCCAGTCGCGGTGGCCTGCTTCGGTCATCGCGCCCATCTCGAGATTTTCCATCACGGTGAGCGAGGGAAAAACCTGGCGGCCTTCGGGAACATGGGCGATGCCGAGATGGGGACGACGCGCGGGATGAACCGACAACAGGTCGGTCCCCTCGAAGGTGATCGTACCGGCGCTTGGCCGCACGATTCCGGAGATCGCCTTGAACAGCGTGGTCTTGCCGGCGCCGTTCGGGCCGACGATAGCGACGAACTGGCCCTGTTCGACCTTGATCGAGACGCCGTTCAGAACCGGAATTGCCGAATAGCCGGCGGTCAGCCCTTCAATGTGGAGCATGGGCCACCCATTTCTTGCCGAGATAGGCCTCGATGACGCGGCTGTCGCGCGTGACGGCTTCCGGTTCGCCCTCCACAATGACGGCGCCATGGTCGAGAACGAGGAAACTATCGACCAGGCGGACCATGGCCTGCATGGTGTGCTCGATGATCGCGATCGTCATGCCGTCGCGGGCGAGACGCTGGATCACCGCCACGACCTCGTTGGCTTCGTCATGCCCGAGGCCCGCCAGTGTTTCGTCGAGCAACAGGATTCGCGGTTGCCCGGCGAGCGCGCGGGCCAATTCCATCAGCCGCAGCTCCTTGGTCGTGAGTTCGCCGGCGATGCGGTCGGCAATATCGGACAGGCCGACACGCGCGATCGCCTCGGTCGCCAACTGCCTGGCTTCGGCGTCTGTTTTCGCGCGGACATAGGCGCCCACAACGACATTGTCCGAGATCGACATACGCAAGAACGGGCGCATGATCTGGAAGGTCCGGCCGATACCGGCCTCGCAGAGCTCGTGCGGCTTGCGGCCTGACATGTCGCGCCCGTCGAGGAGAACCTCGCCGGTGCCGGGTCGCAGGAATCCGTTCAGCAGGTTGAACAGCGTGGTCTTTCCGGCGCCGTTCGGACCGATGATTCCAAGGATCTCGTTGCGCCGCAGTTTGAAGCTGACGTTCTGGACGGCTTTCAGCCCGCCAAAGGAGCGCGACAGGTTGCGGACTTCGAGCACCACTTCGCCCGCGCCCCTGGATCGTTCCGGACGGGACGGATTGGCGATGGCGGCAGCAGGTTGAACCGGCGCGCTCGGGCTCGCTACAGCGGGTGAGGTCACTCGCTTCCGCAAGAAATCGCGCAGTTTCCAGAACAGTCCCTCAGGCGCAACCAGGATGACGGATATGATCGCAAGTCCGAAGATCACGCCTTGAATGCCGGGAAAGCGCGAACCTGCTTCTGCGTTGAGCGTTTCGGCAAGCGGGATCAGGATCACGGAGCCGATCACCGGTCCCCAGACTGTTCCTACCCCACCGAACATGGCGACCGTCAGCGCCTGCGCGGAAACCAGCATGCCGAACACTGATTGCGGGGTCACCACCAGCAGCACGACGGCGTAGAAGGCGCCGATTGCCCCGGCAATCGCTCCGCTCAGGGTGATCGCGCGCAGCTTCCAGGCCAGCGTGTTGATGCCGGCTGCTTCGGCCGCGGCTTCGTTCTGCTTGATCGCCAGCAGCGCCATGCCGAACCGCGATTTTTCGATCACCCGGGTGAGCAGGATCGTCCCTAGCATCATGGCGAGCGCCAGCAACGTGTAGAGACGGGGATCCGCAAATTGCATGTAGGCGATCGGATTGTCGCGCTTGATCGGCAACGTGACTTCCTGGAAGCCGAGCCATTCGAACACGTAGAGAATGGCGAGCGGATAGGCGAGCATCGCCAGCGCGAAGTAGTGTCCCGACAGCCGGAATGTCGGAAATCCGATCAGGAACCCGGCGATGCCGCCGAGCATGGCTGCAATCGGGATCAGCATCCACGGCGAAAGGTCGAAATAGATCTGACCGAGCGCTGTGGTGTAGGCGCCAATTCCAAAGAACGCGGCATGGCCGAACGAGATCAGGCCGGTGTAGCCGCTGAGCAGGTTCCACGACAGGCCGAACACCGCCCACACCGGCACCAGCGTCATCACCAGTTGGTAGTACGAATTGGTGACGCTCAGCGACAGCACGGCATAGAGCGCTGTGAAGATCAGAATGGGGAGGAGCGATCGCAGGTTTTGCATCGTCACGTCCTCTCGACCATGCGTCCGAAGAAGCCTTGCGGACGGAAGAAGATGATCAGGAGGAAGACGACGAAGATCGCGGCGTTCTGCAGTTGCGTCGGCAGCACCAGCGTCGACATCTGCTGCACCAGGCCGATGGTCATGCCGCCCCAGAAGGCGCCGATGATGCTGCCCATGCCGCCGAGCACGACGCCGGCATACATGACGATGACGTATTCGACGCCGACAAAGGGATGAAATGGATAATTGGTGGCGAGCAGGCCGCCGGCAATCGCTGTTATGCCGGTGCCGAGCGCGAAGGCAACGCGATGCGCGCGATCGACGTCGATCCCCATATAGGTTGCCGCCGTCGGATTGTCGGCTGCGGCCCGCAGCGACTTTCCGAGCCGCGATCGCGTGATCAACAGGGTCAGCAGTATCATCGTTACCAGCGAGACCACAGCGTCGATGCCGCGCGCCTTGTTGACGAACACACTGATGTCATTGAACAGGGGCCCGAGCTCCCAGGCCGAGCTCGACAGCGGCGTGCGGATCGACGCCAGCACCGAACCGAACACGATCAGGCCGCCGTTCTGCAGGATCAGCGCGATCCCAAGCGTCAGAATGAGCTGGGCGTAGTGACCTTCACCCTCGAGGGAGGTGGTGCGCGTGCCCGATACGCGCGAGATCAGGACGAGATGGATCGCGTAACCGAACACCGCGAGCACTGGACCGGCAAGGAGAATAGCCACGAACGGCCCAAAGGCGTTGCCGAAAGTGGCTTGCACGCCGAGCGCGGTGAAGAAATAGAACGCCGCATACATGCCGAGCATCATGAAATCGCCCTGGGCGAAGTTGATGACCCGCATGACGCCGAAAATCAGGCCGAGCCCGACACACATCAGGCCATAGACCGCACCGATCAGAAGTCCGGCGGTCAAGGCCTGCAGAAAGCCTTCCAGCGCTGCGGTCACCGCTCACCTCGCATCACACGGGAGGATGTGGGTCCTGGGCTTGCTGCCGGCATCATCGGTCCCGGTTTGGTCATTGCGTTTCCTTTTTCTTGTCCAGTCATCACGAAGCTGGCCGGAGCAGCCGCTCTGCCGGTTCAAGCCGGCACTGCTTGGCGATGACGCCGCTGTCCGGGAGCCGTTCGCAGCCGTCGACAAGCTCCTCCAGACCGCGCGCGCGATTACCGCCGATGGCGTCCGTGGCGGCCTGTCGAAAGCGGGTGCGGATTTCCTGCGGCGTGGCCGCTATGACATTGTCGAGGCGTTGCCGGATCGCCTTTCCGTTACGCAGGCCGATCGAGACTTCGGCGCCCTGCTGCGCCGGGAAGGCGGCCGTGAAACTGGAATCGCATTGCAGATCGGTTCGCTCGACCAGACGCAGGATTTTGGGGTCATTGATCTCTGCGTAACTGTCCTCTTCAATGGCGCCGCGGGCAAGCACGGCTGCGACGCTGAAGGGAATGCTCATCTTGGCTTGCAGCGGATTCCGGTAAGGCCCTTGGGAATCACAGCCGGGATAGCGCGCCGCCGCTTCGGGGACGAGGATCGAAACCGCCTCGATCTCTTCCAGATTCTCAAGCTCACGAGCCGCCCGCAACGCGGCCTGCGCGGCGGTTTGCGCAAAATTGCAGGCCGGCGCCGGTTTGTTGTAGACGGCCATGATTTCCGGCTCTGAGCCTGCAAACAACCGGATGCCGGCAGGCGCGCCCTGGCGTCGGTAGGCCGCAAACATTCCAGCTTCGCCTTCGAGGATGGTTTCCGAGGCGTAGGCGCCGGCTTCCGCCAGTTCAATCGCTGCGATGGCGTTGCGGGCGGCAAAGCCCGGATGGAAATACATCTCCGAGCCGCCGGCATGCGGCCACTCGTTCAGGCCGGACGATGTATTGGCGGCAATCGAAACCGCGCTCGTCGCAGCATCTTCGGTAAGGCCAAGCGCACGGCTTGCCGCGAGGGCTGCTCCCAGCGGTGCGACAAGACCTGTCGGTCGATAAAGGCGCGCCAGATCGGCGTTGAAGAGGGCTCGCCCGATCTGCGCGCCGGCCTCATAGCCGACGATCGCAGCGGCGAGCAGGGTGGCGCCAGACAGCGGCGTTCGCTCGGACAGAGCGAGCAGCGTCGGCCAGATCACGACGCCATGATGGCAGATGCTGGCGGCGTGCATGTCTTCGCGCACCAAGCCATGGCCGAGCGTCGCGTTGGCGAAGGCCGCGTCGCCTGGCGTCGCAAGCTTGCTTGTCCCGATGATGGTTGCGCCGTTCTCGTTGTGGCGTGCGATGCCGATCGCCTGACGGCTCCACGGATGATGACGCGCCTCGAATGCGCAGGAGAGAAAGTCCAGAAGGCAAATCTTGGCCTTGGCGATGACGCGTTCATCGAATCGGTTGAGATCGACGGCGAGCGAAGCGCGGGCCAGTTGCCGCGCCAGAGGCGTCTCGTTCGATCCGCTCGACCCGATCGTCATTGCAATCGTTCCTCGCTCGGCTTTGCCGGATCCTAGCCGCGCATTTCCACGCCGGCCCACTCTTCAAGGACCTTTGCGATCGATGTGAAATCGGACGACGCGCCATATTTGGCGTTGGTGATGGCAAGCATCTGCCGAACCACGGATCCGCACACCATCGGCACACCCATGGCCTCGGCCTCATCGATGCAGAGCCGCACGTCTTTGTAAGAAAGGCCGGTGGTAAAACCGAAATCGAACGTGCCGGGAAGCACGGCGCGCGGGAATTTGTCTTCGGACGCGCTGTTGCGGCCGCTGCTGGCATTGATGATGTCGATCAGCACCTTGGCGTCGACACCGCCCTTGACGCCCATCGCGACCGCTTCCGACGTGATCACCAGGGCGGCCGCCGCCATCAGATTGTTGGCGAGCTTTGCGGTCTGCGCCGTGCCCGGTTTGTCGCCGGTATAAAACAGCTTTCCGAAGTGCTTTAGGATCGGCTGCACCGTCTCATAGGTGTCCTTGGGGCACGACACCATGACCGCGAGCGTGCCGTTCACCGCGCCCTTGATGCCGCCGCTGACCGGAGCATCCACCAGCGTCAGGTTTCTGGGTTTGAATCCTTCTGCGATCAGTTTGGCCGCACCGGGGCCGCTGGTGGACAGGTCGATCACGATGCGGGCGCGGTTTCCCGCAATGATTCCGTCAGGCCCTAGTGCGACGGCCTTGACGATGTCAGGGGTCGGCAGGCTCGCCAGCACGATATCTGCCGACGAGGCAACCTCGGCAGGCGATTTTGCAAGGCGCGCCCCGCGCGCGACGAGCGGCTTGGTGGCCTCGCTCTGCGTATCGTAGACGCACAGGGCGTAGCCGGCATCCATCAGTCGCCCGGCCATCGGCCCGCCCATGCGGCCCGTTCCCACGAAGCCGATCGTCTCTCCCGCCATCGTCTCGCTCCCTGTCGTACCGCCCGAGGCGGGCGTTCATTGTTCTTTTTGCGGCAGGGCTCCCGGCCGCGTTTGGTCGAATGTCCGGATTGTCAGTCAATCTGTCAAGCATAAGATTCTTGTCGACACGCCACGGTGCGCCGGAATAGGGTCGGAAAAACGAGGTCCGAGGAATTTGCTCCGTGCGGCAAGATGAAGCGCAAGGCGCCAGCACAATGCTCGCCGATTTCATTGCCGGCATCGCGTGGATGGATGTCGCGACGCAAAGTCACGAGGCGAAACGCTCGATCCTGAATTTCTTCGCGACAGCGCTGGGATCGGCGAATGATCCCGCCGTTACCAGCGCGGTGCGGGCTCTATTGCCGTTCAGCGGTGTCGCGACATCCGCGGTGATCGGTCGTCCGGAACGGCTCGATGCGATGGGCGCGGCGTTCGTCAACGCCATTTCGGCCAATCTGCTCGATTTCGACGATACCCATCTCGATACGATCATTCATCCAGCGGCGCCGGTCGCAGCGCCCGTGCTGGCGTTGGCGCAACCGCGAGGGTTTTCGGGGCAAGCCGTTCTCACCGCATTCATTCTTGGCGTGGAAGTCGAATGCCGCGTCGGCAACGCAGTATCCCCGGGACATTATGCGCGTGGCTGGCATATCACATCGACCTGCGGGGTGTTTGGCGCCGCCGCAGCCTGTGCCTGGCTGCTCGGGCTCTCGGCAGGCCAGATCGCAGATGCGATCGGAATTGCGGCCAGTCAGTCCGCGGGGATTGTCGAAAATCTTCCAACCGCGGCCAAGAATGTCAGTGTCGGCAATGCGGCGCGCAATGGCCTGTTCGCGGCGTTGCTCGCGGCCGAGGGCTATTCGGCTTCGCCGCGGGCGATTGAAGGACGGCTCGGCTGGGCTCGCGCCATGGGGGACGAACCAGATCTTGGGCGCCTGACGGGCGGTCTCGGCAAGACTTGGGAGATCGCGAGGAATACCTACAAGCCCTATCCGGCGGGCATCGTGTTCCATGCCGTGATCGATGCCTGCTTCAAGTTGCGGGCAGAATTGAACCGGCGTGTCGATGATATAGCCTCCGTCACGGTGCAGGGTTCTGCGCTCTTGCTGGCGCGCGGCGACCGTCCGGTTCGCAACGAACGCGACGCACGCGTCAGCATTCATCATTGCGTCGCCTGCGCGCTCTTGCTGGGTGCTGCCGGTGTCGTCGAATTCTCGGACGCGATCGTGTTTCGGCCCGACATCGCGGCCTTGCGTCAGAAGGTGGGCGCGGTGCTTGACGCTTCGCTTCCGGATGGCGCCGCGCGAGTCACGATCCAACTGACGTCCGGAGAGACGTTCAGCGAGGTCGTGATGGCTGCAAAGGGAAGTCTTGCCGACCCGTTGTCGGATGGCGATATCGAAGCGAAATTACGCAATTGCGGGCGGCTGGGTGGAAGCGGATGGGATGTCGATCGCATCATCGACGACGTTTGGCGTCTCGACACGCTTGCCGAAGTCTCGAGCCTGATGAGGGCGCATGGCTGAGCACGGGTTGAAACACCGTACTCAAACAATGGAAGGAGCCGATGATGACTGAGTTGTTCGACAAGGGATTGAAGGTCCGCAAGGAAGTGCTTGGCGAAGAGTACGTCAACAAATCCATCGCAGGCGCCGACGAATTCACCCGGACAATGGCGGAGTGGTCGACCGAGTTTTGCTGGGGGGCGTTGTGGACGCGGCCGGGACTCGACCGCCGCACCCGCAGCATCGTCAATCTGGCGATGCTGGGAGCGCTGAACCGGCCTCACGAACTGAAGCTGCATGTCAAGGGAGCGCTGAAGAACGGCCTCACCAAGGACGAGATCAAGGAGATTCTGCTTCAGGTCGCCGTGTATTGCGGCATCCCTTCGGGCATCGATGCGTTCCGAAACGCGCGGGAAGCGTTCAACGAAGTTGAAACGAAATCCTGACCATGGCCGAGCAGGAATACGAACTGTTTGCCATCCGTTATGCTACTCGCGATGCGCGGCGGAGCGAGCATTTCATCGGTGGCGATCCGCATGATGGGCCGATGCCAATGGACTATTTCGTGTGGGTGGCGAGGGGCGGAGGTCGTACCTTCGTCATCGATACCGGGTTCAACGCGGAAGTATCGAGCAAACGAAAGAGGACGTTCCTGCGCTGCCCGGTGGAGACGCTCGGCGCGTTCGGCATCAATGCGACCGAGGTCGAGGATGTCATCCTGACACATTTGCACTACGACCATGTCGGCAATTTCGACCGCTTCCCCAACGCGCGGTTCCATCTGCAGGAGCGTGAACTGACGTATGCCACGGGGCGCTTCATGCGATATCCGAGGTTATCGCATTCATTCGAGGTCGACGATATCTGCGGGATTGTACGGCTGAACTATGCGCGACGAGTCTTGTTCTATGATGGCGATGCCGAGCTCGCGCCTGGGCTCACGGTACATGCGGCCGGCGGCCATTCCGCCGGGCTTCAATTCGTTCGGGTCAGGACCCGCCGAGGATTTGTCGTACTCGCCTCCGATGTCAGCCATTTTTACGAGAACATGGCTGCTGAACGTCCGTTTACGACCGCGCTCCACATCGGCGAAATGCTGGAAGGCTTCGACCGCCTGCTGGCACTTGCGCCGGACGAAAGTCATATCGTTCCAGGACACGACCCGCTGGTGATGAAGCTTTATCCGTCCCCGAGCCCGCAGCTCGAGGGCGTCGCCGTGCGGCTTGATGCGCCGCCATCGGCCGCCGCGCCCGTAGTTCGGGGCACCGGCCATGCGACTTGAAGCCGCCAAGACGGAATGGAACCAACGGGTTCGTCAGGCGTCGAATCCCTGCCTCTGGCACTCACACCCCAAAATTCAAGCCGGAGGAAAACCTACCACCTAGGTTGGCAGTCCTGATGCGCGTACCACCTTGCGCGAGGACCGTTGCGACCGACGGAGGAGCAAATGAGCAATCACATATCCGAGCGGAGGACGCCGACCGCGGCCGAACGGGAAGCTCGAAAGGTCTTCAGAGACACGGACGCCAAAGCGGCACTTTCCGAGTATCAACGCGCCCAACAGGCGCTCCATGCAAATCGGGAGCGTTTGAAAGCAGAGCGACTGGCTCGCGAGGCGGTCTCGGATCAGAAGGCCAAGACCTGATCGGAGAAGACATCGCCCCGCAGTGAGGGCGCTGTTCTCCAGCGCCCTACGAGTCTGGGTGGGGCAACAATGTCAATGCTTTGGTTGTCAAACGGATTTCGCCGATCGGAGAACGCCAGCGCACAAGATGATGGCGACGCAAGCGTCATCGTTCGGTGCCCGCTCCGAGTTGAGCTATGGTCAGAGGCCGGACGTCAGTTCCGCCGCTTTAGTCGCAGCGGCGCTCCTTGCGCTTGATCATGCGGCCATCGTCCCTTTCAACTGTGGTGGTCACGGTACGACAACGTTGTCCTCGACCGATGGTGACACCGCCCGGTCCGACGCCTACTGTGGTGTCGGAGTTGTACCGTCGGCGATCGTCCCTATCGTAGTCGCGGTCCCGCCCGACCTGGACATCGACGCCTTGGGCCTTAACTGGAGTGACAAGCGGAGCAGTCGTCAGCACCGTTGCGGCAGCCGCCACGGCAATAGCGATTTTCATCATGGGACAGTTCCTTCCTCTTTGTAATCGAAGAGAACGGGCAAGGGCGCGGAGTGTTCCACCGAGGCAGCCGAGCGCGGGCTGTCAATGGTGCGGCGCGGGGTGCGGGCATGCTACGAGATCGCAATGATCTCAAGTTCCTGACCGGATGTGCCGACGACATCCCCAACAGTTTTGCCCATCAGAAGCCTTGCCACTGGTGATACGAAGGAAATAGAACCGGCCTTGGGATCCGCTTCGTCCTCTCCCACAATACGATATTTCTGTACGCGCCCATCGTCTCGCCTGAACGTCACCGTGCTCCCAAAGGCGACAGTGTCAGTCGACGTCGGATTGGGGATGACCTGAGCCGCTCGAACTCTCGCCGCAAAGTAGCGCGCATCACGCAAAGGGGTTGCTGCTTGCCGCCGGCGTTCATTCACGTCTTCGATCTTCTGCGCGGTCTCGTACGCCTCGCGAGCCTGTTGGAGCTGAAATTCCAGAGCCTTTAAACCCGCTTCCGTGACAAGGTTCGGATGAGGCGAAACCGGGCGGTCGGGAAGCAAAGTCTCCGACGCAGTTTCGGCACTGTCTTCCTTGGTGAAGGCAACGCTCAAGCTCAGAACTCCTTTTGAGGGGGACATGCAAAAGCGATCGGCGACCACAGCGCAGACTCGTCAAAGGAACTATAGCGCAGCGCTCAACGGCTTTTGCGAATCATATACCGCGGAGCGAGACGGGCGCCATTATCAAGTTGTGTATCACAAGCCCCGTGGCAGTCTTCTGCTGCAGACAGCTACGGCTTGATGCGTGATATTATCTGAGTGCGCGCTCGACCGTCGCATCATGGAGTCGAGCCGCCGCAGCCTTGCTCCGCCGGCAGTTCCTCGGCATTGGGGTCGCCCGGTGCCGTCGCCCAAGCCAGTTCGACGAGCGTTACGATCCGCCGACCGGCACCGTCGAGTTGGCAAACGATGAGACCCTGCTCCTCGATGTAGGTCAGCAGACGCCGTGCACGGCGCAACGAATGTGAGCCATAGGCGCGTGCAATCGCTGCATCGCCTGGGCAGGGCCAACCTTCCTTCGCGGCGCGGGCGATCATCATGAAGACGCCCTGCATATCCTCCGGCAGAAGTGAGGCGCGGACCGAGACATCCTGCCACCCATCATCCTCTGCCACATCGGAGCCGAGCCCGGCGCGGGCGCGCGTCAGCATGCGACGGAAGTCACCTAGCTCCGGCACGGCCGAACCGAGGCCCTCTATTCGGCAGCGGACCACGAACTCCTGATAGAGGACGCCGATGGCGCGGAATCCGGCCTCGGGTTCCGCCATGACGGCGCGCAGAATACGGTCCACTCGCTCGCGCCGCTCCGCGAGTTCCTCAGCGCCGAGCGGCTGCTCCGTCGCTTCGGGACGGATCTCCAGCGCTGCGGCTTTCGCCGCCATGAGCTGGCCGAGGAGGTCTGGCGGCGACCGGCGCTGGGGCCGATTATTCTCGGGCGGCGGCGCTGCCAGGATGATGGCGCGTGCGTCCAGTGTCGCTTCCGGCAGAGGCATCAGGCGCGGGGTCGCGTTGCGCGGCGTGGTGTCCGTTGGACCAATGCGCAGCCCCAGCGGACGACGGGAGAGGGCCGGTCCCAGCGCCATGAATTGCCCGCGCTCCAGATCCCGGAAGGCCTCTGCCTGTCGCCGTTCCATGCCCAGAAGGTCGGCTGCGCGCGCCATGTCGATATCCAGAAAGGTTCGGCCCATGAGGAAGTTGGAAGCCTCGGCCGCGACGTTCTTGGCGAGCTTTGCCAGTCGCTGGGTGGCGATGACCCCTGCAAGCCCGCGTTTGCGGCCACGGCACATCAGGTTCGTCATGGCGCCGAGCGAGAGCTTGCGCGCCTCGTCCGAAACCTCGCCGGCGACTGCCGGCGCGAAGAGCTGCGCCTCATCCACCACCACCAACATCGGGTACCAATGGTCGCGGGCGACCTCGAAAAGCCCGCCGAGGAAGGCGGCGGCGCGCCGCATCTGGTTCTCGGCGTCGAGCCCCTCAAGATTGAGCACCGTGGAGACGCGATGGATGCGCGCTCGCTCGCCGGCGACCTGCAGGCCCCGCTCGGTATGGTCCTCGGCATCGATCAGGAGGTGGCCGAATCGGTCGGAAAGCGCCACGAAGTCGCCTTCGGGGTCGATGATGGTCTGCTGCACCCAGGGGGCACTCTGTTCCAGCAGCCGGCGCAACAGATGGGATTTGCCGGAACCCGAATTGCCCTGCACCAGCAGGCGGGTCGCCAGCAGTTCCTCAAGGTCCAGGTTAGCCGGGGCGCCTGCCGTCGTATGTCCCATCTCGATCGCAACGGTCATGTCTCGACTCAAAATCTTCCTAGGCGGGCGGGCTTAACAACCCGATCGCAGCCCGTCGAGCGCCCATGGCCGACCACTCGGTGTTCTCCACGGCTGGTCGAACGCCATCAGCCCAGATGGACGCCGACTTAGCACACTTCACGCACCGGAGGCGGCTGCCGAGGTTGTGGACGAAGGCCTTACGGCGCGCGCGTGAGCGCGGCGAGATCGACATCGTTCGGTCTGCGACCTGTATCGACGACGAGCGCATGGCCATTCGTCGAACGGCCGATATTGGCACAAAGCTGCCCGATTCGACGGGGCGGGGTTCGGCCGCTTCGCCCCGAAGAGAGCCATGCGGCGCGGGCTCCGCGGCTGGGAACGGTTCGCGCTATTTTCTTTCGACGTGGGCACGGATCGCGTTTGCGTTTGCATCGATCCAGCCGTGCCTGCGGGCTTGCTCGATCATGTCGGCATAGGCCGCCTCCCAGGCCGCGTCATCCGGTCGACCGGGCAGTGCAGGGACAAGGTCGATGGGGACGAGCGCATTGCGGTCATCGACGAAAGTGATGCTCTCGATCGAAGCAGGTCGGACACCGGTCGTGCCTTTCAGCACCAGCTTGAAATTGCGAAAATCGAACGGCTCTGCGAGGCGTACGCCGCCTTCGGGCGTGCATTCCACGATCATCTCTCAATTTCCTTGCCGAGGCCGGAGTTGCGGGTAGCGCTCGATCGGCGCGCAAACGCCGACGCAATTATCGCGATGCCGTCAGCACGCAGATAGCGACCGAAGCTCGCCGTGAAAATTGACGAGCGGGGCGCCATCACCGTCCCGCGTCGCAACGATCCTCCCGATGAAGATACCGTGCGTGCCGACCACCTGGTGCTGGTGCAGCACACACTCCAGTGCGCAGATCGATGTTCGTAAAACCGGCACGTCCAGGATTCCCTGATTCCAAGCCGCGGTCTCGAACCGATCGACACCCTTCACACCGCCACGACCGGCGAAACGCAAAGCAAGGTCGTGCTGGGCCATGCCGAGGAGGCTGACGCCAAAGTGGCCGCTGTGGAGAATTGCGTCATGAGTCTCCGAGCTGGTATTGATGCCGACCAGCAGGCAGGGCGGATCGATGCAAAGCGACGTAACCGAGCTGACCGTCAGTCCGCGTCGCTCTGTTCCCTTGCCTGTGGCCACAATGGCGACGCCGCTCGCCAGGCTTCGCATCGCGTTGCGAAATTCCGTCGCCTCGACCGAGCGGAAATCGGTCGTTTGGGGGTTCAATTCACAGCCCATGGTCCGTGCCTCCGGAATAACCATTCCACGCCGCGCGGCTGCCTTATGCCGAAACGGCTTCGCCGGAGACCTTGCGTTCGCCGGCCCGGCTTGATCCCAGTTCTCGCCTGATCGCCGGAATGATGCGGCTGCCCCATAACTCGATCTGCCGCAGCATCGTGCGCTGATCGAAATCGCCGAGTTGGGTCTGAAGCGCGATATGGGAAGGCTTCAGGATGCTGATCTCTTCCAGCATCCGGTCGATCACCTGGTTGACGCTGCCGACCGGCAGATTGCTGCGCATCGTCTCCAGGCTCATGTCGTTCGGCCCGGCTTCCTCCTTGATCAGGTAACCGTCGTCGCTTTGGGCACGCCGGAATTTCAGGCTTTCCGACAGCCGGCGCTGAAAGCGGGCATTGTCGAGGTAGGAGAGGATTTCGCTCTCATTGTCGCTGGCGTAAGCACAACGCAGGAAGCCGAAATGCGTGTCGTCGATCGAGCGCCCTTCCTTGGCGGCAATGCCTTCGAGCCGTTCGCGTAGCGCTTTGATGGCATCGAGACCGTTGAGGAGCGCGGTGACAAACAGGTTGTGATCGTCGCGAATGGCGCGGCCGAGCGTTTCCGGATGCCCTGACGTCACCCAGATCGGCGGCATCGGCGTCTGTACCGTGCGCACGGCGATGGCAGTCGGCGGCATCTGAAGATGCTTGCCGGAATAGGAGAATATCCGCTCCCGCATGCCGGCTTGAAGCACGTCATAGAACTCGGCGAACAGCGAATGCGAATCGTTCAGGTCGACACCGAAGCGGTCAAACTCGAACTGCTGGTAGCCCGAGCCGATGCCGAGATCGAGCCGGCCGTTCGAGACCGTGTCCGCAAAGCCGATCTCGCCCAACAGCCGCGCCGGATTGTAAAGCGGCAGCACGCAGACGGCGGTGCCGAGCCGGATCCGCTTCGTCAGGCCGGCGCAATGCGCAACCATCATCAGGGGCGAGGGACACAGGCTGTAATTGTTGAAATGGTGCTCGGCGTACCATGCCGTATCGAAGCCCGCCGCTTCGGCGGCGACGGTCTGTTCGACGGCATTGTTGATGACCTGCTGCGAGGATTGGTGATAGCCGCGCTGCTGAGCCAGAATGAATACGCCAAATTCCATTGGATGCGCTCCTCGCCATTTAACGTTTCGGCCTTGTACGGCCGCTTCAGGCAAAGCTACGGGCTTGAGGTTTTTCGAACAATTGGCATAGTCCGAGCATCTCTTTTGCAGAAAATGAAAAGATCGATGAACCGGCTCCAGGCCATGGAATTGTTCGTCAGCACGGTGCGCGAGGGCAGCTTTTCCGCGGCCGGCCGGCGGGCGGGGCTCTCACCGGCGTCGGTGTCGCGCTACATCGGGGAGCTCGAGGCGCAGCTCGGGGTGCAACTGTTCAACCGGAGCACCCGTCATCTCGGTTTGACGGAAGCCGGCAAGATCTTTTTCCAGCGAACCGAGCAGGTGTTGCACGGCATCGAGGATGCGGAGGCCGCGGCGCTCGCGCTGCAGAGCGCGCCGCGGGGCACGCTACGGGTCCATTCGCGGACCATGTTCGGGATCAAGGTGCTGTCGCCGTTAATGCCCGAGTTCCAAAAACTCCATCCGGAATTGAAGGTCGAACTGCGGCTGAGCGAGCGGCGCGCGCAACTCCGGGAGGAAGAATTCGACGTCGACTTCCAGATCGCCGCTCCAAAGGACCCGGGTCTCATGCAGCGGAGATTGCTGCGGAGCGAGCGGATTTTGGTGGCCTCTCCGGACTACGTTGCGCGAATGCCGAGGCTGCGTCAGCCGGATGATCTGACTGCGCATAGCTGTCTGACCTACTGGATGGGCCCGGACGACGTCGTCTGGAAATTCATGCGCAAGGGCAAGCTCAGCGAGATTGTCGTGCCGTCCGCCTTCAGCAGCAACAACGGCATCATCCTGTGCGATCTGGCCGCGCAGGGGCATGGCATTGCGTTGCTCGACGACTACACGGTGGCCGGCGAATTGAGGAGCGGAAAGCTGGTTCGGCTCATGCCCGGCTTCCAGGTGACCAATTCCAGCTTTGACGAAGGCATCTATGCGACTTTCCTGCAGAGCAGCTATTTGCCGGAAAAGATCAGGGTCTTTGTCGACTACATGGCGGAGCAGGTGCCGCTGCGCGTCAAGCGATCCGGATCGAGCCGCAAGTAACACAAGCTAGTGTTCACTTCGCGATGAACGTGTGGGCCGGCAAGCCCTCAACACCGAGACCTTCGACGGCGAACAAGCCGCCGGCGTCCGGATGATCGTCCGACAAGTTTGTGCTGCGGGAAATCGACGTGACGAAGAGGACATCCAGATTGGGCCCGCCGAAGCTAACGCTTGTCGGATGGCGGACCGGCATTTCGATGGTGCGCGAGATCCTCCCGTCGGGCGCGAAGCGCACGATGGCGCCGACACGTACCAGTACCGACCACAGATAGCCTTCGGAATCGACGGTCGCCCCGTCGGGACCCGAATTCAAATCATCCGTGTTGGCGAAGACGCGCTTGTTGGTAAGCGGGCCGTCGCGGCTATAATCATAGGTCCAGATCAATCGTCTGGCAGTGTCTGCGAGGTAGAATGTCCGGCCGTCGGGACTGAAGCACGGGCCGTTGCTCACGGCGAGATCGGTTTCGAGCTGCTCCAGGGCTCCCGAGGCTTCCAGACGATAGAGGCCACCAAGCGGCCGTTCATCCGGAGCCCGGCCGCCGTGCATGGTGCCGGCAATGAATCTTCCATGGGGATCCGCCTTGCCGTCATTCAAGCGGAGCATGGGATGGTCAAGCCCGATCGATGTGCTCGGGGTCAACGTACGGCTGGCGAAATCGTAACGGGCGAACCCGTGGCGCAGCGCCAGGATGGCGCCGCCATCACTCCGCAAGGCCATCGAACCGATAGGAGGGGGAACCTGAAATTCCTGTATCGCGCCGGTCGCGGGGTTGAGTTCGCGAAGCAGTCCCGCCATGGCGTCGATCCAGTAGAGGGATTGCGTACGGGTATCCCAGACCGGGCTCTCGCCGAGTTGGTCCTTTGTGGCGCCGATACGGGTGATGAAGGGTGTCGGAGACATGCAGGCGCTCGTTTCTGGTTAGACGGCGGGTGGGCTTGACCGATCGGTCGGTAGATAACTACGTTCGTTCGGAGGGTGACGGCCGGTATGCGCTTCAATATTGGGGCCGGGCTGGATTGCAGGTGGGATGGCTGAATTATCGACCACGAAGGACGGCATCGCGAACCAGGCCGAGGCGTCCGACCGAGTCCTGCAGATCCTTTCTGAAGCCGGGCGGCTCTTCGCCAGCAAGGGATATGAGGGAACGTCGATGCGCGACATCGCGGTCGCCTGCGGCATTTCCAAATCGCTGCTGTATCATCACTTCTCCAACAAGGACGAAATCTACGCGCGTGTCGCCGTCGGCTCCACGCTCGAACTATACCTGTTCGTGCGCGACCGCATCCCTGACGGGCCGCCGTCGCAGAAGATCCGCGCGTTCATGATCGCAACGGCGGAATATTTCCGGCGCTATCGCTGGGCCTGGATTGCTTCGACGACCGCGTTCTGGAACGACCCCGATCGCCTGCGGCAGAAGGAGAGACTGACGCGGCGCGACCGGTTCGAAAACTTTCTGCGCAGCCTGATCCAGGAAGCCATCGACGCCGGCGAAATTCGAAACGTCGATGTTTCGATGGCGGGGCGTCTGATCCTGTCCTCGCTCAACTGGATGCATCGCTGGTACAATCCCAACAAATCGGCAACCCCCGAACAGATCGCCGATATCTACTTCAACATGCTGTTCAATGGCCTGCGGACCGGCGAAATGGTAGATCTTCCGACAGCCGACCGCCCCAAGGCGGCGCGGCGAAAATCACGCTCGTCGACGTAGATCGTGCCTGGCGCGCCTGGGCAGGGGAGGCGCAATCGTCACTCAAGCACGATATTCTGCGCCTTGATCACCGGGCCCCACAGGGCCGCATCCTTGGTCAACTGGGTATCGAGCAACTCCGGTTTACCCGTATCGACCTGCAGCCCGTCGATTTCCAGTTGCTTCGCGATCTCCGGCTTCTGCATTGCGGCGTTGGCAGCCGCGTTCAGCCTGGCGATGATGTCTGGCGGGGTACCGGCCGGGGCGTGCAGGGCCGTCCAGAACGAGGCCGTCAACTCCGGATGGCCTGACTCCGCAAGCGTCGGTACATCGGGGAGATTTTGCATGCGCTTGTCGGAAGAGACCGCAAGGATGCGCAGCTTGCCGGCCCTGGCATGCTCGATGACGGCGGCGGGCGTTGCGAAATTGAGATCGCACTCTCCGGAGATCAACTCCATGATCGATAGCGGATTGTTGCGATAGGCGACGTCTGTAACGGCAAAACCCATCGACTTGCCCATCATGATCCCGAACAAATGCGTCACGCTGCCGGGGCCGAGGGTCCCATAGAACAGCGGTTTGTCGCGGGTTTTCGCATAGGCAATGAAGCTCTTCACATCGGTGGCCGGCATCTTCGAGTTCACCGTCAGCGACAGCGGCCCGTTGCAGAGCATGGCGACCGACGCGAAATCTGCGAGCTTGTAGGGCAGGTTCTTGCGCAGCAGAACGTTCAATGAAATCGGCCCGGTACCCCCGGCCAGCAGGACCGACCCGTCCTTTGGCGCGCGCGCCACGTATTGTGATCCGACGATGCCGTTGGCGCCGGGCTTGTTGTCGACCAGCACCGGCTGATCAAGTGTCTCTGACATCGCCTTCGCGATGGCGCGCATCATGCTGTCGATCGAGCCGCCGCTGGCATAGGGCACGATGATGAAGATGGTCTGTGACGAACGCGCTCTCACGATCGAAGGCGCGGCAAATGGCGCGGCGATGGCACCGGCCATGAGCGTTGCGGCCTGACGGCGGTTGATGTCTGCCATGTAGGTTCCCTCCCAAAATCGTTCTTGTGATTGCCCCAACTCTAGTTCCCGACCGATCGGTCAGTCAACAGGTCTGTCGTACCGAGACTTGCAAGCTAGAGCTTCCGGTGGTACTAGCGGCTAAGCTGACCGATCGGTCAGGAAACAATCAAGAAACCGGGAGGAAGCCAATGTCCGCCGATATCGTCACCCTCGAAGTATCGGATTACGTCGCGCTGGTGACACTGAACCGCCCTCCGGTTAATGCCCTCAATCGCGCGATGCGCGAGCGCATTGTGAGCGTGTTCGACGAGATTTCTGAGCGCAGCGATGTCAGGGTTGCGATCCTCACCGGGGCCGGAAAGGTGTTCTGCAGCGGCGCCGATCTGAAGGATCGTCCGGATGCGACGCAGCTCGGCGCCTTTCACAGCCACAACAGGATCACCCGCGAGACCGGCAACTGCATCCGCGAGTGCGCCAAGCCGGTCATTGCGGCGATCAATGGCGCCGCGCTGGGAGCCGGTGTCGGCTTGATGGCGTCGTGCGATATCTTCTACGCCTCTGAAGAAGCGGTTTTCGGCATGCCCGAGATCAATGTCGGGCTGGCAGGCGGCGCGGCGATGCTGAACACGCTGTTCGGGCGTTCGCTGATGCGCCGCATGTTCTTCACCGGTTACCGGGTCCCCGCCGCCGAACTCTATCGCCTGGGCATCATCGAGGCCTGCACCAGCAGCGAAAATCTCATTCCGGAAGCGATGAAGATCGCGAGGGAGATCGCAGCGAAGAGCCCGATTGCGATGGAGTATGCCAAGCAGGCGGCCAACATGGTCGAGCTGATGCCGCCGCGCGATGCCTACCGCTTCGAGCAGAACATCACCATGGCGCTGTCGAAGACCGAAGACGCCAAGGAAGCGCGGCAGGCGTTCCTGGAGAAGCGGGCGCCGGTGTTCAAGGGGCGCTAGCGATGCGCCCGGGAGAAGGTCTCGACGCGCTAATGCGGCCGCGCTCGATCGCGATCATCGGCGCGTCGCAAGACGCAACCAAGATCGGCGGTCGGCCGGTGGAGCTGCTGCGCCGTTACGGCTACACGGGCCAGATCTATCCGGTCAATCCGAAGGCTGCGACGGTGCAAGGTCTCCAGGCCTACCCGTCGATGGAAGAACTGCCGGAAGCACCCGATCTCGCCATCGTCGCCGTCGATGCCGAAAAGGCGCCCGAGGCGGTGGAGCAATGCGCAGCCCGCGGCGTGCGTAGCGTGGTCGTGTTTTCCTCGGGCTTTGCCGAACTCGGCGAGAAGGGGCGCGCCATGCAGGAGCGGCTGCGTGTGGCCGCGCGCCGCAGCGGAATGCGCGTGCTGGGGCCGAATTGCCTCGGCGCAGTCAGTATCGCCGATAAATCGATCGCCACCTTTTCGATCGTGCTTGAACATAGCCTGCCGGCGGCCGGCTCGCTCGGCATCGTGTCGCAGAGCGGCAATCTCGGCAGTTTCACGATGCGGCTCGCCAGCCAGCGCGGTATCGGCGTCAGTCGCTTCATAACGACCGGCAACGAGTGCGATATCGATATCGCCGACGGCATCGCCTGGCTTGCGCGCGATCCCGCCACCAGGGTGATCCTGTGCGCCCTCGAAACCTGCCGTGATGCCGGTCGTCTCATTTCCGCACTGGAAGAAGCGCGCGATGCGGGAAAGCCTGTTATTACCTTGAAGATCGGCACCTCCGAAGCAGGGCAGGCTGCCGCCGCCTCCCACACCGGAGCGCTTGCGGGATCGGACGCCGTTTTCGATGCGATGTTCGCCCGCAGCGGCGCGGTGCGGGTGCACAGCATCGAGCAACTGATCGATCTCGGCCAGGCTGCTTCGATCCTGTTGCCGGATCGTTTGCCGAGGGGATCGCGGGTCGCGCTATTGGCGGCTTCGGGAGGATTTGGCGTTCTGCTGGCCGATGCGGCGCAGGCGGTGGGCCTTTCGCTGCCCGAACTAAGCGAGGCGACGCAGCGAACGATTTTGGACCTGGTGCCGTTTGCCTCCGCGCGCAATCCGGTTGACGCCACGGCGCAAATGTCGAGCCGCCCGGATCTCCTGCAGAAGATTCTGTCGGCCGTCGTGGCCGACGACCGATGTGACACGGTGGTGCTGCCGCTCCCGTTCTCGCTCTACATGCCGCGACTGCGCTCGGTCTACATGGAAGCGTTGCGTTTTATCCGCAGGGAATATCCGGATCGTCCGGTGATTCTGTGCGTCGACGGTCCAGAGGACGCTCTCGCGGAATTGCACGCGATGGGCTATCCGACGGTCGCAAGTTTCGACGGCTGCTGCGCAACGGTCGCCGCGCTGGCGAGATTGCAGGCAGCGGCGAAGCGCTCCAAGGAGCAAAGCCAGCCTGCCATCGAACGCGCGCCTCCGCTTTCGCCCGACGCATTCCGGCATGAACTCGGGGCCAAGGGCGCGCTGGCAGACGCCGGCGTGCCGGTGCTCACCGAACGGTTGGCAATGGATGCCGATGCGGCGGCGCGTGCGGCGGCCGAGATCGGATTTCCGGTGGTGCTGAAGATCGCCTCGCGCGATCTGCCGCACAAGACCGAGGTCGGCGGTGTTGCACTTGGCCTTGCCTCGGAAGCCGAGGTGCGGCTCGCGTTTCCGCAGATGCTCGAGCGCGTCGCGCGCAAGGCGCCGCAGGCGGCGATCGATGGCGTGATCGTAGCGCCGATGGCCAAGGGCGTGGCCGAGCTCATTCTCGGGAGCCGGATCGATTCGATTTTCGGGCCGGTGGTGATGGTCGGCCTCGGCGGCATCTTCGCGGAAATTCTGCAGGACACCGCGGTGCAGATGGCGCCCGTGAGCGAAGCGCAGGCCATGGCGATGCTGAAATCGCTCAAGGCGTTCGCGGTGCTGAACGGTGCACGGGGCCGGCCGCGCGCCGATCTCGAGGCGGCGGCGCGGGCCGTCGCCGCGCTGTCGCGGTTTGCCGCGGCCCATGCCGAAGCGATTTCCGAAATCGACATCAATCCGTTGCTTCTGAAAGCGCAAGGCGAGGGCGCCGTGGCGCTCGACGCCCTCCTGATCCCGCGCGCGGACGGCGAGATGCAGGAACGTGGCTGACGTCAATCGAAGAAGAACCGCGAAGCCGGCATGAAAAGGCAAAGGAGGAGGATGCGCATGAACAAGCTGGCTATCCGTTCTCGTGGGATGATCGTGATTTTGGGGGCCGCGTTGCTGATCGCGTCGCCGCTATCGGCGCAGGGCATTTCCGGCGATGTGGTCAAGATCGGCATCATGAACGACCAGACTGGCCCCTATTCCGACAATTGCGGGCCAGGTGCGGTTGCCGCGGCCCGGCTCGCCGTCGGCGATTTCGGCGGCGCCCTCAACGGCAAGAAGATCGAGCTCGTGACGGCTGACGACCAGAACAAGCCGGACATTGGGGTCGCCATCGCGCTGCGATGGCTCGACAACGAAGGGGTCGATGCCATCGTGGGCTGCTCGGCCTCCTCGATCGCGCTCGCCGTGCAAGACATTATGAGAAACCGGAAGAAGCCCTACCTTCTGGCAGGGACCGCGGGGTCTTTCTTCACCAACGACAAATGTTCGCCGATGACCACGCAATGGATGGTGGACACCTATGCGCAGCCGAAAGCCACGGTGAAGGCGCTGCTGGCGCAGGGCGTAGATAGCTGGTTCTTTCTCACCGTCGACTACGCCTTCGGCAAGGTATGGCAGGCCGACACGACGAACTTCATCAAGGCCGGTGGCGGCACGGTTATGGGCTCGGTGCTGCATCCGCTCAATTCCTCGGATCTCTCGTCATTCCTGCTGACGGCGCAGGCGAGCGGCGCGAAGGCGATCGCGCTCGCCAACTCCGGCGCGGACTTTGCCAATTCCATCAAGCAAGCCCGGGAGTTCGGGCTGACGCAGAAGCAACTGCTGGTCCCCTTGGGGCTGATGATCAGCCAGACCCATGGCATCGGCCTGCAAGACCTTCAAAACGTGCGTCTGACCACGCCCTTCTACTGGGACATGACGGCCGACACCCGCGCCTTTGCCAAGCGATTTTCCGAAGCGGCCAACGGGCAGATCCTGAACGAGGCAAAGGCGGCCACCTATAGCGCCGTCACGCACTACCTGAAGGCGGTGGCCGCGGCAGATACCGACGAGGGCGACGCCGTGATGCGCCGGATGAAGAGCACGCCCATCGACGATTTCGCGATGAAGAATGTGAGCATTCGCGCCGACGGGCAGGTGATGCGTCCGCTTTACGTTGCCCGCATCAAGGCGGCGGCCGAGTCGAAATACACTTTCGACTACTACGAGATCGCGGGCACGATTGCCGCCGAGGATGCGTGGCGGCCGGCGTCGGAGAGCGCTTGCGATCTCCTCAAATCGCAGTGACGCAGCGAAAGCGGGAAATTGAAGATGACAGTGATTGAAACGGAGCCGCCCGAAGCCGTCACGGCAGATAGCCTGTCCGGTGAGGCCTATCGCGTGGCGATGCGTCGCTGGCTCCGCGCCAACCTGCCTGCGGGCTTTCGCAGCGACAGCGCGGCGTTCGTGGCGCCAACACTTCAGCAGTCGATCGCATGGGAAGCCGCGATGCATCGCACGGGGCTTGCGGGCATAACCTGGCCGCAGGCCTATGGCGGGCACGGCCGGACCTTGCGCGAGCACCTGATCGCGAACCAGGAAATAGGTGCGCTCGCGATGCCGGAGAGCGTCAACTCCATCGGCAAGGAGCTCGCTGGCCCGATCATCCTCGCGGTCGGCACCGAGGAGCAGAAACGGCGTTTCCTGCCGGCGATCCTGGAGATGCGCGATATCTGGTGCCAGGGTTTTTCCGAGCCCGAGGCTGGCTCCGACCTGGCGAGCCTTCGCACGCGCGCTACGCGCAGTGGCGACAATTGGCGGATCAACGGCCAGAAGATCTGGACCAGCGGCGCGTACCGATCGCAGCGCTGCCTGGTGCTGGCGCGCACCGGGCCATTGGAGGACCGGCATCGTGGCCTCGCCATGTTCGCGGTGCGGCTGGATGCCGAAGGTGTGCGGGTGCGCACCATCAAGTCGATCGACGGGCGGGAGAGCTTCTGCGAAGTCTTCTTCGACGATGTCGAGGTGCCGCAGTCGGACGCGGTCGGTGCTCCCAACGAGGGCTGGGCAGCCGCCATCCGCGTGCTGGAGATCGAGCGGGCGACCAACCGCATGTATCGCGCTTGGCGTTTCGAGAACGAACTGCGCCATTTGATCTCGGCCTGCAAGACCGATCCGGTCCTGGCTCAACTCGTGGCCGACTCCCGCTATGCGGCCAGGATCGGTGAAGTCGTCGTCGATATCGAGGTGCTGAAGGCGCATGTCGAGACCGTCGTCGACGCTCTGGTGAGCGGCGACAGGATCGGCGCCCGCGGCAGCCTGGCGAAATTGCATTGGAGCGAGGCGCATCAGCGCTTTGCAGCACTGGCGCTGGAACTGCTCGCTCAGGCATCGATGCCGCTGCTACCGGCAGTGAAGGTCGCACGGCGGCGTTTTGAAGCGATCTATTTGCAGGCGCGCGCCGAGACGATCTACGCCGGCACAACCGAAATTCAGCTTGGCATCATCGCCGATCGAATTCTGCAACTCTCGAGAGGAAAGTAATGGCGCCGACCAGCGAAGGACTGCAGCCAGCCGATTTTGCCGTGACCGCCGAGCGCGCCGTTGCGGCTTGCTCCGGATTGGGCTTGCGGGAGCAGGCAAGCCACCTTGCCGGCGACGGACTGCTCGGCGTCGTCGCGCATGAAGACGTGGGCGGGCTCGATTTGCCGCTGGCGTTCGCCGTGCCGGTGGTCGCCGCCGCAACTTCGGGGTTGCTGGGCTTTCCGCTGCTGGAGACCATTTTGCTAGGTCAACTGCTGCGGCAACCCGTGCCGCGGCTGGCCGCGGCTATCGTTCGCGGCGAAGTGCTGGCGACGATTGCCTGGCAGGGGAGCGTCATCGCCGAGCGGGAGGCAGACACCGTCTTGCTGAACGGCTGGGTTGCCCGGGCGCCTTGCGCCACTGAGGTCGACCATGTGCTGGTGCGCATCGGCGCGGACCGCGCGGCATTGATTTCGATCGAAGCCGACGGTGTGGTTGTGGAGGAGGGGGCTGGTCTTGATCTGACGGTGCTGGAGCACGGCATGCGGCTGGAAAGCGTCGCCATTCCGGAGGAGCGTATCTTGCGCGACGGCGCCTGGGCACGCTTATGCTCGGACGCCAATGTGCTGCGCGCCGCCGCCATCCTCGGATCCGCCGGCGCCTGCCTGTCGCTCGCGCAGGAGCACGCCTCGACCCGGCGTCAGTTTGGCCGCGCCTTGTCCTACAACCAGGCGATCCGTCATGCCCTGGCCCGCCAGAAGCTCGGGCTTGAAGGCATGCGCCATGCGATCACGCGGAGCCTGGGCGAGCTGGCGGGCGCGCTCGAGCGCGACGCGGCGTTTCTCGCCGCGGCGGCATGCGGCACGTCGATCAGCGAGGGCGCGCTGCAGATACATGGTGGCATGGGCTTTACATGGGACGTGCCGGTACACCGTCACATACGCCGAATCCGCAGCCTGCAGGCGCAAGGCGATGCCAGCGGCCTCATCGCCGCGCTCGGCCGTCGCTACGTCGCGGAGATCGCGCCGGCCGCTGAAGCAGCGGCAGCACAATAGGAGAAATGGGATGACGGAGACTCATGACAAGGCGTTGGTGGGGCGCGTTGCACTCGTCACCGGCTCCGGAAACGGCATCGGGCGCGCGACAGCCCTTCAGCTTGCTTCGCGTGGCGCTGTCGTTGGCGTCAACGATCTGAGGCCGGAGTTCGTCAACGCGGTGGTGGACGCAATCCAGGCGTCCGGCGGCCATGCAGTCGCCATCCCGCAAGATGTCTCGACCCGGGAAGGCATGCGGCAGGCAGTACTTGGCCTCGCCGAACAGCAGGGACGCCTGGATATCCTCGTCAACAATGCTGCGTGGGTCCGCTACCAGTCCATCGCCGAGATTGCTCCGGAGACGGTGGAGCGCATGCTCAACATCGGCTTCAAGGCTATCATCTGGGGGATTCAGGCCGCGGCTGAGGCCATGGACGCCGAACGCGGCGGCGCGATCATCAATGTGGCCTCGGTCGCCGGGCTCATCTCGGGAAAGAACAGCGTCGTCTACAGCGGCATCAAGGCCGGTGTCATGGGCATTACACGGGCGGCGGCGGCGGAGCTTGGTGCGCGCAAGATCAGGGTGAACGCGGTTGCGCCCTCGGCCATTCCGACCGAAGGCACCATGCGAAACCGCAACGCCGAGCTCGACGCGCGCCGCATTGCACGAACGCCGCTCGGACGTCTCGGCACCGTCGACGACATCGCCAGGGCGATCTGCTTTTTGGCCGGCGACGACAGCGCCTTCATGTCGGCGCAGGTGCTGACGGTCGACGGCGGCATTACCGCCACCAACATCGTCTAGCGCAAAACGCAAGCGGCACAAGTGCATCGCGAGGATTGGGCTCTGGTCGAGCTGTTGCAGGATACTCCTCATGAATCTCACCTCCGACGAGCAGGCCCTGAAGGAAGCTTTCGTCCGCGCCCGCGGCTATTGGCGGCCATGGACGGAGGGGCTGCTGCGGCTTGATCCGGCTTTCCTTGCAACCTATGCAAGCTATGGCGGCTATCCCGCGGAAACCGGTCCGCTATCGCGCAAGATGTGCGAATTGATCTATGTCGCCTTGGATGGATCGGCGACGCATCTGTTTCGCTCGGGGCTGGCATTGCATACGCGGCTTGCACTCGAGCACGGCGCGTCGGCGCGGGAAATCATCGACGTATTGCGGCTCGCTACCGCTCAGGGGCTGGACGGCTGCAACGTCGGTGTCGGAATCCTGGTCGAGGAACTTGCGGCGGCAGGGCTCGATCCTCTCGGGGGAGATCTGTCCGGCCAGCAGCAGGCGCTGCGCGAAGCCTATGTGGCACAGTTCGGGGATTTCCCCGATTTCTGCGACCAGTGGCTGCGGCTCGATCCCGGCTATTTCGCCGTGCTGCTCGATCTCCTTGCCGGCGAGCGCGGGGCAGGCGGGCTCGATGAGCAGGCGAGTTGCCTGATTTCGATCGCCTTGAGCGGCTGCTTCACGAGTCTCAATCCGCCTGGGCTGCGCCTGCAGATCAGGCGGGCCCTGCGGCTCGGCATCGACAAGCGAGAAATCCTTCAGGTTATCCAGATGACGGCTCACCTTGGCGTCCACGCCTGTGCGGTCGGCGTGCCGGTCCTGCTGGAAGCAATCGATGACAGGGCAGGCAGCACGTCGGACCAGAGGGGACCAGAATGATGTTTGGGCTTTCAATCCGCAATCAGCGGGCCTTTGCTTCGGGCACACTGTTCCTCGGCTTTGCGATGTTCTTTTATGTCGTGGCGCTCGGCTATCCCGCGGGCACCGCGGCCCGGATGGGGCCGGGCTATTTTCCCCGTCTGCTCGCGATCGTGCTCGCCGCCATCGGACTTGCCGTGATGTTGGGCGCGATGAAGTCGACGGCCGAATGCCAGCCTTTGCGCCAGTGGGACTGGAAGGGCCTCGCATGGGTGACCGGTTCCGTGGCCCTGTTCGCGCTTCTTCTCTTTCCGGCCGGTCTGATTGGCGCGCTGTTCGTTCTGATCATGGTGTCGAGCAAGGCCAGTGCCGAATTCACCTGGAAAGGCGCGCTGGCCAATGCGGCCGTACTGATCGCGCTGTGTCTGCTCGTGTTCGTCTACGGCCTGGGGCTGCGGCTTCCGGTCTGGCCGTCGATCTTCAACTGATGGAGCCGTCGCATGGATCTGTTTCACAATCTGGCGACAGGTTTCTCTACCGCGGCCCAACCGGCCAATCTGCTCTATGCCTTCTTCGGTTGCCTGTTGGGGACCTTGATCGGCGTGCTTCCCGGCCTCGGCCCGCTTGCGACTATCGCTATGCTGCTGCCGATCACCTATGCGCTGCCGCCGGAATCGGCGCTGATCATGCTCGCCGGCATCTATTACGGCGCGCAGTATGGCGGCTCGACCACCGCCATCGTGGTCAACCTGCCGGGCGAGTCGTCTTCCGTCGTGACCACGATCGACGGCCATCAGATGGCGAAACAGGGCCGGGCCGGCGTGGCGCTGGCCACCGCCGCCATCGGTTCGTTCTTCGCGGGCTGCGTGGCGACGTTGGCGCTGGCGGCTCTGGCCGGGCCGCTTGCGGCGACAGCATTGCTGTTCGGGCCGAAGGAATTCTTTGCGCTGATGATCCTCGGGCTGATTCTCGCCTCGGTGTTGTCGAGCGGTCCGTTCCTCGAAGGCATCGGCATGGTCGTGCTGGGCATGCTATTGAGCCTCGTCGGCACCGATCTCAGCAGTGGCACGCAGCGCTTCGCCTTCGGCATTCCGCAACTGTTCGACGGACTTGATTTCGTACCACTCGCGATGGGTATTTTCGGCTTTGCCGAGATCGTCAAGAACCTTGAACAGGACGGCAAGCTCTCGCTGGTCACCCAGAAGATCGCCAATCTGTTTCCGACGCGCGACGATTTCCGTCGCATGATTCCCGCGATGCTGCGCGGTACCGCGCTAGGCACACTGCTCGGCGTGCTGCCGGGTGGCGGCGCGGTACTGTCCTCGTTTGCTTCCTACACGCTGGAAAAGAAGCTGTCGAAGCATCCGGAGCAGTTCGGCAAGGGGGCGATTGAAGGCGTCGCCGGCCCGGAGTCGGCCAACAATGCCGGCGCCCAGACCTCGTTCATTCCGCTGCTGACGCTCGGCGTTCCCTCCAACGTCGTCATGGCGCTGATCGTGGGGGCCATGAACATCCACAATATCCAGCCCGGCCCGGAGGTTATGACGAAGAACCCCACCTTGTTCTGGGGCTTGATCGTCTCGATGTGGCTCGGAAATCTGATGCTGCTGATCCTGAACCTTCCGCTGGTTGGATTGTGGGTGAAGCTTCTCACCATTCCCTATCGCTATCTGTTTCCGGCGATCATGGTGTTCTGCTCGATCGGCGTCTACTCGATCAACAGCGGCACCTTCGAGGTCTATGAAGCGGCCGTGTTCTGCGTGTTCGGCTACGCGCTGATCAAGCTGCAACTGCCGGCGGCGCCGCTCCTGCTCGGGTTGGTGCTGGGGCCCGCGATCGAGGAAAACTTCCGCCGCGCCATGGTGCTCTCGCGCGGCGACGTCTCCGTGCTGTTCACCTCGCCATTGTCGGCGAGCTTGCTCGCCGCGGCCGCCATAGCCGTCGTCCTGATCATGCTACCCACCATCCGCACGCGGCGTCAGGAAGCCTTGCAGGAATGAGCAGGCAGCCTCGCTATGAGGACGTTCGGGTCAGACCGCGCGGCTATGCGTCGCTGCGGAATGGGCAAGATGGGCATCGAACGCCGACGCGACGCTCCGAACCAGGAATTCTGCACCGTCGCTGATCGAAAGCCGATCATCGACCATCGTCACGGCGCCGTCGGCGATGAGGCTCTCGATCCGTGATCGGTCGACGATTGCGGATCGAAGGTCGCGGCCATGCAACCGCGATACCCGGGGCAGATCGACGGCAAGATCGCACATGATGCGCTCGATGATATCAGCACGGAAGCGATCTTCATCGGTGAACACGTATCCCTTGGCGGTGGCGAGCCGATTTTCGGCGATGCGCGTGAGATAGTCGCGCGTCGGAACGACATTCTGCACGAATCCTTGCGGCATGCGGCCAATCGCGCTGGCGCCGAGACCGATGAGCGTGTCGGCGGAATCGTCGGTATAGCCCTGGAAGTTGCGCCTCAGCCTGCCGTCCTGCCTCGCGATGGCGAGACTGTCGCCGGGAAGCGCGAAGTGATCGAGGCCGATGCGGACGTAACCTGCGTCCAGCAAGGCTTCCGCGATCGTTTCAGACTGGAGGTGCCGCTCGATGCTGTCGGGCAAGGAGTCCTCCGCGATCTTGCGCTGATGCTTCTTGAACGACGGAATATGGGCGTAGCCGAACACTGAAAAGCGGTCCGGCCGAAGTTCGACGCATCTGGCGACGGTGTCGAGGCACGAGTCCACCGTTTGTAGCGGCAACCCGTAGAGCAGGTCGAAATTGATCCGACGGACGCCTACCCGGCGCAGGCGTTCGACGGAAGTTGCGGTTTGTTCGAAGCTCTGCAGCCGGTTGATGGCGCGTTGGACCGCGGGATCGAAGCTCTGGACGCCCAGGCTCGCGCGATTGACGCCGCAGTAGCCGAGCGCTTCCGTCATCGGTTCCGTCAGCGTACGCGGGTCGATTTCCACGGCGATTTCGGCGTCGGGAAGCACGAAAAACGAATAGCGTAGCGCGCCGACGAGGTCCACGAACGCCTCGGGCGACATGATCGTCGGCGTACCGCCACCGAAGTGAACATGCGAGATCGGCAATCTCTGGCCGATCGTCTCGGCGACAAGGTCCGCTTCAGTGCGCAGACCGGCTACATAGGTCACGATCGGATCGTCACGCTTCGTGACTGAGGTGTGGCATCCGCAGTACCAGCACATCGATCGGCAGAACGGCACGTGCAGGTAGATCGAGGCCGGTTGCCGGACGGGCACCGACTTCAGCCATTTCCGATAGTCTTCCTCGCCAATTCCCGGCGAGAAATGTGGGGCTGTGGGATAGCTGGTGTAGCGCGGCAGCCTGTCCTGCCCGTAGGATTGCGCCAAGTCCGATCGCATCTTCTCTTCTCCTTCCGCCTGCGGATCAATTACCGGACTCGTGGTGGAAGGACTTTGTGCTAGCTCAAGCCGCAGCCGATCGGCGGATGGCTATGTTCGTCGCAGCAGCTTTGCGACACCGCGGACGGCAGTCGCAGCGACCGACTGGGAGGGTTCGACGACGAGCCTGAAGCCGAGATTGGTCGGCGGAACGCCGGCGGCGCAGCCGCCGGACCTGGGGTCGCGGATGAAGTCGGTCATGTAGGAGCGATGGGCTCCCTGCACGACGCGTACGCCGCAATTGGTGTTGGTGATCCGCTCGCGTTCACCCTCGAGCGAAACGCGGACGAAGCAGCTATTCGTCCACTCCCAGACATTGCCGGCGAGATCATCCAGTCCGTTGCTGTTGGTGCCGAACGTGCCTCCCGGCTGCGCGGCCGTTGCGGCCGGCCGGTCGCGGGCGGATTCGGTTTCGTAGCGGGCGATCCAGGCCTGTGCGGGATCGCTGGGATCGACCAGCGGCATCGCTTCGTCGCGTGCCTTCTCGGCGGCGGCGAATGTCCACTCCTCGTCGGTCGGCAGGCGATGGATGATACCGGTCTTGCGCGACAGCCATACGGCATAGGCCGAGGCATCGTGCCAACTGACGCCGACGACGGGAACGTTCTGCGCGCCTGCGGAAGCGCCGATACGCGGACAGGCGCCTTCGTCGACACAACGCGCGTATTCGGCGACCGTGACCTGCCGTTTCATCACGACGAGATCGGCGGGAAGGCGGTGTCCGCGCAGCGGTCCTTCGACCGGCCGGCCGTTCCGCGAGAAATCGCCGGCGGCGCGGTAGCTGAAGGAAGTGGATGCCAGGCGCAGGACTCCGTCCGTGTCGGACTGAGGCGTGGGCGCGAACGCGGTTGCCAGGATCGGCGCGGCCAACGCGCCTGCGAGCATTGCCACCTTCACTTTCATCACAATGATCATGACGTCGTCTCCTCGTGCGACGGCCCGCGGCGGGAACCGCGGGCCGTCGTTTCGGCTCCACCTAGCGGGTGACGGCCACCGGGTCGGCGGCACCGACCTTGTCAGGCGGAATCGGGCCGGGAGGGGTGACCTGCTTCATGAGGTCCTCGTTCCACTTGCCTTCCACCTTGATGTGGGCCGTGGCGCCGAGCTCGACGGCCTCGATCAGGTTGTGGTTGACGTAGGCGTAGACACCGGGTTCGCGGAAGGTGTAGAGCGCCGCGCCGGCCGAGCCGCCGCGAATGAACCAGGTCTCGAGATCCTTCTGCGGCGGGTTGTTGAACTTGCCGGCTTCCCAGACGTAGTCGCCATGCCCGCCGATCAGGTGAGGACGGGTATCGCGGTTGGCCTGCGAATGCACGAGCATGACGGTCTCGCCGACCTTGGCGGTGAGCGCGTTCTTGCCGGTGAGCGATCCGACACTTCCGTTGAACACCACGTGGCTCGGGATCAGCTTGCGCATGACCTCCATCGTGTCGCCATAGGATTCGCCGATGGTCTCATAGGTCTTGTATTTGCCGTTCGCATCCTTCGGCACATACAGCTCGTTCTCGCCGATGTAGAAGATCTTGTCGTAGCGTAGCGCCTTGCCGTCGGCATCCTTCAGGCCGTCGCGCGGCAGCACCATCACCGTGCCGTGCATGCCGGCGACGACGTGCCAGGGGATCATGCCTTCCGGCGCGCAGTGATAGACGAAGACGCCGGGCCGGGTTGCCTTCCAGCGCAGCACAACCTGCTCGCCGGGATTCACATGAGTCAGTGCGCCGCCACCCAACGCACCGGTTGCCGAGTGCAGGTCGATATTGTGTGGCATGCTGTTGGTTGCGGGGTTGACCAGCGTGAGCTCCATGTAGTCGCCCTCGTGGAGCACCATCATCGGTCCCGGCATCGATCCGTCGAACGTCATCGCATGGAATTTCGTGCCGGCAGGATCGATCACGACTTCCTTCTCGCGGATCGTCAGCTTGAACTCGACGATCTTCGGTCCCGTCTTGGTCGCCTGTTCATGGGCGTGGACGAAGGGCGGAGCCACCAGCTCGACCTTCTTGCGCGGCAGCTTCAGATCGTCTGCCGGTCCTGCCACGGCTGGTGCGGTCATCATCAGCGCCGCGATAGCGGCACCCATTAAAGCAGTCCTTCTCGTCAGCATGATGCTCTCCATCGCTTCGTGCGTTCCAATTCGACGCGTGCATCATTAGCGAGGTGGCGGCGAGACTCTTTGCGCTGGAACAAGGAAAGACGTTTTCTTGAGCGAGGAAGGGGACTGTTCGGGAATTTGCGCGCGAACAAAGAGGACTAGGTAACCGCCAGGTTAAGGTCGTTGCATGAAGAATCATGCAGTACCGACGGTGGATCTGATGGTTGACGACGTGATGCGTCGTTGGCCATCGACGATACGCGTCTTCCTCGAGTTCAGGATGCGGTGTGTCGGCTGTCCAATCGCCACCTTCCACTCGGTCGATGAAGCATGCGATGAACACAGCGTCGACGCGGCGGCGTTCCTGTCGAAGCTTCAGGATATGGCGAAAGCGGCCTAGGGGGCGGGCTTACGCACCTTGGCGGCTTCATCGCCTTCGGCGAGGCCGTGCAGCCTGTGCGCATCGCGCAAAACAATTCGCTGCCTGCCGCCCTCGACCAGTCCCTGCTGCTCCCACGCGCTGAGAATCCGGCTGACGGTATGCAATGTCGTCCCCGTCATCTCGGCGACGTCCTGCCGGCTGATGGGGAAGTCGATCTCGACGCCGGCATCGACTTTCCTTCCGGCCTGCTTGGCCAGGCGCAGCAGCGCATGCGCGACGCGCTGCTCGACCTGCTCGTTCGACATCTCCATGACGCGGGCCTGGGTATCCTGGAGGCGGCTGCCGACGGTCTGCAACGCACTGGAGGCCAGGCTCGGATATCTGGCGATCAGGCGATTCCAGGAAGACGACGGCCAGGCGAGCGCAATGCTGTCGACAGCGGCGACGGCGGTCGCCGGATAGCGCGTGAGATTCATGGCCTGTGCGACGCCGAAGAGCTCGCCAGCGGAGACGTAGCGGACGACGGACTGCTGCCCCTGTGGCGTGGTCTTTTCGACGCGCAGATGCCCGTGAAGCAGGAGGTAGAAGCGATCCGCTTCCGCACCCTGATCGAAAACTGCGGTTCCCTTCGGGTATCGAATCGAACGCGCTTCCCGCAACAGTTCTTCCTGTTCGGCGGGGGCAAGGCCAGCGAACATCGGCAGGTTCGCGACCAGTGAGCGGTCGACTGAGGCCATCGATATCCTCGTTCCAATATGCCGCGGACGGTATCCGCGGACGAAGCAGGCCTCAACGGCCTGCCAAGCTCTTAGCGCAGGATTCGGCCCGGAGATTGCGCTGGCGCAATATCGGCAGGACCGAACGGCGGTATCCGGTACGTGGGAGCCCGGGAGACCCGGGTGCAAGTCCATGAAATCGGAAAGAGACGGAACACATGAAAAAGATTGCGATATTGGCCGCGGCTGCGGGGGTTCTACTCCTGACCGGAGGCGCCCGGGCGGCGGAGGTTGAAGTCAAGCTCCTCAACAAGGGAACCGACGGCGCAGTGATGGTATTCGAGCCGGCCTTCGTGAAGATTGCACCCGGCGACACCGTCAAGTTCGTGTCCACGGACAAGGGCCACAACGCGGAGTCCATCAAGGGCATGCTCCCGGAGGGCGCAGCGCCGTTCGTCGGCAAGAACAATGAGGACATCGCCGTCAAGTTCGAGCAGGAAGGGGTCTACGGGATCAAGTGTCTGCCTCACTACGGCATGGGAATGGTTGCGTTGATCGTGGTCGGAAAGCCCGGCAACGTCGATCAGGCCAAGGCCGTTCCGCAGGTCGGAAAGGCAAAGCAGATCTTTGCGAAGCTGTTCGACACGCTGGAGGCCAGCAAGACCGCATCCAGATAGCGGTCACCTAACGCCAGCTTCTCCAATGGGTCGGATGGATCAGCAGCGGCTCATCCATCCAGACATTGTACCAGATGCCGGACTTGCGTCGGCATGGGAAGCGCAGCGCCTCGATCCCAGCCGTGTAGATGTGGCCGAGTTCGAGGTCGCAATCGTCAGGGGCAAGCGCGATCGGAAGCCAGACTTCGCGCGGGGTAGCGCTGCTCATTGGCGATTGTTCTGTCGCCAAACGCGAAAGGCGCATTGATCTAGCGCAAGATCGGCCTACTGAGGGGACCTTTCTTCGGCCGAGCAGCAGGAACAGCAACTGGCTTTGGTCTCGGTGAAAACCGGGGCTTTGGTTTCGCCCTCGATTTTCCGGAGAAGATCGCCGGCGATGGCCTCGAAAAGCTTGCGCACGATAGCGGCATCGCTTCGGTCTCGTCCTCTCAATCGCTCGAAAATCCGCATCGCGTCCTCCGTTGATGGTGGAACCGACAATGCAGATCGAGGACCGCGCGATCTTTGTCTGAGATCAAACATCCAGACGAACGACGCTGCAATTTGTGCCCCGACAAAGAGCCTCGATCGGAACGGCTTATGATCGCAAGCAATTAACGGAAATCGCTCATGACGACGATGCAGAAATTGAGGGCCTATCAGGGGCCGGCGCTGTTCTCCTACGGCTTCCGGCCGTTCTTTCTGTTCGGCGCCATTTATGCCGGTGCGATGGTTCCGCTGTGGCTCGTGGTGTTCGCCGGCCATGTCTCGCTGCCGATCGCGTTGGCGCCGCGAGACTGGCATGTCCATGAGATGCTGTTCGGCTATGTCGGCGCTGTCATCGCCGGCTTTCTTCTGACGGCGGTGCCGAACTGGACGGGCCGCCTTCCGATCCAGGGGGCTCCGCTCGCGATTCTGTTCGCCGCCTGGCTTGCCGGAAGGCTGGCTGTGACATTCTCCGGGATCATCGGCTGGGAAATCGCACTGGTGATTGATGCCGCCTTTCTGCTGTTGCTCGCTGCCGCAGCCGCCCGCGAGATCATCGCCGGACGCAAGTGGAACAATCTGAAAGTGGTCGGCATCATCTCGCTGCTGGCCGTCACCAACATCGCGTTTCATGTCGAGGCGCATTTCGATGGTCTGGCGGATTATTCCACGCGACTTGGCGTCGGCCTCGTCGTCACGCTGGTCTGCGTAATCGGAGGTCGGATCGTCCCGAGTTTCACGCGCAACTGGCTGGCGCGCCGCAAGCCCGGAAGGCTGCCCATCCCCTTTAACCGCTTCGATGCGATCACGATGGTCGCGGGCGTCTGCGCCATGATCGCGTGGGTGGTGACTCCCTCGGGCCGCTTCGTCGCAGGCGCACTCGGCGTCGCCGGTCTGCTCCACATCATCCGCCTGGCTCGCTGGGCCGGCGATCGGACCGTGTCGGACCGTCTCGTGCTGATCCTTCATGTGGCTTACGCATTCGTGCCGGCCGGTTTCCTGCTGGCGGCGCTATCTGCAGTGGACCTTGTCGCTCCCAGCGCCGGAATCCACGCCTGGACCGGAGGCGCGATCGGTTCGATGACGATCGCCGTAATGACCCGCGCCTCACTCGGCCACACCGGGCAGGCGCTTTCGGCCTCCATTGCCACCCAGCTCGTCTACGCTTCAATCGTCGTCGCCGCGCTGGCGCGGGTATGTGCGGCTCTCGAGCCGGCTCATTCGATCCCGCTGCTGACGATCGCGGGTGTCGCGTGGGCGGGGGCGTTTCTGGGTTTCGCGCTCGCTTACGCGCCGCTTCTGTGCAGCGCACGCAAGTTCTAAGGGAGCACGATGATCGGCGCGAGCATATCACGATGGACGATGAGCTACTTCGCGGCGGCGCTCGCGTGGTTGTTCGTCGCGCTGGCGCTGATGGTCGCAGGCCTCGGCTTTCCGGCGGTGCATCTTGCATCGCCCGATACCCTCGTCCTGGTGCACGTGGTTTGTATCGGCTGGCTCAGCCTGGCGATGTGCGGCGCGCTATTCCAGTTCGTGCCGGTGCTCGTCGCAAGGCCGCTGTTTTCCGAGAAGTGGGCGTTGCCGGCGCTTGGCCTGTTGACCGCTGGTCTCGTCTCACTGCTCGCCGGCTTCCTGGGATTGGGCGGCCGGCTTCCTGCCTGGCTCTGGCTGCTTCCGCTCGGGGCGGTCCTGCTCGTTGGCGGATTCGGCCTGGTCGTTGTCGATCTCGGCTTGACGGCATGGCTGCGGCCGGTGGGACCCGCACGTTTCGTCCTGGTCGGGTTGGCCTCGCTCTGTGCCACGATCGCCTTCGGCGCGATGTTTGCGTTTGCGCATGCGGGGTGGGCGGGATCGATCGGGGAAACGATCCTCGCAAATGGAGTTCCGTTGCACGCGATCGGCGGCCTTGGTGGCTGGCTCACCTTGACGGCCATGGGGGTGAGCTATCGGTTGCTATCCATGTTCATGCTCTCGCCCGATGTCGACGACCGGAAGAGCAATATGACGCTGGCGGCCGGCGCGCTCGCCATCGCCGTCGCAGTGGTCGGCGGAATTGTCGCCATCTGGCTCGCTTTCGGATTGAATGTCGTGTTGTCGATCGCAGCCGTTCTCGGTCTGGCGACGGCCGCTCTGTATGGGCGCGACCTGATCGGGATCTTCAGCGGCCGCAAGCGGCGGCAGCTCGAACTCAACACCCGGATGGCGGTGCTGTCCTTCGTCAGTCTCGCGGCAGCGGCCTTCCTCGGCGTGGTGCTCGTCCTGACCGGCACTTTCGCCGCGCATGTCGGCGCATTCGCCTTTCTCGCCGTCTTCGGTTGGCTGTCCGGTCTGGTTCTCGCCAAGCTCTACAAGATCGTGGCGTTCCTGACCTGGCTCGAGGCTTACGGCCCTGTGATGGGACGGACGCCGACCCCGCGCGTTCAAGATCTTGTCGCGGAGGAGAGGGCATCGAAATGGTTCGTGATCTACTACGTGGCCGTGTGGCTCGGAACCCTGACGCTGGTGGCAGGCCAACCGTCGGCATTCCGGGCAGCAGCGGCGATGATGACGATCGGCCTCGCCGGTATCGTCCGCGAAGTGATCCGCACACGGCGCCTTGCAGACGTCGCGGGTTCGCTGCGCCTTCCGGATGGCGCCTGCACGCCGTGTCTGCTGTGTGCCAGGGCCTGAACATGAAAGGAAAGGAATAAGCATGACCGACTACATCGATGTTGACGTCCGTCCGATCCTGCGCGCAGGTGGCGAGCCGTTCTCGGTCATCATGTCCGCGCTCGATTGCCTCGAACCCGGGCAGGGGCTCCGCCTCTACGCCACGTTCAAACCCGTTCCGTTGTTCGCTGTTATGGCGGACAAAGGATTTTCGCATTCCGCGCAGGCACTCGATGCCGGCGAATGGGAGGTGCTGTTCACGCCAACGGCGACGGCAACGAGACAGAGCGCGCCTGCTTCCGGCACCTCGGACTTCGACGATTGGCCGGAGCCGATCGTCAGGCTCGACAATCGTGACCTCGATCCGCCCGAGCCGATGGTTCGGATCCTCGCGGCTGCCGAGAAACTGGGGCCGGGTGAAACGCTTTCGGCGCTGCTGCGGCGCGAGCCCGTCTTCCTGTTCCCGCAACTCGAGAAGCGTGGATATCACTGGTTGGGTGGATTCTCGCCGGACGGTGCAACTTACGAACTGACCGTCAGGGCACCGTCATGACGAACCAGGTCATCGACCGTATCAGGGATGCGCTGCGCGTCGTGATCGATCCCGAGCTTGGTCACAACATCATCGATCTCGGCTTCGTCTACGACATATCGGTGATCGATGGCGCCGTTCGCATCGTCATGACCGCGACCACCCCGGGATGCCCCGCAATCCGCTTTCTGGAGGAAGGCGCTGCGAACGCGGCCGCGCGGGTACCGGGCGTCCGCTCCGTCGACATTGTGATGACGTTCGATCCGCCCTGGACACCTTCCCGCATCGAGCCGGTCGTCCGGGCCTCGCTCGGATTTGCCGCCGTCAACTGAGGCTGGGCCGGCGAAATGGCGCTTACCATCGAGATCGACCATGCGAAGACGCGCGCCAGGGCCGCCGCAGCGGCATCAGGTCAACCGGTCATGCCCCAGGCCGTCAAGGGACGGATCCGGCGGATCAAGTGGATCATCCTGCTGCTGACGCTTTCGATCTACTACGTCACGCCGCTTCTTCGTTGGGACCGGGGTCCCAATGCGCCGGATCAGGCAGTCCTGCTCGATTTCGCCCACGGACGGCTCTACTTCTTCTTCATCGAGATCTGGCCGCAAGATCTCTATCTGGTCACAGGGCTCCTCGTTCTTGCTTCGACCATCCTGATCCTCACCAATGCACTGGCGGGAAGATTGTGGTGCGGCTTTGCCTGCCCGCAAACGGTCTGGACCGATCTGTTTCTGCTCGTCGAAAGGCTGATCGAGGGAGACAGGCGCCAGCGTCTGAAGAACCTGAACGCCCCGCTTGACGCCAAGCGGACGATTCAGATCGTCGTGAAACATTTCGCCTGGCTCCTGATCTCGCTGGCTACCAGCGGCACGCTGATCTTCTACTTCACCGACGCGCCGGAACTGCTGCGAAGCTTCGCGCGCGCCGACGTTTCGGCCAACGCGCTTGGCTGGATCGTCGTCTTCGCCGGCACCACCTACGGCCTCGCCGGTTTTGCGCGCGAACAGGTCTGCACCTTCATGTGCCCGTGGCCGCGCCTTCAAGGCGCGATCTGGGACCCGGAGGCATTCACCGTCAATTACCGGGACTACCGCGGCGAGCAACGGACGTCGGCCAAGAAGGCCGACGAACTTCGCCTGCAGGGCAAACCGGCGGGAGACTGCGTCGACTGCAATCAATGCGTCGCGGTGTGTCCGATCGGCATCGACATCCGCGAAGGACCGAATTTCGCCTGCATCAATTGCGGACTGTGCGTGGATGCCTGCGATAGCGTGATGTCGAAGCTTGGCCGCCCGCGCGGGCTGATCGACTATGAAAGCTGGAACAATATCGAGCGCGGCCGCCGTGCTGAGCCGCCGGTTTCCCGGCTGGTGCGCCCGAAGACCATCGGCCTGACGGCGGCCTGTCTCGTGTTGACGGCTACGATCGTCTTTTCCTTCATGACCAGGACCAACGCCACGCTTTCGGTCCAGCACGATCGCGATCCCCTGGCGGTCCGGCTGTCGGACGGATCGGTGCGCAACGCCTATACTGTCAAGCTCCTGAACAAGTCATCGGTTGCTCACTCCTACACACTTTCGGTCAGCGGCGTGGACGCCCAGATGGCCATCATCGGCAACGAGAGCCTGGCCCCGATCGAGGTGCCTCCCGACGGCTCCGAAGCCGTCCGCGTCACGCTCACCGCAAATACTCCCCGGGAGGCCGACGTCGTGTTCACCGCGCGCGACGAAAGCGGCACCACGGTTCTTTCCGCGAAAGACAGGTTCGTCGAACGCTGAAGCGCAGCCCATGCGCGCGAAAATCGGGGACGGCCGGTTACTCCGATTGTCGTCAGTTTGCGCTTCATCAAGGTCGGGAAGGCCGCCATCTGCAACATTCCGAATTAAGCCCGGCCCGATCGGAGGTTTAGCCATGCTCTACCGGTTCAACAAGTTCATGCTGATCGCCACCGCCCTGGCGGCGCTCGCCGGCTCCGCGCCGGCGCTCGCTCACGACATCACGGTGAGAGAGGCCTGGAGCCGCGCCACGCCGAAAGGCGCAAAAGTCGCGGGCGGGTATCTCACCATCGAGAACCGGGGGGTGGAGCCTGACCGGCTGCTTTCGGCGTCGAGCGCTGCGGCCGCCAAGGTCGAGATTCATCAGATGAGCATGCAGGATGGCATCATGACGATGCGGCCTCTCGACGACGGTCTGGCGATTCCGGCGGATGCGACGGTGACGCTGGTGCCGGGAGGAGACCACATCATGTTCATTGGGCTGATCGCGCCGTTCGAGGAGGACCAACGGATTGCAGTCTCGCTGAATTTCGAGCGCGCCGGGAAGATCGATGCGAACTTCGAGGTCGGCAGCGTCGGCGCCAAAGGGCCGAGACTGCAAATTGCTTCGATGGAACCTGCCGCGGCAGCGGCGTCTCCGGCGCCGGTCGCGTCAACCGAGGAGCCCTTCTTCACCCACATCTGCGGAACGCGCGTGATGGCCAACGTCACCGTCTCGCCGGGCCGCAGCGGTCCGATCGAGGTCCTGGTGCAGATTGAGGATGGCGACGAGAAGCCTCTCGCGGTCGACGGGCTTTCGGTCACCTTGTCCAATCCCGACAAGGGAATCGCTCCCGTCACCGCGAGGGCCGAGCGCGTGGCGGCCGATAGCTGGCGCGTCCGCATGACGGCCGTCGCAGGCGGGAAGTGGTCGTTGTCGCTTGGCATCGACTTGGCGAAGGACGACCGCGTCGACATTGCGGCCCCGATACTCATCGAATGACGGCGGTCGCGACGGGTATTATGCAATCGGACTCGCCGGACCGCTCTACTGCGTTGTGAACAGCACCACGGCGATGGCGATTGATAGTCCGATGGCGGATACGGTCGCCGTGGTGGACAGGACGCCCATTGCCCTCAGTGCACCGGCAAAGGCGATGATGATGGGTGTGGCGGTAAGCAGGCCTAGTTGTGCGTCGCTCATGTCTCTTGTGTCCTCATTGCTTCAAGGCTCGCCGTATCTAGCGGCTTCGACTGGCCATTGACATTGCGCTTCAGCAAGCAGCGACGTGATAGACGCGACCGCCGTCGTGTTTGCTCGGCGACAAAGACCCTTCTCCGTCGGGGATGATAGGCGTCGACCGGGAGATCGGATGTCGATAGCGGATTGCGAGCGCGAGGAGCCGGGATGGGGTGTCTTTGAAGGACTCCCGGGTGATCCGATGATGTGGGTGCTCGTTTTCAGCGAACTCGTCGCCTTCGGCTTGTTCCTCGGCGCATTCATCGTCACCCGCGCGGTCAGGCCCGCGGTATTCGCGTCGGGACAGACCGCGCTCGACCTGACGCTTGCCGGATGCAACACGGTTGTCCTGGTGACCAGCGGTTGGGCCGCGGCGAAAGGCGCGGCATCGGCGCGGGCTGATGAAGGCTCTCGTGCGCGACTTTGGCTGGTTCTCGCCATGGCGCTTGGCGGCGCCTTCGTGGCGATCAAGCTCGTCGAGTATGCACACGAGATTGGCGCGGGCGTCGGCCTCGAGACGAGTGTGTTCTTCACGTTGTATTTCCTCCTGACCGGCTTCCACCTTCTGCACGTCTGCCTCGGAATCGTCATTCTTGCGGTCGTCTGCCGCCGCGCCGATCCCGCTCATGTGGAGACCGCGACGGTCTTCTGGCACATGGTCGATCTGGTCTGGATCGTGATGTTTCCGATCATCTATCTGGTGCGCTGAAGCATGCGTTACTCACCAGACCGTCTGGATATCACGTTGGTGGCGCTGATTGCGCTTGCTTTCGCGACCATGGCGCTCGCCGGCGTCCCCCGAAATCCGGTGCTCGCCGACGGAACCGTTCTCGTCCTTGCTGCAATCAAGGGCCGCAGGATCCTGCTCGATTACCTCGACTTGCGGACTGCGCCGGCGCTCTGGCGCGGGCTTGCGACCGCATGGCTGATGCTCATCGTCGGCTTCGCCTGGGCCGTGTCCGCCGTCTCGGTCCTGCTGTCCTGACCGTAAAATCCCGGGAACCATCCGGGATCGTCGAGAACCTTGATCCGGCACAAAGAGCGTCGGCCGCTGGTGAATAGATTGCCGCGACCGCAACTACAGCACACGAATCGGAAAGGATCCGTAATGGCTGAACGCCTTACCAAATCGGCGGCCCGTAACGTCTTCTACGGCGGATCGGCCTTTTTCTTCGCGATCTTCCTCGGGCTGACGGCGCACAGCCACTACTACATGGTCACCACATCGACGGACGAGAAGACGCTGACCGACTCGGTGGCGCGCGGCAAGCACGTCTGGGAGAAGCACTCCTGCATCAACTGCCATACCTTGCTGGGCGAGGGCGCGTATTTCGCGCCCGAGGTCGGCAACGTCTGGGATCGCTGGGGCGGCAATGAGGATCCCGCCACCGCCAAGGAAATCCTCAAATCGTGGATGCAGGCGCAACCCTCTGGTGCGCCGGGCCGCCGGCAGATGCCGCAGTTCAACCTCACCGACCAGGAACTCAACGACCTCGCCGACTTCCTGCAATGGACCAATAAAATCAAGACCCAGAACTGGCCGCCGAACAAGGCCGGCTGAGCAGCCCACCCCGACAGCTCGTTTTAGGAACCTCACGATGAAATACGAAACCCAGAAAGTCGCGATGCTGTACTTCTACGGCGCGCTGACGCTTTTCCTGGCACAGGTCGCGTTCGGCGTTCTTGCCGGCACCATCTACGTCCTCCCCAACACGTTGTCCGGTCTCCTGCCGTTCAACATCGTCCGGATGATACATACCAACGCACTGATCGTCTGGTCGCTGATCGGCTTCATGGGCGCGACGTATTATCTTCTGCCGGAGGAGACCGAGACCGAGCTTTTCAGCCCGCTGCTTGCGAAGATCCAGTTCTGGATGTTCTTCGGCGCTGCCGGCGTCGCCGTGGTCGGCTACCTGTTCCAGTACCACGAAGGCCGCGAATTCCTCGAGCAGCCGTTCGCGATCAAGATCGGGATCGTCGTCGTCTGTCTCATGTTCCTCTTCAACGTAACGATGACGGCGTTGAAAGGAAGAAAGACCACGGTCACCAACATCCTGCTGTTTGGTCTTTGGGGCGTCGCGATCTTCTTCCTGTTCGCGTTCTACAATCCGGCGAACCTGGCTCTCGACAAGATGTACTGGTGGTACGTCGTGCACCTGTGGGTCGAAGGCGTCTGGGAGCTCATCATGGCCTCCGTGCTGGCCTTCCTGATGATCAAGCTCAACGGAGTCGATCGCGAGGTGGTCGAGAAGTGGCTCTACGTCATCATCGGCCTCGCGCTGTTCTCCGGCATCCTGGGCACCGGCCATCACTTCTACTGGATCGGCGCGCCCGGCTACTGGCAGTGGATCGGCTCGCTGTTCTCCACGCTCGAGGTCGCGCCGTTCTTCACCATGGTCATCTTCACCGTGCAGATGACCTGGAAGGCAGGCCGCAAACATCCGAACCGGGCAGCGCTTCTGTGGTCGGTCGGCTGCTCCGTGATGGCGTTCCTCGGCGCCGGCGTGTGGGGTTTCCTGCACACCCTGTCCTCGGTGAACTACTACACGCACGGCACCCAGGTGACGGCAGCGCACGGACATCTCGCCTTCTTTGGTGCCTACGTGATGCTGAATCTCGCCGTCATGGCCTACGCGATCCCGCAACTGCGCCAGCGCGCGCCGTACAATCAATGGCTTAGCATGGCAAGCTTCTGGATCATGTGCACGGCCATGATGACGATGACCTTCGCGCTGACCTTTGCGGGCGTGGTCCAGGTTCATCTGCAGCGCGTGCTCGGCCAGAACTTCATGGAAGTGCAGGACCAGCTTGCGATGTTCTACTGGGTCCGACTCGGTTCCGGCGTCTTCGTTCTGATCTCGGCGCTGATGTTCGTGTGGGCGGTTCTGGTGCCGGGCCGCGAACGGCAGACGGTCGCGACGGGCGCGCTGCAGCCGGCCGAATAGGCCTCAGGCGGCCGGTCTTCATTGCGGCCGGCCGCCGCTTCAATGCTGGAGAATTTGACATGAAGGCCGTACTTCACGCCGTCGGAGCATCACCCGAGCTTCCGGCCTACGTCCCGAGCGGCAACGAGTGCACGCTGTTCGAACACGCATGGCGGCGTCGCCTGCCGGTTCTGCTGAAAGGACCGACCGGCTGCGGCAAGACCCGCTTCGTCGCCCACATGGCGGCGCGGCTCGCTTTGCCGCTGCACACCGTCGCCTGTCACGATGACCTCACGGCGGCCGATCTCACCGGACGCTATCTGCTCAAGGGCGGAGACACGGTATGGGCCGACGGTCCGCTGACCCGCGCCGTGCGGGAAGGCGGCATCTGCTATCTCGATGAGGTCGTGGAAGCGCGCAAGGACGTGACGGTGGTGCTGCATCCGCTGACGGACGATCGCCGCATCCTGCCGCTCGAGCGCACCGGCGAGGAGCTGGTCGCGCCGCCGGGCTTCATGCTGGTCGTGTCTTACAACCCCGGTTACCAAAGCCTGCTGAAGGCCTTGAAGCCGTCGACACGCCAGCGCTTCGTTGCGATCGAATTCGGCTTCCTGCCGGCCGAGCAGGAGGTCCAGGTGGTCGCCGCCGAGAGCGGACTTGCGCCGGACCGCGTGCGTCCGCTCGTGGCACTTGCGGGCCGGCTGCGCGCGCTGAAGGGACAGGACCTCGAGGAAGGGGTATCGACGCGCCTGATCGTCTACTGCGCGACGCTGATTTCTGCCGGCATTCCGCTCCTGGATGCCGTGCTTGCCGGCATGATCGAGCCGCTCACGGACGATGCCGACGTCAAGTCCGCGCTGCTCGACGTTGCCCGCGCCGTGATTGGATGAGGCATGCTCGACTTCCTCGAACTTGAGGAAACGGTTGGCCGCGCCTGGCATCGATTGGTGGGGGCCACGGCGAGCTATCCCGTTCATCCCGATGAGGCCGCCACGCTTGCGGAAGTGCAGGGGCAGATCGCGATCATGTTTCGCGCGCTGGGCGGCGAGGCGGGCGTTCAGGTCGCGGGCGCCAAATCGCGAAAGTCCGGTCATCGGCTCGGCTGGCGACAGCGCATTGGGCTTGGCGACGAGAGCATCGACCATCCCGGCCGTGACGGGGCAACTGTTTTCCTGCCGGACCGCATCGCCCTGTTTCCAGACCGCAAGCTCAACGCCATGCTCTATCGTTGGCTGGCAGCGTGGTTCGCCACGGCGCCGGTTGCGACGACCGATGAGATCGACCCGTTGCGGCGCGATCTCGTGACCTTGCGGCGCGCCCGCGAGACGGTCGGAAAAGTCCAGGCGCTATTCCCTGGCCTGGTTCGTCCCTACGAGCGGCTGGCAGTGGCGACGGCGCAGGCGCGCCCGCGCAGACCTCTGCCGCGGGCCGAGCAGGAAGTGGAACGGATCGTGCTGGCGTTGCTCGGCGCCGGGGCGCCTCCGGCGGGCCGGCTGTGGCCGGCCGTGACCGGCGGCGGTGACCTGCCGGCGAAAGCGCCGCCCGGATACCGGCCAATCCTGCCGTGTCCGCTGTGGGGCGATTGCTGGACACGCGAGGCCGTTGCCGCCGAGGGCGGCGACGACGACGCGCCCGTGCCGAGCGACGAGGCCGATATGCCTGACACGCGCAAGCGCCGGGCCGTCCGCGAAGCCAGTGACGGCGACAAGCGCGATCCGTTCATCCTGAACCGTTTCGAGAAGATACTCGCGATGGCGGAGATGGTGAATGTCGATCGCCCGTCCGACGACAGCGAGGACGAGGATGCCCGCAAGGCCGCCGACGACCTCGACGAACTCGCGATCGGCCGCCGCAGCGGCAAGCCAGCGACCAAGCTGAAATTCGACCTGGACCTGCCGCCGGAAGCCGTCGATGCCACACGGCTGAGCAGCGGTCGTCTTTATCCGGAATGGGATTACCGCGCCGGCACTTATCTGCCGGATCATTGCCGGGTGTTAACGGGGCAGGCTTCGGAGACAGGAGAAAGCTGGAACCCGGACGCGGACGTCCTCAAGCACGTCCGTCATGTGCGGCGGCGCTTCGAGGCGCTGCGGCCGCGGCACGAAGTGATGCGCGGCCAGGCCGACGGGTTCGATCTGGATCTCGACGCGCTCGTCCGCGCTAGATGCGATCTGAGGGCCGGCAGCGGCGCGCTCGATCGGGTCCACCTGGCCATGCGGCCGCAAGGGCATGACCTCGCCGCCACGCTGTTGGTCGACGTTTCGCTCTCCACGGACGCGTGGGTCGATGGCCACCGCGTTCTCGATGTGGAAAAGGAAGCGCTGCTTGTCCTCGCGCATGGGCTGTCCGCCTGTGGCGACCATCACAGCATCCTGACCTTCACATCGCGGCGGCGCTCCTGGGTGCGTGTCGAGACCGTCAAGTCGTTCGAGGAGCCGATGGGAGTTGCCGTCGAGCGGCGCATCGGCGCGCTCAAGCCGGGCTACTACACGCGGATCGGCCCGGCGGTGCGCCATGCGGCTGCCGAGCTCGCCCGTCAACCCCAGCGCAAGAAACTTTTGTTGGTGCTTACCGATGGAAAGCCCAACGACGTCGATCATTATGAAGGCCGCTTTGCGGTCGAAGACACCCGCACGGCCGTGCGGGAGGCCCGACGTTCCGGAGTTGCGGTGTTCGGCGTCACGGTCGACGCAAACGCCCAGTCCTACTTTCCCACCTTGTTCGGGGCCGGCGGCTACGCCATCGTCGGCAACATCCGCCGCTTGCCGGCGGCGCTTCCATCGATCTACCGGCAACTGGCCCGCTGAAGCACGGCCGCTTTTGCGCCCTTCCAAGATGCCTGCGGGATTCAGCCTCCATTAACCACGCGATGGCTCTCGATGAAGGCCGGATAGCCCGCGCGCGGACATCCGTTGCGCGCCCATCATTCAAATACAATCGAGTTCATTAGCCCCGAATTATTGCTGTCGGGGGAGGTGCCGGCCCCCGCGTTCGAAAACGGCCAGTTGGATAAAACTGTACCGGTCGGTTTGAGCGGCGGGCAATAGTCTTCCCGCCAGATGCCCCGAGAGCCGCGAGAGGCTCCTTGGGGTGTTTGATGTTTTCACGTGATCTGGCGGCCGGCCCGACAAGCAAAGACGCGATTGACGGCTTCGATGCGATTGCTAATGCGCTCGATCAAGGCCTCGTTTCCGCCAACAGCAGCAGATCAAGGCTTGTCGACTTCCTGGCTATTGCGGCCGGCTGGCTCGTTCTTGGGGCGATTATTCTTTACCCCAGCCTCCAACTTGGTGCGATCGTGATCTGCGCGGCCTTCCTCGGCATGCGCTCGTTCGTACGTATTATCCTTGGGCCAAGCCCGGCCGAAAATCAGCAGCCCGAACGCCAGACGTTGCTGGCGGCCTAACTATTCGGCTCCGGCGCCATCAGCCGCCACGGCCGGCCGTGGCAGGGTAAGGTCGCCCATGTGCACGGGGTATGAGTGCGAAGTCTTATCCCACACGAGGGTCGTGCCGGATATCCGGTGGCTCAGATAAATGCGCACGGCGCGCCAGGTCGCGAAGAAGTTGACGAAATTGCCGACGACAAGCCTCGGCGCGGCCATCAGGGCGTGACGCACATTGTAGATCATGCCCGTGAACGTCATTCGGTTGAACAGCCGCCAGACCAGAAACAGGAAGTTCACAAAGAACAGCCACATCGCCCAATTCTGGTTCAGCAGGGTATAAACAAACTGCTTTTCGGGATCGAAGACTGTCCGATAGAGTTCGAATATCGTCAGATTGGCGAGCGCAAAATAGGCGAGCATGACGGCCGGGCTGGTGATGACGCCCTTCCTGTCACGCGCCAGGAAATACTTGGTCCCGAGAGAGCCTTTCCAGCCGTGCTCATGTGAGCCCTGGAATACGATGCCGAGCAACCAGCGCGCGCGCTGGCGATAGGCGGCTTCCAGGCCTGAGGGAAAGAATTCGCGGGTTGCCACGGGAAGCGACCGGTAAAGAATCCCCGGGTTGCCGCTATCGATGTCGATATCGATCGCATAGTCGGCCGGATAGGCAATGAATGCGGAATTGAACCCGAGCTCCGAGACGCGGAACGCGATGTCATAGTCTTCCGTGAATGACGATGTGCGGAAAGCCTCGCCGTGATTCTGATCGTTGAGGTGCTGGATCGCCTCCCGGCTGAAGCATGCCGAGACGCCGGCACAGGGAATGACGCCGCTGATCCGCTGCCGGACCTCGAGGTCCTTGGTATGCATCTCGGCGAATTCATCCATGTAGAGGCCCGCGATCAACGAGGTGATCGGCCGGGAGAACGAGTAAACCGGCAACTGGATGAAGTCGTGGATGTCGACCAGCTTGTTGAAGAGCTTGAGCTCCAGCGGATGAATGAGGTCTTCGGAATCGTGCATCACGAGTCCCGCAAACCTGATCTTGTGCTCGGCCTCGAACATGAAGATGTCGGAGATCGTCTGGTTCAGGCAGTCGGCCTTGCTGGTTGGACCGTCATGCGGGACCAGAACCATGTGGATGTTCTTGTACAGCCCCTGCGCCTTGCGCACCTCGGCCTGGGTGAGGGGATCGTTCAGATAAACGCCGACAAAGTAATGCGCGTGACTGTAGCGCACGAGCCGGGAGTTCGATGAAAGCATCGAAAAAATGACGTCGTGCTCCTTCCAGCACGGCACCATGATGGCGATCGGGCGCTCGGGGATTTGCTCGAGTATTTCAACGCTCGGCAACTCCTTGGACTTGCTGTCCGCCGTGCCGAGCAGCCTGCTGCTCCAGTACATCAGGTCCACCACGAGATCGTCGATGCTGGAAATCGCGATGATCACACCGGCGATCAGCATCAGGATCTCGACGACATAGAGATATTGGAAGATGAAAGGGATGGCTTGTGTCATTTGTCAGGACGCGTGCTGAAGCTGAACGATATCGGCGGCGCGCGTCTGCGGCGGCAGGCCGAATTGCCGGTAGAGAGCGTCGACGATCCGCTTGCTGGCGTGACCATCTCCATAGGGAAACACCGGCCGGGCCATCCGAGTATATTTCGCCCTGTTGTTGCGCAGTTCGAACAACGCCCCGAAGACCGCTCGGCGGGAAGTCCCGATCAACTCGACAACCCCCGAGGCCACCGCCTCGGGCCTCTCGGTTACATCGCGCAACACCAGAACGGGCTTGCCAAGCGCTGGCGCCTCTTCTTGAAGGCCACCGCTGTCAGTCACGACGCACCATGCATTTTGTATTGCGGCGACGACGTCGCGGTAACTCAGTGGATCGACCAGCCTGATTCGAGGATGTCCCGAAAGAATCTCGATAGCGGTTTCGCGCGCGTTTGGATTGGGATGAACCGGAAAATACACGGCGACGTCGGGGGTGAGATCGACGAAGGCCCTGATCGCGGTGAACGCATCGCGTAACGGCGCGCCAAAATTTTCACGCCGATGCGCAGTGAGGAGAATGGTCCGTAGCCTCGGAAAGTCGGCGGGTAGCGCCGGCCTTGAAGCGGCGACTTCGAGCAACGAGTCGATTACGGTGTTTCCCGAAACGATAATCTTGTCCTGCGCAATGTTCTCGCGCACGAGGTTCTGTGCCGCCGCTGAGGTGGGCGCGCAGTGGAGAGAAGTGGATACGGCGATCGAACGGCGGTGAAATTCTTCGGGGAAGGGCGCGTCAAGGCTTGGCGTGCGCAGCCCGGCCTCCACATGCACAAAGGGAATCTTGCGGTAGAACGCCGCAATCGACGATGCATAGGCGGTGGTCGTGTCGCCCTGGGCCAGAACGCAATCCGGGCGAACGTGCCCGAAATACCGGTCCAGACGGCGAATGAGCAGGCTGGCGAGAGCTGCCGGCGCGTGACAATTACTTCGATGGCGGATCGAGAGGTCAGGGCGGAGGTCGAATTCGGCAAGGGTGCTGTCGAGAAGATCGCTCTGCTGGCCGGACGTTACGACCCGAACGGTCGCCCATGCGGCATCGCGCAGGCGGCGGACGATGGGTGCCACCTTGATGACTTCAGGGCGGGTGCCAATCACAAAAACAAAAGTGCGGACAGGCGTTGAGTTGCTGAAATGCTCTCTGCGTGGGTGATGCATACCGTGCTTTCTAGATCGCATCGTCCCCACGACACGACAACCGGAAATGCCGTTACATCACCACTAAACCCGACGGCACGATTAGGAATCGCCGGCAAATCTAGCCCGCAGCCCTAAACCAGACAATTGATTTAAATGGATTTTCGGAGAATACCGTAGAAGTCCGGAGAAGACTTTGGATGCATGGTAAATGCTCGCACGTTTTTTCTGCGAGAGCATAACGCTTAACCATCAAGCGACGCCCGGAATAGATTTTTTGACCGGGGCGAAGGCGATCCGGTTGGGGCAGCGTGCACCGTTACGGATCATGCAATCGCCAGGGCCAGTTAGTTAATTCTGGTTTCGCTTTACAAGAGGCATTTGTGAATTGGTCGTCTGCAAACCACCGGCGTTCATGCCCCGGTTGTGAAGAGAGCGGTCGGGCGGACGCCCCAAAGAAATGATGATGTCGAGTTCTGCCCTGCGAACCTCTTTGCGAAGCTGCTGAACCTCGAGATAGGTTTTTGCAATATCGATCGGCATAAATGTGATCTCAACCCAGCAACCCGAATTGAATTATAAACTTATCAGTCGGGTCACAACGTAACGATGAAACCGGCAATGGCGTACGAGTGCTATGCCATACAAATGGGCTTGCCTGGTATCGGTGATTTTACCGGCGCTGCGATAGCCGGTGGAAGACTCGACGCTTGCGGGCTGCCGCTATTTACCGCAGGACGCCCTGTTTTACCGCAAAGGCAAAACGATCGACGAATGTCTCAAGGCCGTCTCGTTGATATCCCTCGAGATTCTCGGCGGCCGAGCGAAGGGAGGGGTGCGGCCGCTGCTCAATCGCGTCCAGGTCCGCGGAAACCGCCTCAAGGGCGTAACGCAATCGTCGCAAATCGGAACTAAGTTTTTTATCCACGGCCGCCACCGTTGGAAATAGAATTAATCAATTAAAGTTTAAAGCTAGAATATAATATTGCGGCCGTCAATGCCCAGGGGAAAAGTATCAGCGATTTTAGGGCCTTACCCCGTAAAATCCCGGCTCCTCGCGATTTGATCCGGCGAACGCGTGACATGAAGGTGTCATCCCACTTTTGCAGTCGCTGCCCATGATCCGACCGACGCGACCCGCGTCGCATCGATGCCAATTGAAAAACAAAACATCGGTCATCGGCAATATGGACAGGAGAGTTTCGTGAGACGATCGTTTCAGACAGCAGCGATAGCGTTGCTGTTCGCCACGGCATTTACGCCGGCGCAAGCCGTGGTGGTGGGTACGGCCAACCCGAATCCCCTTAACACCAATTCGGCGCCGTTCGGCAGCGCCCAGTCCGGCTACATCTATCAGCAGGTCTATGACGACAGCGCTTTCAGTTCGGCGCTCGCGATCAGCGAGCTGACCTTCTATAACAAGGTCAATCCCGGCGGCACGCCGAATTCGGGAAGCTTCCGGATCTATCTGGCTGAGACGACTCAGCAGGTCGGCGCAATCGCCAACAACATTCCGGATTTCGCCTCAGCCACATTGGTGTTCGACGGTCTGGCGCCCTCGGTTGTCAATGGCGAACTCGATTTCCTGTTATCGACGGCGTTCAAATACGATCCGTCGAGCGGCAAGAATCTGCTCATGATCGTAACGAATTGGGGTCTCAGCTCGTCGAACTCTCCACTGTACCTCGATTCCGACACCACCAACACTGTGACGAGCTCACGCCAGTATAGCGGTCCAAACGGACCCGGTGGCAATCTGAGCACCGGCCTCGTCACCGGCTTCAACGAGCATGTCGCGGCCGTTCCCGAGCCGTCGACCTGGGCGATGATGATTCTCGGCTTTGTCGGTGTTGGATTCCTGACTTACCGACGGCGATACGGCGCCAACGCGGCTGCCTGATCGCATCGCATATTGACCTGGAACGCGAAGGCCGCCTTACAGGCGGCCTTTTCGCGTGTTGCGCGGGACCGCCTGCCACGCCTTTGCTTATGAGCTGGTGTATCGCCACACGCTGGCTTCGTAGCCATCGATGACTTGCGTGGTGTGGGTAAACTCCTCGAGCTGACGCAACGGCTCGATGATCTTGCGCGCCACCAGCACGGTGTTGGGTTCGGCGTTCTTCTGCATGTGCCCGGCGACGTCGATGACGCGATCGGAGATCGTCTCGAGGGGAGTCGAGTCGTCGAAATAAACCAGGCCCGCGTTCACGCCGCAACGAACGGCGAAATCCGCCTTGGACAGTTTCACCTCGCGGTTGAACACCTTGAGGCTCTTGATGACGTCCTTGCCTGATTGGCAGGCGTCCTCGACATGGGCAAAGCACGCCATCACGCCGTCGGGCGTCCATGCCGTCTTCAACACGCCCCTGGCGCGAAAGATGCGCTCCACGAGCTTCCGATACTCTTCGAAGTCATATTGGATCGAAGCGGGATCTTCTCCAGCCTTCATCCCCGCCGAGCCGACCACATCGATGGCAAGGAAGGCGACTTCGCGGCCGAACGTGTCGAGCTTCTTCTTGGTCTCGGCAAATACCCGCAACAACTCCTGGCGGTTCACGGCCTTGCCGCTTTCCGCCATTCGCAGCGTTGTTTCCAGCTCGGCGTCGAGCCTGGAGCCCGGCTTCACGCCCTCTTTCCGGCGCCAAGCCTGGGCCGACTTCCGTAACAGCCGCCGGCTCTGGGCGGCTTGCGAGCGCTGGGCGAGGGCGCCCGAGAAAATAGTGACGGCAATGGCGAGGCCGATCAGGATCCAGTCGGATCGATCGCTGCCCGCAATGTTGGTCGGCACATATCGATGCAGCACCGGCACCGATTTACTGAGAATGTATTCGCGCGCCTCGAACAGCTTCGCCGGAACCGTTGCGTTTCTTGGATTGTCGAACAGGACAAACAGCTTCGGGCCCAGCAGAACAATGATCAGGGCAAATGTTGCAACGCCTAGAAGTTTCCTGAGTCCAAACAGCACGTGAACCAGGATCGATTTAGGAGCTTCATGATGAACCACTTTGATTGTCCCCGGGCTGAGCGGGCGAGACGGCTCAGCCAGCCGCCCGATCGGCTTATAGCTCGCCATCCGCTTGAGTGGCAAATCACCCCGCGCGGTCAGGGGCATAGTCCTCGAGATCGCGTCGGCGGCGTTGCTGTCAGGTCGATGGCGGCTTTTCGTCCGCGCCGGCAGCGACCGGCCCCAGGGCGGACATCGCCGCCGCCTTCAAGCGGATCGGATCGCGTTCGCCGTCGCCGGCCACCTTCAAGATCGTTGCAGCGAGTGATCGAAGCTGCTGGTCCGATACCGGTTCGGGCAAGGAAGCTTCGGCACCTTCCAAGGCCTTCGACATCAGCTCGATCGTTTGCGGACCAAAGGAGGGGCCGCCAAATTTGCCGTGGTCCAGCTCCTCGATAATCTGACGGGCCTTTGCGCGCTGGCCGGCTTCCTCAGCCTCGAGATTCGTCGCGGCATTCTGCGAAGCTTCGGGCTTCGTATCGGACGCAGAACTCCCGCCTGGGTGCATGAGCTTTTCAGGCACAAACAGTTCAAGAGCAAATTTCAAGGTGTCTCGAAATCTCATCTTGCTTCGGCCCTGTCGTCACCTCGGCATATGCTTGGCAAGTCTATACGGTTGCGCGGTCGTTGCTATTCCACAAAATCCGAATCATTTAGGAATCCAGCCTTTCGTTTTTTCAAAAAAATGCAACGTTGTTGATCGGGCAGCGGTTCGGTAGGCTGTACAAAACTCCCTTTCCACCGTTGGGCTGGCGGTCTGCCGGTCTGGCGAACAGCGTGGCGAAACCGGTACGCCCAAGGAGACTCGATATGGCACGAGCTTTCAAGGTTCGTTCCGCCGAGCGCGATGCTCAGACCGACAACGAACGGCTCGGCTCAATTTCGGCCGCTATCGAGGCCGCGCTCGCTTCCATCCAGAAGGAGAGGGACGCGCTACGCGCGCGCGTCGATGCGGCGCGCGATCAGGCTGCCTTTGCCACCGGCACTGATTACGATGAATATCTGACGCGGGACGCCAAGGACGCCGCCAGGATCAAGGAATACGAACAGCAAATGGCAAGCGGCGAAAAACGCACGCAGGAGCTGGAACGTCAGCTTGGCGGTCTGGGTGCCGTTCAGGAAGTCTTCAGCCGGTATTTCGCTGACAAGGTGCGGTAAATTGTGCCGCGGAAATCGCGGATAATCCGCGTTTAAATGGTATCTCCGGGATTATACCCGCTCTGAGTGCCGAATATTGAGCCGGGATCGCAACTGCAAATAAGCCGGCCGGCTCGTCAACCCCAGGAAATACCCGACCTGAACGGTGATGAGGGGGAGCGCCACGACGGCCAAACCGTCCAGCAAACCCTGGCCGTTGGCCCAGGCCGAGACGATGTAAGCGCCGGCGCCCAATACCGACAGCGGCAGCAGCGCTAGAATATTAAAATGAAGGCCCACATATATGCCGGCACCGCAGGCGAGAATGGGCAGCATATGTTAACTCGTTCCAGAACGCGGTTAAAAGCGGATTCAAACCGATTAAATATTGCGTCGCACTCCCGCCGAGTGTATGGTCGCCGATATTAACGAAGAGTTACTTGGGCCTTTTAAGGTCTGTCGGATTTATGGTTCGTGGCCAACAATCTGACAGTTGTACCAGTAATACTGCGCGGGCATTTTTCTCATGTCGATCGGGGCGGATATCGGCAACAAGGTAGGTCAGCTCGACCAATCCGCTGGCGGTCCTCCCGCCCGTTTCTCCAGCAACGCAGTCCCCTATCTCTTGTCGACCGCAGATGCGTTCGTGATTTTGCTGTCCAGCGTCGCAGGCGGCATCGGCTATCAGTTGACCGTCGGCAACTCGGTACCGAACATTCTCCCGCATTGCGCAGTCGGGCTGTTGGCGAGCTTCATTCACATCCTGCGCATGAGCGGCAGCGGCTATTACGATTTTCCTGACAGCGCCAAACCGCGCGTCGAGATCGGCGAAATACTGATCTGCTGGTTCACGACAGGGTTGCTGCTCGCGTTCTTTGCCTTTCTGCTCAAGGTCGGCGTCGATTATTCGCGCGGCGCCTTTGTGGTGTTTTATTTCGTCGCGCCAGTAGGATTGCTCGCCGTCAGGAAGGGTACCAAGTTGGCCCTGGCGGCGGCTGTTTCGCGCGGCGTGATCGGCCGGCGGGACATCGTGCTGATCGGCGACTTCCACGAGATCGCTGCGTTGGAGCCGCGAGATCTCCTGGTTTTCTTCGGCACTTCCGAAGTCAGCCGTTTCACGCTCAGTTCGGAACACGATCTCGCGAAGCGCGACTCGACCGACGTCAACGTCATCAACGCAGCCGCAAACTTCGTCAGGCGCAACAATTGCCGGGAAGTCATGCTTGCGATGCCCTGGGAGGACGCGGGCCGGCTTGAGTTCATCCGCGAGCACATCAAGTCGCTTCCGGTTGCGGTGCGGCTCTTGCCGGATATGCGGGTTAGAACGTTGACGAACTATGCGTCATCGGCGCGCCAGCGCGTCCTGGCCATCGAGATTCAGCGCGCGCCGCTCAGTGCCGCGGAACGGTTCGTCAAACGCGTGATGGACATTGTCATCGCGGCGCTGGCGCTGGTGTTCTTCCTGCCCATCATGGCGCTCACGGCCATCGCCATCAAGCTGGACAGCCCCGGGCCGGTTATTTTCCGGCAATTCCGTAAGGGATTTAATGGCAAGCAATTTATGATGTTCAAATTCCGCACCATGACGGTGCAGGAAAACGGGCCCGCTGTTGTGCAGGCCACCCGCGACGATCCCCGGGTGACGTCCATCGGCCGGCTGTTGCGATCGGCAAGCATCGACGAATTGCCGCAGCTATTGAACGTCCTTAAGGGAGATATGTCCCTGATCGGTCCGCGTCCGCATGCATTGGCCCATGACAACTATTTCGAGACCGTGTTGAGCGAGTATGCGTTCAGGCATCACGTCAAGCCCGGCATGACCGGGTGGGCGCAATGCAACGGCGCGCGCGGGGGCACACCTACGATCGAGCACATTTCCGAACGCGTAAAGCTCGACCTCTGGTACATCAACAATTGGAGCCTGTGGCTGGACATCCAGATATTGATCAAGACCTTTTTCGAGGTATTGCGTAAGCGCAACGCCTACTGATTGCTATCAAATGAGGGAATTTTCGTCGCGCCCTGAACCATAGGTTGCGAGCGCCGTGGCGGGAACTTCGCCATCGGCGGCTCAGTGACATCAGATCTGCCCGGGCCGTGCCAGTTGAGTCTCGGAAAATTCCGGGCCTTCTCACGATTTGACGGGCATATGAACGGTTTGATGCTTAGCAAACCGCATTCTGCGGCGATTTGTCCCCCAAATTAACAATTTTACTGGAAAGGGCCGGTGCCGGACTTATAGTTTGTTACGAATCGTGATGGTCGCGGGTGGGATGAACAAGAAGCCAAATTTCGATGGAATGTCGGTAGACGAGTTATGGCAGCTCCATGAGGAGCTCAGTCAGGTGCTCTCCGTTCGATTGACGTCGGAAAAGCGTGAGCTCGAGAAGCGGTTGGCGCAACTTCGGCGCGAGAAGGAGATGCGCCAAACGGAAGCCTCGGACCCGCAAAGGGCACCGCGTGAGCGCCGCAAGTACCCGCGCGTATTCCCAAAATATCGAAATCCCGAGGAGCCCTCCGAAACCTGGTCGGGGCGCGGCAAGCAGCCTCGCTGGCTCACGGCCGCTCTGAAGACCGGTCACAAGATCGAGGAGTTCGTGATTGGCAAGCCGGAAGCCGGCGGCGAAAGCCCTCGACGCCGCCGCGCATAGCCCTCTTTTGGCTGGCTGCGAGACCCTGTCATCGGAGGTCCCCATGAAGCTCGCGCTCTGTGCTGCATTGTCCCTGCTGCTGATCGGAACTGCCTCGGCAGGTCAAAACAACGTCTCGATCGGCAAATTGCGCCTGGCAGATGCCGCCACCGCCGCCTGCTTAGCCAATTGCGCCAGCCAGAACGACGCCTGCAAACGCGTATGCCCAACCACGCTCGGCGCTCCCTGCCAGAGCGCATGTGACAGCCAGGCCCAAACGTGCCGGCAAGGCTGCCAGAACAGGTAGCCATGACCGGTCGCGACGCTCTCGATCCGGCGGATGCGCCACGCGGCAACTAAACTGCGGTCTGCCTGTAGAACTCAGCTTCGGCGTCCCAAGCCGCCGCTTCGCTCCAGCCGAATTCCGCGCCTTCAACCCGATCCGTGTTGATCCGGACCATCGGTTCGGTGAACTCCTGCTGCTGCAGTAACGTGACGGGGCAGGCAACCCCAAGGCGGGATGACATTTCAGCGGCGAAGCGTTGGGCAAAGGCGCCCTGGCTTTCGACATAGAAGCCCGGATTGAACCTCGCTATGCCCGGATGCTGTGGCACGCTTTCGGCAAACGTCGCGTAGGCTTTTGCCAGCAAATCAACATGAATGTTGTCCCGCACGTATAGCGGTGTGCGTACTGTCGGCACTTCGCCCTTGAACCAGGAGCGTATCAAATAGCTGCAGAACCGCGGCTCCTCGAACGGTCCAAAAGGATTCGCGATCACGAATTTCCCGAGCTTGAAATGCAGGGTCTCGCTCAGGAAGCGATAATATTGCCAGGTGAGGCCCTTCGACAGTCCGTAGGGTGAAAAAGCTCTGAGCGGTGCTTCGCCTGCACCTTCGTCCTGTTCGAATACGGAGCCGGTGAGTACGACCGCGATCGGACCGCGATCCATCATCTTCCTCAGGACTGCGCCAAGGTTTTTCGTATTGTCGGTGACGGCGCCAATGACGTCGAAGTCCGGATTGCGGTAGTCGCCGGTTTGGGCCGCATGCTGGCACAACAGATCCCATGAGCCGGTGCCTGCGAGATCGAGGAAGCGATCCGAGCCAAACGGGCAGTCTTCGACGACTTCGGCAACACGGCGAAGCTCGGCCACGCGACTGCCGCGCAGGCCCGAATAGTCGCTGCCCCTGAGGGGCGCAACGACGGTATGGCCCCTCGCGGCAAGGCTGCGCGCAAACCACAGACCGGTAAACGAGCTGCCTCCGGTCAGAAGGATTCTCACGTCAGACCTCGCAAGGATTCGATGCCGTGGAATACCGGGTCGAAGTCCGGCCAGCTCTGGTCCTTGGGCGAAACTTCCACGGGTTGGCGCGGCCACTCGATCCCAAATCGTGGATCGTCGAAGCGCAAGCCGCGCTCCTGCTCGGGAGCGTAGAACGCGTTCACCAGATAGAACGCTTCCGTGTCGTCCGTCAGCGTCATGATGCCGTGCGCAAACCCCTGCGGAACGAAAATCATCGTTCGATTCTCCGCGGTGAGTTCAACGCCGAACCACTTGCCGAAGGTCGGAGAGTCCGGCCGCAAATCGACGATGGCGTCGTAGAGAGCGCCGCGGATACAGCGCACCACCTTGATTTCTGCGGCCGGCGCCAGTTGATAATGCATCCCGCGCAGGGTGCCGGCTTTCGCACTGAGGGAGTTGTTGATCTGGACGATCGACATCGGCACACCGGCCGCTTCGAACTCTTTCTGGCAAAAGAAACGCGCGAAAAACCCCCGGTCGTCACCGCGCTTTTCGAGTTCAATCGTATAGGCGCCATGAAGCGGCGTAGGGTGAAACTTCACGATTGTCAGCCTTTCAAGATTATTGCCAGCGGAGGTCGGCAGACAGGCGGCCCACCGCAATGTGGTCCTTGAGTGTCTTGAGCCGCATCAAGGAGGACGAGCGAAACTCCTTGTCCGAGAAGCCCATTCCTTTCAGTCCGGCATAGAGGTTTTTGACAGACTGAGCGAGCTGGACCGCAGGGAGATGCGCAGGAGCCAGTTCCGCGAAGAGTGAAAAATCAACCTGATAGGAGCGCAGGTCCGGCGGCGCCGCCGTGTTGATGCTTACCCTTGTTCCGGGCAGTTCGGCCGCCACCACGTTGGCCAGATCGCGTACCTGATAATTTCCCGCGTTGCTGCCGGCGTTGACCACGAGAACCCGTCCGCCTCGGTCGGCATCGCGCCCGATGGCCCATTCAATAGCCCGAGCCATATCCGCGACGTCGATCAGCGGCCGCCACGGCGTCCCGTCGCTGAGCACCGTGATCTCGCCGGTGGCGAGCGCGCTAGCGACAAAATCGTTCAAGACGAGGTCGAGCCGCAGCCGATCCGACATGCCGCAAGCGGTCGCGAACCTCAGGCAGGTGACCGTCATGTTGCCCGCGTTGCTCGAGCGAAGCGCGTTTTCCATGGCGACCTTGGATCGCGCATAGGCGGTGAGGGGATTGAGCGAGTCGCTTTCGCGTTTGGGGCGACCTTCGGCGGCGCCGTAGATGCTGCAGCTCGAGGCGAATACGAAGCGGCCGACGCCGCGCTGCTCCGCCATCTGCGCAAGCGCTACGCTGGCCTTTTCATTAATCGCTTCGGTGACGCCTTCGAATTCCTTCCCCATCGGATCGTTGGAAATCGCAGCCAGATGGACGACGACATCGACGCCATCGAGCAGCTCCGGGGGAAAGTTTCTGATATCGCCGAAATGCACGCGATCCAGCAGCGACTCGGGCAATCGGGCCGCTCCGGTAAGATTGTGGGCAAAGAATGCGGTGTCGAAGCCGATCAATTCGGCGTCTGGAAATTTCTGCCGGAGGTGGCGTGTAAGGATAGGGCCGACATAACCCATCGAACCGGTAATAAGAATGCGCATGGAATCTTTCTTCTTCACCATTTCTTCCAGGGAGCCTTATTGCTTGACCAAAGATCTTCCAAATATCGCTTGTCCCGCAATGTATCCATCGGGTGCCAGAATCCGTCGTGACGGAACACGCTGAGCTGACCGGCCGTTGCCAGATTCGTCATCGGCTCTTTTTCCCAGACGGTCGCGTCGCCTTCGATATAGTCGCCGACCTTGGGCGAAAGCACGAAGAAGCCGCCATTGATCCAGTTGCCGTCGCCGCGCGGCTTTTCCTGAAAGCCGGTGACGCGGCTGCCCTGATGATTGATGGCGCCAAAACGGCCGGGCGGCTGCGTGCCGGTCACGGTCGCCAGGCGTCCCTCGCGGCGATGGAAGGCGATGCTTTCGGTGATGTCGATGTCGGCCACGCCGTCGCCATAGGTCAGGCAGAAGGCGTCGTCGTCGCCGATGTAGGGGAGGATTCGCTTGATGCGCCCGCCGATCATGGTTTCTTCGCCGGTGTCGATCAACGTCACTCGCCACGGTTCGGCGTGCTTCTCCAGAACCTCCATCCTGTTTTCGCGAAGGTCGAAGGTGACGTTCGACTGATGCAGGAAGTAGTTGGAAAAATATTCCTTGATGACGTAGCCCTTGTAGCCAAGGCAGATGATGAAGTCGTTGATGCCGTGGCTAGAGTAGATCTTCATGATGTGCCACAGGATCGGCTTGCCGCCGATTTCGATCATCGGCTTGGGACGAACGTCGGTCTCCTCGGCAAATCGGGTTCCCAGGCCTCCGGCCAGCAATACTGCGCGCATTAATTTGCCACTCAATACGTTGAGATTAATAGGTTTGGCGATATTCACTACATGAAATGGCGAGGCCATGCGAGGCCGCACCGTCATTTCGTGACAGAATGGTTTATTTGATTTCGCCCGTCAATTTACGGGTTCCTTGGCGGGAACGACGAGCGAAGCAATCCCGCGATAGGAGACGTTGAGATTGAATGCGGCCGAGTAAGGTTGACCGGTTAGCTTAATCGACGGCTTTGATTGAGCCGCTCACGGGTGAAGCTATGATGAAGCATGGAACGAAATCGCCCGCACCGGAAAATCGTCACCAAGCGTCAATCGCAGGCTCGGCCCGAAGATCTCGCGCAAAAATATCGGGAAGTGTGCGAACTCCGGCGCCAGCTTGAATGCGTTACAGCCGAGGTATTCTCCCTTCGTCGTCTCAGACCAGTTGAAATGTGAACGCGCCATCGTCTGCGTCGGCGCGGCTTGCCTTGAATGCCGGAGTTCAGTCCGATGAGCCGCGATAACCTGTTTCAGAGCACGTCGTTCAGCCCGGAGCGGGCCTGGGCGGATGCCTGGCACCTCTGGACAGTTATGGTCCCGAGGCGCTCGATTACCGGGCGGCTGCTGTGGGGCAAGGTGTGGCGCCGGCACGATGGCAGGCGCTGGATCTACAAGAAGTTCGTCGAATACGAGCCCGACGATCTCGTTTAAATGGATTGACTGCTTCGCTCAGGCCCTGCGGGATACGCCGTTACGGCGTTCCGAGCGCAAGGCCAATGCAACGCCGATGGCGATGACGGTCATCATCGCCAGCAGACTGGCTGGCGCGGTGCAATTAATGCACGTTCCAACGATTGAGAAGGTCTCGCTCACGGGAGCGGCGACAAGGTTCATCATACCGTCATCCTGATATTCAGGCTCGAAAATGCCGAGCCGGAATTAAATATAGCAGCTCCGTCCCGGTTCAGCCAGCCGCAGCCCTCGTTCCAGACCGATCGGCGACGAGACTTGACGCAGGTTTATATTCGAGACTTGACGCAGGTTTATATTAATGGGTCCGAAGCGGACCCATTATCTCGCTGATTAATCTCGCTGCAAGCGCCCGGCGTGTCCGATATTCCGGCAGATTTACTGTCGATTAACCATGATGTTTTACCGAATATTTACGCGCCAAAATCCTCCGCGGCGCGAAGTGGTTTGGGGGTTTTACTTTGTTGCCTTCTCGTAGCCTTGCGACGAGATTAACCGCCTGTTTGGCGGCAATACACGTTGTGTCGGGCTGCACCACCCCCATCGCGACGCCCCTGACCACGGTGTCGCAACCCAGATTGACGGCGGGACAGCCCGTTTCCCTCGAGCAAACCTATGCGTATGACGGCGGCCCCACAGGCGCCGTGCCGCTTCCGTCACCCTCATCGCAGGCCGTTGCGGTCATGGATGGCGGCAACGGCAGTATGATCGGCGGCGCCTATTCGAAGCGGAAGGCCGTCGGCGCTGATGGCAACGTGGTTCTCAATCTGGCCAGCGTTCCGCTTCAGCAAGCCGCCAAGACCGTTCTCGGCGACATGATCGGCGTGAACTACGTCGTCGACCCTCGCGTCGACGGCGTTATTTCCGTGCAAACGACGCGCCCGGTCAGCAAGGCCGAGGCGCTGGAGATGTTTCAGGCCGCACTGGCGCCGATCGGCGCGGTGCTGGTGCAGAGCCGCGGCACCTACCGGATTGCGCCGACCGACCAGGCCGCCACGGGCGCGATCGTGACTGGTGATGGTCCAGCCGACAGCGCCATCGCCGGCAACGGCGTTCGCGTGGTTTCCCTGAAATACGTTTCCGCGACCGAAGTCGCGCGCGTGCTCGAGCCGATGGTGCCGAAAGGCGCCATCGTGCAGGCCGACGATGCGCGCAACATTCTCGCGCTCAAGGGCTCGCCGGCGGAAATCGAAAGCATGCTGGATTCGATTTCGGTCTTCGATGTCGATGTCATGAAGGGCATGTCGTTTGCTGTGGTCCCGGTGAAAACGGCGCAGCCGGAGAAGATGGTCGACGAGTTGAAAGCGATCTTCGCGTCCGAAAAGGAAGGGCCGCTCAAGGGGCGCGTGAGGTTCATCGCAAACACCCGGCTTGGCGCGATTTTGGTCGTGACGTCGCAGCCGAGCTATTTGCCGAGAGCACAGACCTGGATCAGACGGCTCGACGCCAAGGCGGCCGGCTCCGAGCGGCAGCTTCACGTCTATCAGGTGCAGAACCGGCCGGTGGCAGAACTCGCCGGCGTGCTGCAGTCGATGTTCTCGAACGAAATGAAAGTGGTGAAGCAGCCAACGCGCAGCGTTTCGCCGCGATCGAAGCAGGCAAGCTTCTCCGGAAGCTCCGCCAGGTCGCCCGGACCGGGTGGCTCGGTGACGGATATGGATCAGGGCGCGGCGGCCGGGCTTCTCCGGGGTGGCGTCAATCCTGGCAACAACGATCTGCAGAGCCTGCAGCGCGCGCTGAACAACGAGCCGGATGCATTGACGGCGGATACGATGGAGCCGCAGCCGTCCGCGAACGGAGCGGGCGGCGAACCGCCGCTCAAGATCGTGGCCGACGAGACGAAAAACTCGCTGCTCATCATGGCCAACGACCGGGATTACCAGCGCGTGCTTCGCGTCATCCAGGGGTTGGACGTCGTGGCCAGTCAGGTCCTGATCGAAGCCGTCATTGCCGAAGTGACGCTTAACGACAAGCTGCAGTATGGCGTGCAATGGCAGCTATCGAAGAAGGGAACGCCGACCGCCTCGTTCTCGAACGCGCTGACCGGCGGCGTCGCATCCGTCTTTCCCGGATTCAACTATGCCGTCAACGCAGCCAGCATAGCGTCGACGCTCAGCGCATTGAACGCGATTACACGCGTCAACGTCATTTCGACACCTTCGCTCATGGTTCTCGACAACAAGACGGCCAGGCTGCAGATCGGCGATCAGGTGCCGATCACCACGCAGACCGCCACCAGCACGGTGACGGCGCAAACGGCGATCGTCAATTCGATCACCATGCAGGACACCGGCGTCATCCTTTCGGTGACGCCGCGCATCAACGAGAGCGGCAGGGTGCAGCTCGAGATCGAACAGGAAGTCAGCGCGGTCGTGAAAACCACGTCATCCGGGATCGACTCGCCGACCATCCAGCAGCGCCGCGTGAAGACCACCGTCGTCGTCAATGACGGCGAGGTGCTGGCGCTCGGCGGCATGATCCAGGAGCAGGCCAGCAAGACCAGCAACCAGATCCCGCTGCTCGGCGACATACCCGGGCTCGGCGCCGCGTTCTCCAACCGCGGCGACCAGGTTCAGAAGACTGAGCTCGTCATCCTGATCACACCCAAGGTTGTCCGCGACGGCACGGAAGGCCGTCTCGTGACGGAAGAATACCGGCGCAAGATGCATGTCTACATGCCCCACACGACGTCGCGCGAGCGTACGCCGGCCAACACCATGCAGCGGATAATTTCACAGTGAAGCGCCGAGCGGCCACTTGTTGGAGAAACTGTTGGCTGTTGTCGAGCATGGCCTGCTCGCTGGCGGGCTGCGTGACCTATGCCTATCCGATCGAGCCGCCGCCGCCCTATGCCATCCTGCCCGTCGATGAATCGATGAGCTGCAGCGGCATCGCTGCGTCCTTTCGCTACGCGGCGCGGCGCGCCGCCCGGCTGGAGTATTGGCTGGCGGTGGGCCCCTTGGCCGGCTACGGCTACGAAAGATATCCGCTGGATGCGCCCAAGCAGCTCATCGATGAGCGCAGGCGGCTCGACGCGCTCGCCGATCTGCAGCGCTACAAGGGCTGCACCGTGATGGAGCCCGGTCCCGCCGTCGTCGAGGAGCGTCTGAAGCTCGAAGGCTCGGTCCGTCCGCCGCCTCCGCCGGTGCCACCTCTGCCGCCGCCGGTCATACTCAATTCCAAAGGCTAGTCTGCGGCTTTATCGTCGATGCGGTGCATCAGCTTGCCGCCGCGTCGCGAACGCGCAGGCATGCGCGCGCGGTGCCCTGGGGGTGCTGCTGCCGCGCGCTGGATGGATCGATATCCCCGCGCCGCCACTCGCGGATCACGAAGGGACGCCCGTTGCCGCTTTCCAGTGAGACCAGCGCCTCGCGGATGAAGCGCGTGCCGTCTGCGGCGCTGATATCCGCGCGGATGGTGATGCTGCCGCCCGCGGGCAACCCTCGTTTGCGGGGAGTCTGCTTCGGCTGGACGTTTAGCAACCTGAGCGTAGCGGGAGAAGCAGCGTCCATGTCGGGCTCAGGCCGTCCGGAGCGAACCGTGACATGGCGAAGCGCTGTCCGAAACAGCCGGGGCGACATGCCGTCGATCTGATCGAGCTGCATCACGGTCGTGAAGCGTGCTTCAGCCGGCTTGGTAGCCGGCGCGGCTTGCGCCTTTGGATTGCGGAATTCGACGACGTGCGCGGCGATGCGAGTGCCTCTCGACTGATCGCCCGTGAGCGCGGTGAAGAAGCGCGTCAGCGCGGCAGGGCTCGCCGTGTTCAGGTCGATCTTTCCGGTCTCTTCTTCAACCGTGATCGTGGCGCGTTCGCCGCCAGGCAATCGGCAACGCAACGGAAAATTAACGCCCTGATCGGGCGTTGCCCCGAGCGCCGTAGCAATCGTCAGGTTGACGGCGCTCTCTGCCGCCATCTCAGCCGCGGCCACCGCGGCGTAGTTCGACGATGTCTTGGTGCGGTAACGCGCACCGACGATGACGGCCATTCCCAGCAGTGTAATCAGGCCCAGCGTCCAGATCACGGCAACCAGCGCGAAGCCCGATTGGCTGGTCTTGCGGCGGGGCAGGGCGAGGCGTTCCGGCCGGCCAGGGACGGCAAATCGGTTCGTTCGAGCCTCTGGCCGGTTTGCCACGGGAAGCCTTGCTGGGGGCCGGACAGGCGGCCTGATCTTGCGTCTTCGGCCGATATTTACGCAGGAATGGCAAACAAAGCGTCAAAGCTTTGGTTAATCAAAACCTCCTAGAATCGCGCCGACGCTGACCCCCGCGAGACCGCCGAGCGCGAATGTCATTCGATATCCAGCAATTGTTGCGCCCGGCCACACCTTTGAGCCGGGGAACGGAATGGCCGGGTCCAAGAGACGCCGGCTTCGCGCAGGCGTTTTCCGACCTTCTGCTCGGCAAGGATCTGGTCGATCCCGCCGCCATCGGCCGGGCCCGGCGGGCCGCCGACGCGGCCTCCGAGCGCTTCGACCTCGTGCTGGTCAAGCTCGGCCTGATTTCCGAGGCCGACCTTTGTCAGGCCTACGCCACCTATTGCGGCCTGCCGCTGATCGAGCCGGCGGATATCCCGACGCGACCTGTTCTAGCTGATCGCTTGCAGCTCTCCTTCCTCAAGACCAACCGGATCCTGCCGATCTCGTTCGACGGCCGGCGCCTCTTGATTGCCACCGCCGATCCCTTCGTCGACGAGGCCGCCAAGGCCATCAGCTACATGCTCGACGTGCGCGTCGATCTCGCCGTGATCGCTCCGGCGGAAATCGAGCGCGCCTTGCGGACGCTGTATCAGGACGCGACGTCCGAGACGCACGCCGAGGAAACCGACGGCATCGCGATCGCCGGCAACGACGGCAGTGAATTCGATGTCGAGCGCTTGCGCGATATCGCCAACGAAGCACCGGTCATCCGGCTGGTGAACCAGATCATTGCGAGAGCTGTCGAGCGCGGCGCATCCGACGTGCACATCGAGCCCGGGCGTGATGCGGTGGCCGTTCGCTACCGCATCGACGGATTTTTGCAGCAGGAGCGCCTGGTGCCTGCGGCGCTGCGGGCAGCGCTGACGACGCGCATGAAGATCATGGCCAAGCTCGATATCGCCGAGCGGAGGCTGCCGCAGGATGGCCGCATCAAGACGGTGGTGCGCGGCGTCGAGATCGATATCCGCGTCTCGACCTTGCCGACGGTGTTCGGCGAAAGCGTTGTCATGCGAATCCTCGATCGGACCCGGGTGGAGCTGGATTTCACCAAGCTCGGGCTCGACGGCAGGACGCAGGAAAGCCTCCGTCGCCTGATGGCGCTGCCCAACGGCATCATCCTCGTCACCGGCCCGACCGGCAGCGGCAAGACGACGACGCTCTACACCGCCCTGAAGGATCTCAACCGGCCCGAGCTAAAACTGTTCACCGTGGAAGATCCGATCGAGTATCAGCTCTCCGGGATCAACCAGATCCAGGTCCAGCCGCAGATCGGTCTCGACTTCCCAACGGCGCTTCGCTCGATCCTGCGCCAGGATCCGGACATCGTCATGATCGGCGAAATCCGTGACCTCGAAACCGCGCGCATCGCCATCCAGGCAGCGCTGACCGGCCATCTGGTGTTTTCGACCCTGCACACCAACAGCGCGATTGCCGCGATCACGCGCCTGATCGATATCGGACTGGAGCGCTACCTTCTCGCCTCGACGATCGCAGGCGTGATGGCGCAGCGCCTGGTCAGAAAGCTTTGCCCCGCCTGCGCGCGGCCGCACAGCGCCAGCGAACGGGCGCATGGCAAGCTGAAGATGGCGATAGCCGCCCATCCGCAAGTGGATTGGTCACACAGCCGCGAGCCGGTCGGCTGCGAGGCCTGCGGCAATACCGGCTATAGCGGCCGCACCACGATATCGGAGCTCTTGGTCATCGACGACAGCATCCGCGAAGCGATCGGAAGAAGGAGCCAGGACCAGCGCGCGGTCGAGCAGCTTGCGCGCGAAGCAGGCTTTCACACACTCTACGAAGATGGCCTGGTGAAGGTCGGGGCCGGCGAGACTTCGCTCGAAGAAGTCCTTCGCGTCACCCGCGCGTCGTAAAGGGAGCACCGGCCCTTGGCAACCTTTCACTACAAGGCTTACACCGAGCGGGGCGCCGTCACCGCAGGGACGATCGTAGCCGATGGCCGCGAGGCGGCGATCGACGCGCTCTACGGCTCGGGGCTGACGCCGTTCGAAACCTACGGCGTGACCGACCAGACCGCGGAACGACCGAACCCGGCGTCGGCCTCGCAAGAGACGGAAACCTCGATCTGGAAGCGGGAGCTCGTTCAATCAAACCGCTTCAGCCTGAAAGAGCTGACGGCCTTTACGGTTGAACTGGCGTCGCTGATCAATTCCGGCCTGACGCTCGATGCCGCATTCCGGATCATCGCGGGGCCAGGCGCCGCGCCGAAAACCGTCCGCCTTGCCAACGGACTTCTCAAAGACGTGCTGGGGGGATTGCAGCTTTCGGAAGCGATGGCGCAGCGAGCGGACGTGTTCCCCTCGGACTACCGGGCCATCCTGGCCGCCGGCGAAGCCGGAGGGGTTACCGGGCAGGTGTTGACTCAGATCGCCGAGCTCTTGGCGCGCCGACTCGAAATTCGCAACAAGATCGCCTCGGCGCTGGTCTATCCCCTGATCCTGATCCTGATGTCGCTGGTGTCGGTGATCGTCATTGTCTTCGTGCTGATACCCAGCATATCGCCGATCTTCATCGACGCCGGCCTTCCGCTTCCGGGCATCCTGCATTTCTTCGAGGAGGTTCAGGACAACTGGCTGATCGTCTTGCTCGCAGCCGGTCTGTTCGGTGCCGCCGGTTTCGTGTTGTGGCGCAAGGCGAAGCAAAATCCCGAGATCATGCTCGGTGCCGATCGGTTGAAATGCTCGCTGCCTGTGGTTGGCCGGCTCATTCAAAACCGCGAAGCCGGCGGCTTTGCGCGGGCGCTCGGCACGCTGCTGGTTGCAAGGGTGCCGCTGATGTCGGCGATGCAGACGGCGCGTGCGCTCGTCACCAACCGGCACCTGAATGCGCTCTATGAGAGCGCCATCAAGCGCGTTCCGGAAGGCACGCCGCTGCACCGTGCCTTCGAGGGGGACGGTCTGCTGCCGCCGGCCTCGCTTCGCCTTGTCGCCGTCGGCGAGGAGTCCGGTCAGCTCGGCCCAATGCTCATTCAGGTGGCCAGCGTGATCGAGGCCGACCTGCAGCGGCGCATCGAGCGCATGGTCGGGCTGTTGACACCGGCTTTGACGCTGGTCATCGGCGGCAGCATTGGCGGGCTCATCATGCATGTGATGAGCGCCGTGCTGTCGATCAACAATCTCGCCTTCCAATGAAACGCCCCGCACGGTCATCAGCCGGATTCACGCTGGCCGAATTGCTCGTGGTCATCGGGATCATCGGGCTGGTTCTGGCCGGCACGCTCTCCGCCAAACCGAAAGCCGCGGCCACGCGCGTTGCCGTCACGGCGCGCTCCGTCACCGCTACGCTTCAGCTCGCCCGCGCGCAGGCGATGTCGAGCAATGCCGAGACGCTGTTCAGGATCGATGTGGAGAAAGGCCGGTTCGGCCTGCCTAGTTCCATGCACAATCTGCCGCGCGGAATGACTGCCGCAGTCGTGGTTGCCGAGACGGAGCGTTCCGGCGATCTCGGCGGCATCAGATTCTATCCGGACGGCCAATCGTCCGGCGGCGAGATCGCGCTGACGCTGGACGGACGGTCGGCGCGCATTGCCGTCAACTGGCTGACCGGCGAGCCCAGGTTGGTCCAATGATGGGCGCGCGATCCAGGCGAGCGTTTATCAGGCGCCGCGCCGAGCGCGGATTTGCGCTGATCGAAATCCTCGTCGCCTTTGTCATCCTGGCGCTGGGGCTCGGTGCGATATCGACGGGCGTGGTGGTGGCGATGCGCTCCGATGCGCGCACGCAGCTCAACCGCGCCGCGCTGCGGGTGGCGCAGTCTCGTCTAGAAGCGGCAGGGGTTTCCGAGGCGCTTGCGCCGGGATACCGCGAAGGCTTGATCGCGAACAAATATCGCTGGCGGCAGACCGTCACCGAAGTTCGTGCCACCGGCGACACGCGTCCGGCACAAGGTGCTCGGCCGGCGCCCGCAACAGGTGCCTTGAAGTCGTTCTGGGTTGAAATAGCCGTTGAGGCGCCGGACGGCACCGCCACCAGGCTCGCGGCGTTGAAGCTTGCGGCGGAGGCGAGACAATGACTCCGGGGTTGCGCAACCGGTTGATCTCTCGCGTCGCTGCCCGCAGAAGGGGCGAGCAGGGACTCACACTGATCGAGTTGCTGCTGTCGCTGGCCATTCTGGCGATCCTGACCGGCTTCCTGGCCGGTGGATTGTCGATGGCACGGAAGGCTTTCGGCGCCGATCGCGTAAGCGAGATCGGAAGTGAAACCAGTGCTGCGATCCAGACCGTGGCTTCGCTGGTCGGGTCGGCGCTTCCGGCCCGGTTTGACGGGGAAGGTCCGAAAGATGCCGTCGGGTTCGATGGCCGTCCGCAGGGGCTATCGTTCGTGGGACTGAGCGAGGGGCGCTCGCTGCGGGGTGGGCCGCACAAGATCGTCTTGCGGCAAAGCGGCGGCGATCTCGTCGTTGATTTCGTCCTGCTTAAGGGGACTCTCTCGAAGGAGAATCCCGAACCTTCATCGACTCGTGTCGTGGTGCTCAGCGGCGTGCGCGAAATTCGCCTTGGGTATTTCGGCGCCATGGACACGAAAGCAAAACCGGCTTGGCGGACGGAGTGGGGTCGCGCCGAGCGACTGCCGGATCTGGTTTCAATCCGGATTGAATTTGAGGACGAACGGCGCAACGAGCCCGCCACCGTCGTGGCGCTACGCCAGGGCTAATGCCTGACCGATTTTTTCGGAACATCGTGCCCGAACAACAAGATGAGCCGACAATTGAATGCAGTTAAAGCGGGCCGTGAGGCGCGGCCGAAGCCTCACGCGACCGGGCTGGAGCCCAATGAGATTAGCAGTCGATCGCCTGCCAGGCCGGGTCGTTGACAGCTACTTTGCATGGGGTTGTTTTCGATATTTCGTTTGGGCGGTCAACGCAGCATTGGGCTGGGCGGCTCGTTACCCTTCGTAAAGAATTAGTAAATAGGCTTCGTCCATTCGAATCGAATGTGACGATCATGTCTGTTGCCAATCTGCCAGCCCGCGCCGGTGGCCTCCACGTCCTTGCGGCGTGGGGTCAGGGTTTTGCGCAGTGGTGGCTGTCGGGCTTGCGCGATGCGGTTCCTGCGCGCTGGCGCATATGGGCCGAGGGCGAGACAAGGCCGCAGGTGATGCTTTGGCGGGATGGCGATGGCATCACCTGTCGCCTGACGTCTGCAGCCGGTCCGGCGGAAACGAGGATTCCATCGTCTCACTTCAACGCGGCCGCACTCGAACAGTGGCTCGCCGGGCAGGGCGTGTCGCGGGAAGCGACGACGGTCGCGCCGGTGATTTCGCGCGAGCTGTTCTTTCTGCGTGAGTTGAGCGTGCCCAAGGCGGCCTTTGGCGCCCTGCCCAGGATCCTAGACCAGGACATCGTGCGGCGAACGCCGTTCCAGCTTTCGGACATATGGCATGCGGCAACCGCTGTCGGCGGGGAATCCGACGGCGTCGTGCCGATGTGCCACTGGATCATCCGGCGCGATCGCGCTGAGGCGGCGTTGTCGGAACTCGGCCTGACGTCGCGGGATGTCGACTGTCTGGCGGTGGCAGACGCCGGCGGCGAGGCCGTGCCCGTCATCACGTTCCGCGCCGCCAGCGACGAAGATCCTGCCTGGGCGCTACGGGCGGTTCGGTTGCTGGCCCTCGTCGCGCTCGGGGCCGTCGTGCTTGGACTGGTCGTCTTCGAGTGGCGCCAGGCCAGCGTCGCCGCGGCGGTGGAGACGGCACTTGTCGCGGCTCGGCAATCCGCCCAAAGCGGTCGCGACGGCATGGATCCGGCGGCGCGTTTGTTCGCGATGAAGGCCGAGACCGGCATTCTCGCCGTGTGGGATGAGCTGTCGCGCATTCTGCCCGATCATACGTTTCTGACCGAGACCCGCATTGCCGACGGAACGGTGACGCTGTCAGGGTTTTCGGCGGATGCCGCGCGGCTGGTTCGCCTCATCGACCAGTCGCCGCTGTTTTCTGGCGCGACCCTGACGTCCGCGATCACGCCGGATGCGAACGAACGCAAGGAGCGCTTTAGCATTGCGTTCAAGCTGCGCGGCGCCCGTGCGGTGCGGCCGGCCGCAAGACCCCGGACCGCGCCATGATTCAGAACCTGAAATTGGCGCGCGGGACGCCGTTCCTGGCCTTCAACGCCGCCGCCATCCTCTTCGTAGTCATCTTCTTCGTCGCGCCGATCCTGGCCCACTTTGCCGAGAGGGGCGAAGAGATTTCGGATAATGCGGCGCAGCTTGCGCATTTCCAGAACGTGACGCGCGCGGCAAAGAAGTCGGCCGGCAGCGTGGGGCGGTCCGGTGATCCCTTCCTGCCCGGTGGCGAAGAGCGCGTTGCCAGCGCCGATCTGCAGGCCAGCCTGAAGTCGATGGCGGCGAATGCCGGTGTCAATCTGCTCGCGATCCGTGGTTTGCAGGGCGGCCGGTCGCAGCCGCTGCACATAATCGCCGTCAGCGTCGAGCTCGAAGGGCCGTTGAAGGCCATTCGCGACATGATCTTCACCATCGAGAACCAGACACCGTTGTTGTTTGTCTCCACCGCCTCGTTCCGCAGCCTGGCGGATGGGGAGGATGGTCCGATCAGGGCGGAGCTCAGGGTTCAGGGCGCCATCCGCGACGGTTCGCAACCTCCCGGTGACCGGGCGGTGGACGGCCAGCAAGCCGGCCGCCGATCGGCCGTAGTGGAGCGGACGCCATGACGTCGTTGGCTCAGATGGTTCAGCTTCGGCTGGCAGGCATAACCGGCTCGCCGCGGCAATTCGCAGCCCGCACGCTCGCCGCCATGCTCGGGCGGGTCGAGCTGCCCGGCCGAAGCGAATTGGCGGCGCTACGGCCTGCGACGCGCGTTCTCATCGTCGGCTTTGCGGTCTGGATCGGGCTGGTCTGCGTGATCACCCTAAGCGCGGTGATTTCGCTCGAGCTTTCGACGGTCACGGCCCCGATGTGGTTTGGCAGAAGCGGGCCGGCCGCCAAGGCTTCCGATGCGCGGGCCGCCGCGGGCTTTGAGAATATCATCCAGCGCCCGCTGTTCTCTCGGAATCGGCAGGTCTTTGTCGCGGCCGAGCCGGCCTCCGCACCGCCCCCGCCGCCCATGGCGGCGTTGGATTCGGGAATCACTCTGAAAGGGGTGTTCATGAGCGATGGGGTGGCGAAGGCGTTCCTGATCACGACGCAAAGCCCGGTGGGTGTGTGGGTTGAGGTCAACGGGCAGATCGACGGCTGGCGCGTCGCCGTGGTTACGCCGGAGCAAGTCGTGTTGGAGGGGCAGGGCGAGAAGCTGACCGTTCCCCTTCATGCGAGCGGGAGATGATACGCTCGCTTCGCAAGACCGGCGAGCGAGCCAGCCGCTTTTTCGGCGAAGCGCTGGCGTGGCGCCGGGCAGGGCGGCAATACGTCGTCGTGGCGTGGGGCCTGATAGCGGGCGCGGTCTGGCTCGCCATCAGCCTTGCAGATGATCCCGGGTGGGCGCTGCCGGCCGTAGCAGGTTGCTACCTCGTCGTTCTGTTGGCCTCCGTATGCGCCATCGATGGCCGCTACGGCATCATTCCGGACAGCCTGGTCCTGGCGCTGGCCGTCGGCGGGGCGCTACAGGCCTATCTGTGGGGCGCGGCAGACTTCTGGTGGCGTGGATTTGAGGCTGCCTTGGTCTTTGCGGCCACGGCCCTGTTCCGCGCCGGCTATCGTTGGCTGCGGGGCTATGACGGCCTCGGTTTCGGCGACGTCAAGCTTGTCGCAGCGGGCACCCTCTGGATCGGCGCGGAAGGCATTCCCGGGTTGCTGCTGATCGCGGTAGCCTCCGCCCTCGTCAGCCTGCTGATCCTGCGATCCGAAGGGCATGACCTTCATGGCAAGCAGGCGATCTCGTTCGGGCCTCATCTTGCCATCGGCCTCTGGTGGATCTGGGTTTTGGGCCAGCAGGCGGTTTAGTGGTCGGCGATTTTCGGGGAGGTACCGCATCGGGCCCAAGAAAAAAGCCGCCCCGAGGCGGCCTTTCGCATCATTGACGAAGATTGGGCTCAGGCTGCCAGCACGGCCGGCCGCGTTTTCCGGCGATAGGCCATTACGCCAATGCCGGCGAAGCCCAGAATCAGCATCGCCCAGGTCGATGGCTCGGGAACGGCATTGACCTGGATCGACACGTCGCCCAGGAGCTGGTCGTTCGCGCTGAAGAGCTTGAGATCAAAGGTGTAAACGCCGGAGACATTGGGATTGAAATTCAACGGGCCTCCCAGAAAAGCGAAAGCGAGGTTTTCGCTGTTCTGATAGAGGGGGCCGCCGATCGGCGTATTGTCCGATATGATCTGCGGATCGAACTGCAATATCCCGCCGGGACCGGTAATCGTCAGCAACGAATGGGTGCCCACCAGCGAGCCGGGATTGACCGAGAACTCGAAATTCCACAGCGCCTTGCCGGATGAGTTGCCCGCCGGAGCGATGTACAGATTTCCTGTCGGCGTGATCGGCCCGACAAATCGAATGGAGGCACGCAACCCGAGCTCAACCCCATTGTCCTCTGTGTCGACCGCGAAATGGCCGTTGCTGGTGCCGGACCCCTGGGTCCAGCCCGACGCCAGATCCTGATTAAACGTGACGACAGCCGAGGCGCTGCTGACAAACGACGTCAACGCAAGCACGGCCCCCAGACCAATCAATCCAAGCGATGAAAACCGCATGATTCCCCCCAATTATTAATCGTTGTACTCTCCTTAAACTCATTCCTTTAATTTGAGTCAATCTAGGGTGGGGATAACCCTTCGTTGCACGTGAAATTGCCGCGCCCATTCCGCCTTGCGGAACTGGACAAATCTTGATCCGGTGCCCAGGGATCCGGTGCCCATGGATTTAATAGCGAGGTTGTTAATCTCAGGATGGTCGGTCCTTGGCCGACCATAACCGCCGGGCAGTCCTTGCGAATAGAATACCGGCCGCGCCGCCCGCCATTTTCTCCAGCGCATCTATCAATGTGCCATGCCGGTCCGGCGTCACGGTCTGCAGTGTCTCCAGCAGCGCCGCGGCGCCGAAAACGATGCAGCAGACAAGGATCAGGCGCCGAGGATAGGCGAATCCGAAGAGGGCGCCGAGAATGGCAAATGCGATAACGTGCTCGAGATGCGCATAGGTTTGCATTGCCGGGCGCATCAGATACGGCGAAAGCTTGAAATAGATGGCATAGACGAAGCCGACATGCGTCAGCGTGGCATAAGCAATCGCGATGATCGTGATCCATGCTGCTATCGCAATTAGCTTGGTGACGATCTCCCGGTCCATACCGGACTTGTGCATCGGCGCTCGCTTTCGCGCGAATGAATCGGCTGCTTAACCTTACTGTGGCGAAACACCGGAATGAATGATTTCGCTTGCCGTATCAGTCTGTTACGCGTGCACTCTTTGTTAATTGTTAATTTAATTGAAGGGGCTGCTGTGGAAATTAAACAATACTGCCTCCTGACCAAGAATTTAACTTCACCTCGCGATTCGCAAAAAAGAAGCCGCCCAGTTGGGCGGCTTCTAACTTGAGCAAGGCTGAAATCATCAAGCGAGACGAAAGCCGATCTTCTTCGGTGTTTCCCGGCGGCGATAGGCCAGAAAGCCAACGCCGACAAAGCCCAGGATCATCATCGCCCAGGTCGATGCCTCAGGGACAGCCGCCACTGTTAGCTCATCGACCACAAAGTCTCCCGCGGGAATGCCCTGTCCGTGGAAATTCAGCGCGAAATTGTAGGGACCGGCGCTCGCCGAGAAAATAGCCGAGTAGATAGTCCATCCGCTCGCCAAAGTATGGGCCGTGAAGAGCGGGGAGAGCACGCCGTCCACGTTCGACTGGAGCGTGGCATCGAATGCGTTACGCCGGCCATTGTTGGGGGAGTAAACCTCGAAGCTCACCTGGTAGCTCTGACCTTGCGTCAGGCTGATCGCCTGGGAAATCGATTGGAAGGCATTGTCCGCAACGAAATAAGCACCATAGTTGCCCCCATTGGGTGCCGTGGGGATTATCTCTCCAAACGCACCGGTGGGATAGGGGCTAGCCTGATTATATGCAATGACGACCGGCTGATAGGTCACGTCACTGCCGGCATTCACCGTCCAATTGGTGAAATCCCCCGTTTCAAAGCCACTGTTTTGAACCACGTTCGCCTTCGAGGCGCCGCTCTGAAGGAGAACGCCAAATAATACAGCGCCAGTTAAATTGAGCAGCCTATTCATTTTTTCACTCCTGGAATTTAATAAAATATTAATATCTGCGAATTCTAGCCAAGTCAACCGCGGTGGACAAAATTCCAATCATTCGTCCATCAGTTTTTTTGCCAGTTTTGTCCATTTTTTAACTAGGGGAAATTCTACGGCAAATCCTAGCTGGGTCACCTAATTCCTCGGCCTCGGCGGGTATCCAATGTCGATGGAGATATTCCACTGGAATGACGAAACCTGTCTCGGAAAAATATTATTCAAAATTTAGACCATTTTTCAAGGCGCAATTAAAGTTTTTCCACCTTATGGCGCCATCAACCCCGCGCGGTGGCTGCCATGTTCGCCTGGCAGCCATCCCGCACAGACGTGCAAGTTATTGCGGGGGGATCGAAATCGTTAAAAAACGAGACCAAAACTCGGAGGCTGACGCGGCTAGGTGGCTATTGTCGAAGTAGGCCGGTCGCCCTTCGATCGTCGCCGAACAGGAACCTGTTAGGCAAAGAACCTTGGAAGGTGAAACGGTCGCGTCTATCTGTGGCCTGCTTTGCTCGAGGGCTTCGAAGAAAAAGTCGAACGTTGATTGGTATTGTTGGCTTGTGAACTCTAACGATTGGGGAAGCGGCCTCTTGGGGTAGGCCTTGGCTAGCGCCTCAGGAACGTTTTGCTTTGCGCCTGGTACAGGCTCCCATATCACAACGCGCATGCCCATTTGTTTTAGATTGGCGACTGTTGCCAGAAACTGCCGTTTGAATAGGGCGATCGATTCTACCCTGGGCAATGTCATCGTTTCCGAGGTGGTGAGAAATCCCCCTCGCGCCTGCAACCACGTTGAGACCAGCAATATATTCTTGATCTCCGGCGACCTGTTGAGGAAGTCAAGCACTTCATTGTTGAACTCAAAACAGCCGGGGTTATGCACGAGATGAATTCCTTGCAGCGGTGGACAGGAGTGCCGAAAGATAAAGAAGGCGGATTGTCCACTCGCGCTCAGCCACTTGTCGAAAGCTCCATAGGCAGCCCATGCATGAGAGTCCCCGTAGATCAGCCAGGTCGGCTTCGTGTCGGCCGCGCCAATCCTACAAAAATTGGCAAGATCGATTTTGCCTGTCTTGAATTGGCAAGTAAGTTCGCCGGTTTTGTCGGCGGCAAAGCCGGCCAATTTGATTGCCTCGGGAGCATAACGTTGTGGGAGGCCGTTCCCTGCGTAGATGCAGAAACAAACGATGGCCGTTGCCGAAATCCCAGCCAGATAGCCGGTGCGCAAGGACCGCGCCGACCTTAAAATGCGGTTTGTGCGAACTGGCTCTTCGACCATGTGAAAAATAAGGGATGCAATCGCCAGCGAGAGCGCAAACGCGAACCATTTGGCCGGCTTATTGTAACTTTCCGCCATGAGCCGCGCGGCAAAGATATGGACTGGCCAGTGCACTAGGTACAGCGGGTAGGAAATTTTGCCGATATAGGTGGCCGCCGCATTGCTCATGCAAGTTGAGAATAGCGTTGTTTGACCGGTCGATGCCAGGATTACGAGTGCCGCGCCGATCGTCGGCAGCAGGGCAAAATAGCCAGGAAAATAGAAGGCTTTTTGATAGCCGAGCAGGCCCCAAGCGATCAGACCGACACCGATGAAACCTGCAATTTGGCTAACCAGCGGCCGAAACATGAATCGGGTGCGCAGCCATACAATCAACGCTCCCAGCAGCAATTCCCAGGCGCGCGTCGGCAAGAGATAAAAAGTAGCTTCTGGCTTAACCTGAACAAAAGATATGTTCAGGCAAAATGATAGAATAAAAATAGAAAGTATGATCTGCCAGACGTAGCGCCTCGCGTATCGGTAGGCCACGATAAGAAAGAGGGGATAGATCAGATAGAATTGCTCTTCGACGGCGAGCGACCATGTGTGTAGCAGGAAGGCTGAGCTGCTATCGATGCCGAAATAATTTACAGTTCTCCAGTAATAGATATTGGCAACGTAAGTTTGCGCTACGAATGCCTGCTTCGATAGTTCGATCAAACTGGATGGATAAAGCCAGACAAAACCCGCCAGAATAACGATGAAGAGTGTGGCAAGGAGCGCAGGCGCCAGACGGCGAATACGATTCAAGTAAAATCTGCCAAGATGGAATGAGCCGGCGTTGATTTGCCGGGTGATTATCGACGTGATCAAGAATCCTGAGATCACGAAAAAGACGTCGACGCCTGTGAATCCGCCATGGACCGATTCCAGCAAGTCAAAATGGAACACCAGGACCATCAGGACGGCGATTCCCCTCAATCCGTCGATGGCCGGAAAGTAGCGATCATCCCGTTCGCGATCGGCGGGCATGGGCTTGCTGTCGAATATGAATGAACGAGAAAATGTCTTCATTGGCGGATGCGTGGGCTTCGAAAATGAGGATTGGTCGAGTAGAGTCTTAAGGATCGAATGGCCCACGTCAGTGCGGCTGCCGATGGTGCGCTCGTCATCCGAATCAGCGATGGCATCAAGCCTAGTCGGGGAGACCCCGCATTTTTAATTGCTTTCTGAAAACAAATCCATCCGAAATCTGCCGTAGATTGTGGGCGGTTTGAATGACCCGTTGCAGGTGCGATGCCATCTGCTGAACGACCGCAACACAGGTCGTCGCAATGCCGTGCCATGGTAGCTGTGCCTTTTCATTCTGCCACCTTGCATCGGTTCGGGGCTACTTTCGAGGTAGTTGGATCTTAACGTTACCTGGAGATGTGGGACGGAGTCGCCGCCCGGGAACGGGAGTAAACATTCTTCAAACCGAAACCATCGATTGCGGACCGACCGCTTAGGCGAAGTCCAACGGATTTTCGATAAGATTGCCGAAAGACAAAATCAACGAATGTGGGTGGGGTCGGGTGTTTGTGGATCGGCGAAAGAGCGAACGTCGCTCCTGTCATGGGGCGGCAAAGATTCAGTTGGGGGTCGGCTCTCTTCCTCGCGATTGCACGATCACGGATATATCTGAAGGCGGCGTGCGGGTTATCGCTGAAAATCTCGACGTGCCCGCGGAGTTCACGCTGATCCTTTCAACCGGTTGCCCGCGCCTGTGCCGACTGGCATGGCGCATCGGATGCGAGTTCGGCGCTCAATTTGTCGACCATCTGGCCACGGCGCCGTCACACCATTCCGCTCCGCAGGGCAGCGCGAGGACGCGGGAATATGCGTAAGGCCCACTCAGCTCTGCTTGCGCTCTGTCTGGCGCTTGCGATCGTTCCTGATATCGCGGCGGCAGGCGGCACGTTTGTCGTTGCCCCGGGATTCCGCGGGATTGGCTATCCGGGCAGCTACGGCTACGCGCGGCTCTACGGACATCCATTCGACGACGGCTACGACTATCCGTTCGGCTATGGCGAGTATGCCGAATACGGTCCATGGGCTTATCGCGGCGATGCTGTGTGCTATGTCGTGCGCCGGGTCTGGACCGTCAGGGGCTGGCGGCATCGAGCGATCAGAGTCTGCGATTAAGCGCACGGTTCGATTCGGCGCGACGCGCCTATAAGTCAAACGCCCAGGCGAGGCTATGCAGCAGCAGCCACGACCAGCCGATCATGGCTACGGCAATGGCAAACAAATAGGTCAATCTGGCTACGCTTGAACGCATGGAAGCTATTTCGCGACAAGCCGATTGACACCGGCCGGCGCCCGTAGCGCGGCCTGGGTCCGGATGACGGCCTGGCGCAGCCTCAACACTTCTGCGTAACGGTCGCTCAGTGACTTCTTCGGCAATTCACGGACGTCTTTGGGTTTGTTCAAACGCTGACGCTTCACGCAATGCTCCGCGGTTCAAGCAATCAATTTGGCTAAATATTGCAGCTCGAAAGCAACCATAGTTTCTTACGGGGCGTTCGCAACGCAACTTGCGCGTTAAGCTTGATATAAGCGCCAAAGGTTAAATCGGGAACTCGGCTGCGAGTCTGAGTTAGAAACGTGGAGCAATTTCGGGGCTTGGCGAGGCGTCTAGCCAAAAGCCTGAGGTGGGTGACGAGAAGCCAAGCCGCTCCGGCGTGAGCGGGCCTTCGAAGTCCCTGGTGGGACGGCGGGACCAAATCATGCAAAGATGTGTTCGCCGACCCGGCGTCGCGTCAGAGCTGGGAGAGCGTTACGATCAGTTGCCGGATACGGCGCAAGTTAGTCGCCATATGTGCGCCGGCTACGGGTTGCGCGGCAAATGAGCCAAGAGGAGTTGGCGCATGCTGCCGAACTATCCCAGGATCAAATCAGCGAAATTGAGAATGCGAAACACAGCACCACGCTGGACAATATTCAGCGCTTAGCGCTGCGAGCTAACGGCTTATTGATGGGCACCGTCATCGCCGACGCTATGAACCGCAAGCCGATCGAGCACAGCGATGAAGTATTTGCCGTAATTTGAGTCCACGCTGGATGGGGCGGCGATCGAGGGTGCAAAGACAGGTGCTCTCGACAACGGGTATTCATCAGTCTTCATGAACGAGTATGGCGAGCCCACCATGCCCTTTCTGATGCCGTCGTAGCTGGCCGTCAAGTGCACCAGGAACTTCGGCGTCGTCGCATCTTGCCCAGTGCGACGCCCTATAGATCGCGAAGGGTCCCACCGCCGCCGGTTGGGACCCTTCACTTCAAAACGATACCTGCACAAGATCGCGAAGCGGGCGATTAGCCAAGGCAAGTCATGCCACCGCGGGCTTGCGCGAACGGCGATAAGCCATAAACCCGAGGCCAGCGAAGCCGAGGATCATCATGGCCCAGGTGGAAGGCTCGGGAACGGCAGTGATAGCCGTCATCGTGCCTCTGAAAACACCATCGCCCGTGAAGGTCACCTGAGTCACAAATGCCGTCGAGCTATTGGGGTCGAGACCCAAGCTTGCGTCGATGCCCAGGACCTTAAACTTGCTGACGCCGCCCGGGCCAAAATCGAACAGGGTGTTGGCGAGGAGATCTGCGGCAAAGACGTAATCGGTTCCATTCCAAATATAGAGGCTGTAGGGGTGCCCCAAGCCGAGGTCGGGCAATTTGACGCTGGCGAAGTTCGGATCGCCGACGCCTACTGAAAAGATATAACCCAGCGCGGCGGCCGGATCCAAGTTGTAGGACTGCCCATGACTGACGTCGATGTGGAAGCTATAGACTGTTTCACCAACTGCATTGAGCGATGAGACCGGCAAATAGATCGGACCATTGGACTGTGTGATCACGCTAGGACGAAAATCGAAAAAGCTGTGCGAGCTGGCGCCTGTGGTCGCATTGCTTGAGATCCGGTAGTCGTCCCGGATAACAACGCCGTAATGACCACTAGGCGAGAGATTGGCCGAAGCGGGTATCGTAAAGCTGGTCTGACTCGACGGAAGGTCTACCCTAAAGATGGTCTGTTTATTGTTATTGAGATCGACGATGAAAATTCTGGTCGCCTGATTGTAGCCGGCCGGCGGCGTGAAGGCCGGCGCGTTCCAAGAAATCGTCGGGGTTGTTGTTGCGTTCGAAGCTCCGCTGATCGCTATTCCCGTAATGAAGGGAGGCGCACCGATGCTTGATTGGATTGCGGCCGTATTGACTATCAGCGTGTTGGTGTAGTTCGGGTTGCTGACGGTGAGCTGCCACGATCCGAGAAGGTTCGGGTTGTACGCGATCCTCCTATCGAAAAGATTCGGGTCGGGGATGGAATTGGCATAAGGAACATTAAAACTGACACCATTCTGCGTTGCAGTAACTGTAGTGTTGGCTCCGAACGCTTGATCTGCAGTCGGCGATGTACTTGGATGAAATCGTCCCCCGAACTCCAAGAATTGAGACGCCACGGGCTGCCCGAAAGCCACGTTCGAAGAATTATATCCAATAAAATTGAAGGTACCTGGAAATCCGGGCGTTTGGGTATTCTGCACGATTGTGTCGGCTCGAGCGACAGTTGAAGCACCAATCACAACGGCAATAGCAAAGATCCCTGTAAACAGCATCCCACGCGGCGAATTAAATGCACGCATTACATTCCCCCATGCTATAAATTTTATTAAAATCTTGATCAGACTAATCCCACTTAGACAATTTGCCAAGCGGCAATTTCAATGCCCTCCGCGCTGTGACCTGACCAACGAGATCGAGCACGGGCGGTGGATTTTGGCAGACAAGACCGAGGCCACGCTGCGGCAGCTTGGCGAGCGCAACGAGGTCATCAAGGCCGTGCACGGGGCATTTGCCGATCAGGGGCTCTCCGAGGCGCGTGGCTCTAAACAGCCCGCAGAGCGGGCGTCTCGAAGGATGTAGCGCACTGACGCGGCCTGGTTCTCGAGGCCGGAGCCTGTCATCAGGCCGCGCTGCGCGCGCACCCGTTGGCGTTCCTCACCATCAGGGGCTTATGACGCTGATGATCAGCACGAACGATTCCAGCTCATTTGGACGACGTCGTCGGTACACCAACGGTGTTCGTGCGCCAGCGCCAGGTCGAAAGGATGCGCCCGGCGTCGGCTTCGAGAAGTTTTTGCTTCGCTATCACTTCCTCCTTCACCAGCCTCAGGTCTTCGTCCTGATAGAAGAAATCGGAGCAGCGTGAATTGTAGTCATTGGCAAGCGCGTTATAGGCGCGGATGTCTTCGGGGCCTCGAACCTGTTGCTTCACGACACGCAGCCGTTCTTCCTGAAATCGGCAGTAGCGAACATATTCTCGCGCGAAGCGCTGGCCCTTGCCGACGGGAGGAAGCAACTCCGGCTCGGCCGCGGGCTGAGGTGGATTGGGTGCTGAGACGGAGAATGCCGTTCCCCCGTCGAGAGTCCGATACGCCACCAGCAAGCCAAGCATGACCAGCAGCACCGCAGCCGCGAGCGCGGCTTTTTTGACGTGGCGGAAGCGGCTGCTCTCGGCCGACACCGCAAGATCCCGGTCCTGCATGATAGCGGTCGAACTGGCATGCAGCATTTCGCGCAGTATTTCCCCGACTTCGGCGAAGCGTGCAGCCGCATCCGGGATTGACCCGAAAGCGACGAGTGCGTGATCCAGAACCTGCTGCGCCGTACCGTATTGCCGTTGGCGGCAGAGATCGCCGAGCAAGTCAAAGATGCGATCGGGGGTGACGTTCGCTTTCGGGTCGCTGATCCCCTCGTGCGCGTTCGCCAATAGCAGAGGCTCCCAGAGTGAGGACCAGAGCTGCAGTGCTTCAGCAAGGCTCTCGACCGAGGACGCATCACCCGGGTTTTGTCTCAGTGCTTGGCTGGCACTATCGACCTGCTGATCGGCTTTCGAGCGCATCTGCGCATTTGCGCGCCGATAGGCCTCCAGCAGGAGGGAGTGCGTTTGGATGAGCGGCCGTTCGCGCGTTTCGAGGATATGGCGGGTGGACTGCAGCAACGGTTCTGCTGCGCTTTCAAGTGGATCGTATGCTCCAATAACGGCCACGCAATGCGCATTCAGGAGATTGTTCAACCCATCCCTCATACTCGCCAGTGAGGGCGGCGGCCAACCGGCTCGATGTCGGAGCGCCTGCAGGACTTGATAGACTTCCATGCCATCGATGGAATTGTGCGCGTCAATCAGGGCAAAGAGCAGTTCGCTGGAGGCGCCGCGACGAACCGCGTGGTGTGCCAGGAAGTTGGCCTTTGAGAGCGGGGCAAACTGACTCGATGTTTGCAGAATATCTTCGTCGGAGGCGTCAGTGGACAGTTCGGTGTAAAAGAGATCGACGCGATCGGGCGTGCTGTCGAGAGGAAAGGAGAGCTCACTCTGTAGACGCTGGACCGGGTCCAGAACAACTGCAGATGCCTCCGCCAGACTTTTCTCCGGCATGACATGCGTCTCTCGTGCCCGGCCGAGAGCGGCCTGAATTTCAGACGCAGTTGCGGCAGGATCGATTCCGAGGAGGCGGAATGGCTGAGCTGACGGATCAAATCCGGAAGGCAAGGTATTGTTGGCTGCATTGATTGCCATATCCAGGATATCCGACGTGCCTTCCGTAATCCCGGATCAGGTTTGAAAATCACGAGGTCAAGGCCGGATTCTTGACGTCGGTCACCTTGAAACCTTTGAAAAACACGCTGTGCCGGATTGAATCGGAAAGGTGCTGAGGAGGTGTGGTGTCCTCCTTTCCCGTGAGAATGACCCGCAGCCGCCAGAGCGACAGGCCTATAATTCTGCAAATGTCGACCATGGCCGCGTAAAACACGCCGTAGTTCTTCAGGAAGTGACGCCTGCGAGCTTCCAGAAGATAGGATGGCAAACGCTTGGGCTTGTTGTTCACGCCGGTCGACTGGCCGACGAGGTGGACCACACGGCTTGTGGGAACATACCAGGTGGGCCAGCCCTGCTTTCTGGCATTGAAGCAATAGTCGATGTCGTCGAAATAGGTGAAGAAGCCCTCGTCGAGCAGTCCCGTCGCTTCCATCGTCTCGCGCCGGATGATCATGCTGGCGCCCGCAACCCAGTCAGTTTCGAAAGCATGATCGACCACGGGAGGAGCTACGATCCAACGCTTTAGCAATCTGCTCACCGGCCCAAGCATCAGGCTGCCTTCAAGTTCTCCGAGCGGTGACTGAAAGCGGAACGCGGAGCGTTGCGGAGTTCCGTCAGGATCTTCGAGCCGGCTGCCGGCGATGCCGACGTACGGATTTTGGTCCATGAAGTCGACAAGCGCCCTGAATGCGTTCGGCCGGACGATCGTATCGGAATTAAGCAGCAGAAAATATTGTGGCTTGTCTGCCGATTCCAGCGCGGGGCGCAGGATCGCGTTGTTGCCGCCGGTAAATCCGAGATTTACCTTAAGCGTGGTGAGGGTGCACCAGGACGACCAGTCGTTGTCGTCGATTGCCTGCTGAATGAGCCCCGCAGAATTGTCACCCGACCCGTTCTCGCAGATCGCGACGTGGATGCCGGGGACGCTGGCGATCTCCTTTGCGACCGAGTGCAGGCAGTCGATCGCAAGCTGGGTGACGCGGTAGTTAACAATAACAACGAGCAATTTCACGGTGTGAGACCAATCGGTGCAAACAATCGGCGATCATTAGTCTTGCGGATCAGAAAAGAAAAGGCATCTTTGGGGCCTTGTTTAATGCAATGGGATAAACGTTAAAGCCGGCCTTTGTGCCTGTGGCGTTAAAATCCCCGGGGCGGGTCGGGCCTGGCAAGTCACCAACCTTTCCATCTTGGCGGTCGTTATCGCAATGCCGGCGGAACCGATGTCGATATCGGCGAGAGCGTGCCGCGGGATCCCAGCCTTCGGCGCAGCCGGTCGATCAGAAGGTAGATCACCGGCGTCGTGTACAGCGTCAGGATTTGCGAAACCAACAATCCGCCGATGATGGTGATGCCGAGCGGCCGGCGCAGCTCGGTGCCGGGGCCGGTGGCGATGACCAGCGGAATGCCGGCAAACAAGGCCGCCATCGTCGTCATCAGGATCGGCCGGAAGCGGGCGCGGCAGGCCTCGAAGATCGCGTCAGCCGACGACAGGCCGCGGTGGCGCTCGGCATCGAGCGCGAAATCCACCATCATGATGCCGTTCTTCTTGACGATGCCGATCAACAGAATGATGCCGACAAAGGCGATCACGGTCAGCGGCGTATTGGTCACCTGCAGCGCCAGCAGCGCACCGAGGCCTGCGGACGGCAGGGTCGAGATGATCGTGATCGGATGCGCCAGGCTCTCATAGAGCACGCCGAGCACGATATACATCGCCACCAGCGCGCCGAGGATCAGAAGCGGCTGCCGTCCGCTGGTCTTGTTGAAATCGCCGGCGTTCCCCTCAAAACTGCCGCGGATGCCTTCGGGCATGTGCAATTCCTCGACCGCGCGCTGGATATTCGAGATCGCGACTTCAAGCGGCACATTGGGAGCGAGGTTGAACGACACCGTGGCCGACGGGATCGACTGGGTATGATTGATCGCCAGCGATGCCAGGCCGCGGTCGTAGCGGACGACGGCCGACAGCGGCACCTGCGCATCGTTGGCGCCGGCCGCGAAGATGCGCTCGAGGTTGGACGGATCAGCCTGGAATTTCGGGTCGATCTCCAGCACCACCATGTACTGGTTGCGCTGGGTATAGATGATCGAGATCTGCCGCTGCGCGAACGCGTTGTTCAGGGCATCGTCGATGTCCTTGACGCGGACGCCGAGGGTGGCGGCGGCGTTGCGGTCGATCGTCAGCGTGAGCTGCAGCCCGGCAGCATCGCGGTCGGTGGAGATGTCGGTGATGCCTTCGATTGTCTCCATGCGCTTGGCGACGATGGGGGCCCACTTCTTGAGCAGGTCGACGTCGACGCTTGAAACCGTATACTGGTAATTAGAGCTGCTGCTTTGACGCCCGCCGGCACGAACATCCTGAGCAGCAAACATGTAGAGCCGCACGCCCGGCATCGTTTCCAGCTTCTTGCGTAGCCGATCGATCACGGCTTGAGTGCTCAGTCCACCTCGCTCCTGCGGCGGTTTGAGGCTGATGAAGAACAGCCCGCGATTCGCCGTCATGCTGCCGAGGATCGATCCGACCCCGGCGACGGCGTCGTCGGATTCGATGACGTCCTCTAGCTGTTGCTGAAATCGCGTCATGGACTGGAATGACGTGTCCGACGAACTTTGCGAGGCGCCAACGATGAGGCCGCTGTCGTCGATCGGAAAGTAGCCCTTCGGGATCTTGATGTAGAGCATCACCGTTAACGCGATCGTCGCAAAGAACACCAGCAGGGTCAGGAACGGGAAGCCCAGCACCGCCCGTAGCGTCCAGGTGTAAAAGGCGACAACGCGCGACAGCGTGCCCTCGATCAGCCGGTCGAACCAGGTCGTACGGTTGGAGGTGGCCTGCTTGATGTAATGCGCGCAAATCATTGGTGTGACCGTGAGCGAGACCACGGTCGAGACCAGGACGGCAAAGGTCAGCGTCAGTGAAAATTCGCGGAGCAACCGGCCGACAATCCCGTCCATGAAGATCAGCGGCGTGAACGCTGCGATCAAGGACAGGCTGATGGACAGCACCGTGAAGCCGATCTGCTTGGCGCCTTCCAGCGCCGCCGGATAAGGCGCCATCCCGCGTTCGAGGTTGCGGTACATGTTCTCGATCATGACGATGGCGTCGTCGACCACGAAGCCGACGGAAATCGCCAGCGCCATCAGCGACAGATTGTCGATCGAGAATCCGGCGAGCCACATGCCGGCGCAGGTGCCGGCCAGCGCCAGTGGCACCGAAACGCCGGCCGCAATCGTCGGCGTCAGCCGCCGCAAGAAGACGAATACGACCATCATGACCAGAAACGCAGCCGCCAGCAGCGTGAACTGCATATCGAGCACGCTGGCGCGGATGGTGCCGGTGCGATCGACCAACGTCGATATCTCCAGGCCGGAGGGCAGCCATCGCTTCAGCTCAGGCAGCAAGGCTTTTACGCGGTCGACGGTGTCGATCACGTTGGCGTCGCTTTGCTTGGTGATTTGGATCAACACCGCCGGCTGCTTGTTGAACCAGGCGATCGAGCGGTGGTTGCGGACGGAATCCTCGACCTCGGCGACGTCGGCCAGGCGGACGAAATTGCCGGCCGAGCTCTTGACGATGACGTCGCGGAATTCGGCCGCGGTGCGCATCTGCCGGTTCGTCGAGATCGTCTCGCTCTGGCGGCCGCCATTGAAAATCCCGACCGGCCCCAGCGGATTCGCGTTGATGATGGCGAGCCGCACGTCGTCGGTCGCGATCCCCGCGTTCGACAGTGCCACCGGATTGAGCGCGATCCGAACCGCCGGCTGGTCGGCGCCGGAGACGGTAACTTCGCCGACGCCTGGCACCTGCGAGATGCGCTGTGCGATCACGGTGTCGGCGACGTCGTACATCGCGCTCGCCGTCAGCGTCCTTGACGTCAGCGCCAGCACGAACATCGGCGTCGCCGAGGGGTTCGCTTTCCGGAATCGCGGCAGCGCCGGCAGGTCGCTCGGCAGGTCCACCAGCGACGCATTGATCGCCGCCTGCACGTCGCGCGCCGCACGGTCGATGTTACGGCCGATCGAGAATTGTAACTGGATGCTGGTGTTGCCGAGCGAGCTGGTCGAGGTGATCTGCTCGATGCCCGCGATCTGGCCGAGCCGCCGTTCCAGGGGCGCTGCGACGGTTGCCGCCATCACGGCGGGGTCCGCGCCCGGGCGGTTGGCGAACACCCGGATCATCGGGAAGTCGACATTGGGCACCGCCGAGACCGGGAGGAACATGTAGGCAACCATGCCGATCAGGAAGAGCCCGATCGCCAGCAGCGTGGTGCCGACCGGCCGGCGGATAAAGGGCTCGGAAATCGACGCCATGCTCAGTCTCATCCATGGCGCCGCGGCGCGGGCGCCGACTACGGCACTGGTCTTTCGAGCCTCCCCCGGAAATCCCGGATTAAATGGCTCGCCGGATAGTGCGGTTTAATTTAGTAAGTATTTACCAGACGGCGACGGGTCCCGAAAAAAACCTTCCACAAATATACTCAGCTTTCCCGGTATATCTTACTTGATGTTGACCGTGTTCCGAGCGGGTTCCATCCGTAAACCCTTTGGACACCGGTGGACAACAGTATCGTCCGCGGAAATTCACGAAGATGAATTCGGGGCGATCAGGATGTTGGCCAAGGCGAGACACGGTATCGAGAAGCGGCTCCGCGGCGGGGCGCTGCGCTCGCGCGACCGTAAAAATGCGGGCTATACGCTGCTCGAGCTCTTGGTCGTGATGGGCATTCTGGCGGTTCTGACGGCGATCGCTACGCCGCAGCTGATGGGTTATTTCGGCAAGGCCAAGACCCAATCGGTACAGCTGCAGATCGAGAATATCGGCACCGCGCTCGAGCTCTATTACATGGAAAATGGCGCCTATCCGAGCGCCAGCGCCGGGCTGAAAGCCCTGGTCGAGGCGCCGCCCGAGGCGCCGCGCTGGAACGGTCCGTATCTCAAGAAGGCAAAGAACCTGCTTGATCCGTGGGGGCGACCTTATCAATACGCCATCTCCGACGGTCAGTACGAGGTCTATTCGCTGGGGCCAACCGGCAAGGCCAAGTCCGCGAACGCCGGCGCGGCGCCGGCGTACCGGGGCGGTTAACGGCGACGAATTAAATGGCTCCCTTAAAACTCACAGACTAGCGTGGATGGCGCGGCCTGCTGTAAAATCAGCCCGGTCGCGTAATCAATCGTCTTCGAATTACCCTTAACGATGATTGGACCTGACAATGACGTCGAGAATGGACCGTAGAACATTTCTGCAAGGCACGAGCATCGCCGCAATTTCGTCCCTGCTGCCTCTTGGTGCGGAAGCCGCCACACTCACCGTGCCGCTCGCGGGCCCCACGCGAGGATCCGCTGTCACAAGCGCCAGCGTCGCGGCTAAATTCAATGGGGGACGGTCTCAAGTTAATTTCAACTTTCTATCTTTTGGTGCGGCATACCCGTTCCTGAATTGCATGAAAACCGCGCAGAATTGGACCCTGAGGGACAACAGTGGCTGGCCTGCGCCCGACACGCTCGATTCCGATGGATATCCGATCAAGATCGTGAACGGTGGCGTATATACCGTCTTCGACGTACCCTCCCAGGCTTCGCGGCCAGGAAATTATGTAATCACGTGGGCTGGTAACGGCACGATTTTCTGCGGCATGAGCAATGTTGCCGTCAGCGGGAGTAAGACCAGTACCAATGGCAGCGGCCGTTATGTTTTCTCGACGACTTCTTCCCAGTTCAGCGTCGGTATCTCCGCGATCGGAAATCCTTACATCACCAACCTGCAAGTTTTCCACGTCGACGACGAGGCTGCACTGAAGGCGGGTCAGGTTTTCGGGACGAAATTCAAGCAGAGATTGCTCGAAGCGAACTTTGGCGTCATTCGTTTTCTCAATTGGCAATCCGGAAACACCACCAACGTGACCACTTGGGCCACACGGAAGCCCGTATCCTACGTGTTCTATGCGGGGCACGACCTCCGTCCCAGCCTCTATACCGGCTTAACAACAAATTCTGGCGCGGCTTATGCGGCAACGCTCCCTGGCTTCAAGCTAGTCGACAAAGCAACCGTTACCGTCAAGTTCAACGCCAGCTACACCGGCCCATGCACCCTGAACGTGAATGGAACAGGGCCCATCAATATCCTGAGCGAATATTCGCAGCCTCTCAACTCGAGTTCTTATCCGATTGGGGGTTCTTGGCAGAGCTTCGCTACATTGGTCTACGACGCCACCTTGAATGCGTGGATCAAGCACGGCGCTGACAACGCGCGAGGGAGCTGTGGTATTGACAATGGTTGTCCCCCCGAACTGATGGTTCGACTTTGTGCGGAGGTCGGCGCACATCCATACTTTGTGACGCCGGCACTGGCGATTGATCCCGCGACCGATTTCATGCCGAGCCTCGCTGCATTTTGCCGCGACTACGGTCCTACCTGGATGATTCCGCGTTTTGAGGGACCGAACGAGACCTGGAATAATGCCAGCGGTTTCTATTCGACGAAGTATGCTGTCGCTAAGGCCACAGCATATGGGTGGGGCGCCGACGTGCATAACTGGTACGGCAAAGCCATGTCCGTGCTGGGTCAAATCGTAAGCGTTGCATATGCCGGAAATCGAGCCAGGTATCAGGTGTTGTGTGGAGTGCAGACGGCAACTGGTGCGACCTCCTCGAGTACTGCGTCCAGCAATGCAAGACTTGCCTCTACCAAGTATCTTATGCAACTCGATCCGCCTCAAGCGCCGTATACCAAGACTGCGGCATCCAACTGGGTTACGCATATCTGCACCGCCCAATACATCACACCTTCTGCCTATAATACCGCGGAAGAGAGTGCTTATGCAGCCGCTTATGCGGCTGCTGCCGGAAATTCGACTTTGCAGATGGAAATCGCTACCGCGTATGCAAACACGGTGAACAGCGGCACGGGTCTCTATACGCTCTCTAAGGTGGCCAGCTGGTACGCCAACTGGAAAATCTGGGCGCTAGGCTTTGGGGTCACCAAAATGTGCGGGTACGAAGGGGGATACTCCCCGGATTATACCGGTGGCGGAAAAACCGCCGTGGACATGCTTCGAGCTGCCTCTAAGAATGCCATGTCATTGAATGGGTTCACCACTACCAACTATAGCAATTTCGTGGGGTTATCGGACAGCAAGTTCACCGCGGAATTCCCCTCCTGCTTCCAATTGTCGGGAAGGGCGCCTTCCAACGGAGCATGGTCTGTGCTGGAGGACATCTACCAGTCGCCCAATCCACCCCAGTGGAGTGCCATCGCGGCGTTCAATCGTGTTTAGTTGCAGACGACACGTGGTCCTTTGCTGCAGGCATGGTGGCGCCAAAAGCAATCAAAGAATGCCTTCGGGCGCGTGCCGAGCCATCCTTACACCATGACGAATGCTCGGCGACGCCATGCAGCCCTGGAGTTTGGAAGCTTGCTGGGTGTCGCCGACTGACTATCTCACGACCTTCATGGAGCAGGCGATTTTGTTTACAACAGCCAAGCTATTTTCTTAGAAGAGGAAGCGTGTTCTCATAAAGTCGGCATGAGCTTCGATCGTCAATTCAGAGCGGTTTACCGTTTCTTGACGCGCTCTGTGATCCAAGATGTGGCAGACATACATCGCGGAGTACCAGTTGTCCGCCTTTTTGGGCCGGTGACCTGGTAGGCTTCGATCGCTTCCAATCTTTCGCATTTTGTGCTCGATGTTGAATTCGGCGATCGCCGCAAGTTCTCCACACCATTCGTTCGCAAAAAAGAAGCCAACATCATCAAAATACATGCTCACCGCGGGCAAGTATTGCCCCGGCCGGCCAGTTAGGCAGCGCAGGGCCGATTTCGTGGCCGAATAAATATCGACGTCTATGGAAACGAATCCCACTGGAGCTTCTGGGTTGATGGCTGCAGTGAACGCGTCAACGGTCTCGGCAATGTCGCCCCAGATGATTTCTGCACGACCCTCCAGTTTGCGCGAAAGCGCCTCTCTGTCTTCCATCGCGAAGTCGCCGGGATTCCATATTTCCGGATGATCTCTGTATCCTTGAAAGCTTGGAAGGCCATGGCCGGTATCAAAGCCGATGATACGAAATTCGACGCCGGTCTCTGCCTGAATCAACTGCGCCAAATCGGCCATGTTTAATAAGCCGGCGCCACTGGCGACCCCAAATTCGATTGCTGTGACGCGGCTCTTGCCGAAGTACTTGGCACAATCTGCGGCGCGTAGCATGCCGTAGAGATAGTTGGGGCGGCCGATCAATCCGAATCGCTCGCGATCCCTAAAAGTCCCGTACCGATCGATCCAGGAATCCTCACCAAGCAGTCGGTTCCACAGCTTTCTCTTTATAGCTTCCATAGCCAGAACCACCAAAGCACCTTTCCAAATCGATGTGGCGACGCAAAGCGTCGCAAATGTTAGTTCAAACCGCGATGTAGGTATCCAAGGTTGCCGTCGTCCCCGTGAAAGTCGACGGTTTGTTGGATGCCCGTTCGCAACAGCTCCAAGGCGTGTATATCAGTCGTGCGCTGGCCATGCGCTCGCTATCTTCCAGATTGGTTAGCATGGCTTGGCAACCATGCCCAAGCTGCGAAACGATCGTTGACCAGGGACGATTCGGCGAGTTCGGAGCCGGATAATCGGCTCAGAAAAGGCATGAGTTGCACGTTTCCTGAATTAAGCTAGAAATACAAAAGACATAGTCGTTTTGATTTTGTTCCGGTATTTTGCTTCCTGCATGCTCCGGAAACGTTCGAATCTTAGCAAACGAAGTTCTTAGGTCAATTGATATCGATGACGGCCAACTGGTTTGCCACCATTGCCTTTTTTGCGTGGCCGATCGTCGCGACCATTTTATATCGAACGAAATCTTTTTCGGAGGCAACTCTCTGGACTATTTTGGGTGGGTTGCTGCTGCTGCCATCAAATGTATCCATCAAGCTGGAGATGATCCCGGCGTTTGACAAGAATTCCCTACCGAATCTTTGTGCATTAGCAGGGTGCATCGCGTTGGCATCGCGTCAGCGTGCCGTAAAATCAGGATTTGGCGTGGCTGAAATCCTGGCGATTGCCGCCATCATAGGCCCGGTATTCACTTCGATTAACAATCGCGACACCCTGGTTTATGGACCTACGATTATCCCCGGCGTTGGGTATTATGACGGTATTTCGGCCCTGCTGAGCCAGCTATTGTTTTTGCTACCATTCTTTATCGCTCGTCGTTTCCTTCAGAAATCCTCAGATACCGAGTCGATCATGCGCGTCCTGGTGATCGCCGGCTTGCTGTACTCGACTCTCATGCTTTTCGAGATCCGGATGAGTCCTGTGCTCTCGAATTGGGTCTACGGCTATTTCCCCTCCGGATTTGTCTCGGAAATGCGCTATGGCGGGTTTCGGCCCGTGGTGTTCATGAAAAACGGTCTAACGGCAGCTTTCTTCATGATGACAGCTTTCCTGGCGGCGGTCGTATTCTGGCGCCTCAAGTCAGGCGTAGTCAGATTGTTCCCGCCTGCAGGTGTTTCGGCGTATTTGGCCGTCGTAATCATACTCTGCAAATCGGCCGGAGCGCTCATTTATGCTGGCTGCATAGGATTCTTTGTGCGCTGGTCAAGCCCGAAAACGCAAGTGCGAATAGCAGTGGTGATCACCACCATCGGTATATTCTATCCATTACTTCGGATTACTGACAATTTCCCGACCAGCGCGTTGCTCGATACGGCGATGGTATTCAGTCAGGAGCGGGCAGAATCTCTGAAAGTGCGCTTCGATCAAGAGCAGCAACTTCTGGCGCATGCTTCTCAGCGCCTTCTCTTCGGCTGGGGCCGATATGGGCGCAACCGCCTCTACGAGGAGAACTATGGCAAGGATATAAGTATTACAGATGGCGCATGGATCCAAATATTTGGACAATTTGGGGTCGTGGGCTTTCTGGCACAATTTGGTTTGCTCGCTTTGCCAGTTTTTCGTGCGATGTCGGCTTTAAAATACACGTCGTCGGCACGCGATAGAGTGTTTCTGGCAGCGCTTGCACTAATCGTTGCGCTTAATCTTATTGAGCAGATCCCCAACTCATCGATGAGCTCTTGGAATTGGCTCCTCGCAGGAGCGCTATTGGGCCGAGCTGAGTATCTTAAGGCCGTCGCGAGTAGTCCAAGGAAATCATTTGGTGCCGCAAACATTGGCAAGCATTCCTTGGGGGCAGGGGAGTGAAATATAAGTTACGATCCGACACGGGGTCTTTGGTGACCGGAAGCGCATCCCGACAGAAATCCTCCCCGGGCTCATTTCGAGTTACGAAAAGTCCGATGCCGTCCCGGCGAGTTGAACGATTGTTCTAGAATGCCCTTATCCGAGCAAATCTCTCTCAAGCAACGGGTGATGAAGGCGGGTATGTGGAGCCTGGCCGGCTTTGCGCTTTCGCTGGTGGTCCGCCTCGGCAGCAATTTGCTGATGACGCGTCTGCTTGCTCCGGAAATGTTCGGAGTTATGGCCGTTGCTTCGACTCTGATCGTTGGCCTTGCGATGTTCTCCGATGTGGGATTGAAACAAAATGTCGTGCAGAGCAAACGCGGCCGCGAGCCCGCTTTCCTGAACACCGCTTGGGCAATTCAGATTTTACGAGGCGCCTTGCTGTCGGCAGGTGCGCTCGCTCTATGTTTGGTTCTCGTTATACTTGGTTGGTTCGAGCAAATACCCGCAAACAGCGTCTATGCAGCTCCTGTCCTGCCATACGTTGTTGCCGCCTTGTCGCTCTCGACGCTGATCGCCGGCTTCGAGTCCACCAAAGTGCTGGAAGCCAATCGCAGCATTCTGCTCGGGCGCATAACCGCTATGGAGATTTTTTCTCAGGCGGTTGGGTTGAGTTGCATGCTCGGCTGGGTTCTGGTCGATCGGTCGATCTGGGCTCTAGTGGCAGGCGCAATATGTGCGTCCCTGATCAGGACGGTCGTAAGCCATATGTGGTTGCCTGGGGTTGCAAATCAATGGCAGTGGGACAGGCAGGCTGCCCACGAGGTCATCCACTTCGGCAAGTGGATCTTGTTGTCGTCGATTTTTGGCTTCCTTGCGAGTAGCGGTGACCGTTTGCTACTTGGGGCGCTGGCAAACTCTACTGTACTCGGCCTTTATGCAATCGCATCTTTGTTTGTGATCTCGATGGAGGGGGTTCTATCCAAGATCATGACCGACGTCGCATTTCCCGCGCTGAGCGAGATTGTTCAAACAAAAGGAATGGACCTAAAGAGAAATTACTACAGGCTCGTCGCCATTATCGCGTTGGTCTCGTATTTTTCGGCCGGCTTCTTGATGACTTTCGGTCCCTCCTTGATTCGATTGCTGTACGATCCGCGATATTACGAGGCTGGCTGGATGTTGGGAATTCTTGCCGCGATCCTGGCGACTATGCCGTTTCGTCTTGCTGTCCAGGCCTTTTTGGCTTTGGGGATGCCGAAGATTCAGTCAAACGTCATTCTGGTCCGGCTCGTTTCGCTGTATGTGCTAGCTCCTTTGGGGTTCTATTTTTTCGGCCTTGGTGGAGCGTTGGCCATGATCGTATTCAGTCAATTTTCGTATGTTCCAATCATCGTCTTTTATAGTCTCAAGCATGGCCTGTTCGATTTTAGCAAGGAATTGTATTTTCTCGTCTGGGTGCCGATCGGGCTTCTGGCCGGTAAGGTTTTTGCTTTGCTAGCTGGACACTTCCTGTGAGCAGGTACGGTCGGAAACCGTATGGAGCGGAGTGCACTTCGCTTGCTGAGCGAGCATGCATGCTATCGCTCCGGTACATATCTTTTCGAATGGAGGGGCCGCCGTTCGTGGCGGTCGTACGAATCCAATGAACAAACTGAAGACTGCTGTTGTCGAGGCCTTAAAGATAGTCCTGCCCGATCGGATCAAGGCGGCCCTCTTACATTTGTCTTTCAATCTAGCCAGGGATGAGTTCGATCGATTTGCTTACGATTATGGCTTCGCGCCGAGCATGAAGTTTGGCTTGAGTGCCATGGCAAAGCGCGGTTTTTCCCCAAGAACGGTCGTCGACGTAGGAGCGTTTGAGGGAGAGTGGAGCAGGCTCGCGCGAGAGATTTGGCCTCACAGCCGGATATTGATGTTTGAGCCAAATATTCAGAAACAGCCAGGTGTTTCGGTCGTTGCCAATTCGATTGGTGCGTCTCTTTTCTCCGAGTTGTTGGGAGCTGACGACGGCGTGCCGGTTTCGTTCAATGTGATGGAATCGGGATCCTCGATCCTGAATGAGCGAAGTCCGCTTGATCGTACAGTCGAGCACCGCAAGCTGCGTCGGATGGACTCGGTAGTTGAGGAATTGGAGTCGCCCGTATTCGTCAAGATTGATACGCAGGGCTACGAACTGGAGGTTCTAAAAGGTGCCCAGAGGATCTTGCCGAAAGTCCATGCGATTTTGCTTGAGGTCGCGGTTATTGAGATAAACGAGGGGGCACCTCTCCTGAATGAAGTGGTCGGAGTCCTCAAGCAGCTTGGATTCGTAACTTACGATATTCTTGAATTCCATCGTCGGCCACTTGATGGGTCGCTCAATCAGATCGATATCTTGTTTGTCCGTGAGAATTCGCCACTCATTGCGGACAAGCGTCACTTTGCATGAACAACTTGTTTCGTATTTTCTTCTGATATCTAGGGATCAGTTGGGCTAGCATTAATGCGTATCACGTTCGTTTTGCCGACGGTTTCGATGGCAGGAGGGATCAGGGTCGTTGGCATTTATGCCCGCGAGCTGATGGATATGGGGCATACGGTTTGCATTGTCTCTCCGCCGCCGAGGACGCTGTCGTTCAGACAAAAGTTTAGGTCGTGGAGGAAGGGAGACGGCTGGCCGAAGAAGCAGGCGGAGCTGCGATCTCATCTCGATGGGGGCCGATTTGATCATCATATTCTAGATGTATGGCGACCCGTGAACGACGCCGACGTTCCCGATGCCGATGTCGTCGTCGCGACCTGGTGGGAAACAGCCGAATGGGTCGATGCGCTCAGCTCTCGAAAGGGGGCCAAAGTCTATTTCATCCAGCATCATGAGGTATTTTCCTATTTACCCATTGAGCGGTGTCAGGCCACGTACCGACTGCCGATGCACAAAATTGTCATTGCGCACTGGCTCAAGCAAATCATGGAAACAGAATATGATGACAAAGTCGTCGATCTTGTTCCAAATAGCGTTGACAAGAGTCAGTTCTTTGCTCCCTTGCGCGGCAAGCAGGAAACTCCGACGGTCGGTTTGCTTTACTCAAGTGCGTCGTTCAAAGGGGTGGATACTTCATTTGCTGCACTCCGGCATGTGCGCAAGAAGATTCCAAGTTTGAGAATAGTTTGTTTCGGGAGCGAGTATCCGCGTAGCGAGCTACCTCTGCCTGTCGGTACGGAGTTCATCCTATCGCCCCCACAAGACGAGATTCGCGATATCTATGCCCGTTGTGACGTGTGGGTTACTGCGAGCACAAGTGAAGGGTTTAACCTTCCCGCGATGGAGGCGATGGCGTGCCGAACTCCGGTCGTGGCCACGCGAATAGGATGGCCTGAGGAAGCTGTGAAAACAGGATGGAACGGTGTTCTCGTGGAAGTGGACGACGTTTCGAGGCTTGCCGATGGAGTAGAGTGGGTGCTTAGTCAAAGCGAGGAGGACTGGAAGGTCCTGTCGTCGAATGCGCACGCGACAGTCTGTTCAAGTTCTTGGGAAGCCAGCGCAGCTATGTTTGAACAAGCGTTGAGAAATGCGTGCCGGCGGGCCGCCCGCAATGAAATTGGGGGCAATTGCGCTGTCTGAGGAATGATCTTTTTGATTTACCTCGATCAAGTAGGCTAATGGCCAGCGAAGTGGTTGCGTAAACTTTGAGTGTCCATATGACCGCGCATGGCGGTGTAGCAAGATGAATTAGGTGACATCGAACATGTCTATTTTGAACCGTCGTAGCTGTTTTGGGATCCTCGCAGGTGTTCTCGCCTTTGTCGCGGGGCCTCGCTCGAGGATCAGCGATGAAGCTATTCTCGAGGCCACTGAAACGGATAATGTCAAGGAATTTGAGATCGTGAATGGCTGGGTTTTGCACCGCCAGGATACTGTGACTAGGAAATGATTTCCGATGATTTTTGATTTCAATGAGGCCTGGTCGCGTATTTCCGGGAGGAGTTATGACGTTTGCGTCTGCGGAACGGGGCCCGCTGGAATTACGATAGCGAGGAAGCTTTCTGCTGGCGGCAAGACAGTCTTGCTACTTGAGGGGGGAGGTCTCGAGTACAGCGACCAGTCGCAACATCTTTACGATGGGAAGAGTATTGGACGGCAGTATTGGTTTGTCGAAAGCGGTCGGCTTAGATACTTCGGCGGTACATCCAATCATTGGAGCGGGCGGTGCAGCGTTTTCGATCCAATCGATTTTGAAGCTCGCGAATATTTCGGGATGCCAGGATGGCCGATTTCGTACGATCAGGTCATCAAGGGCATGGAAGAGGCCCAGGAAATTGTGGACATCGGAGGTAAGGACCTCTCGCCCTACGATGATCCTCGCTTTGCGTCTCGATCGTTCAGGCAGAGCGGCTTTGCTCTGAGCCCTCCCACCCGTTTTGCGGAGAAATACGACGCCGAAATTCGCACGTCGGAGCGAATTGATCTCTTTTACAATGCGAACCTTACCGACCTGAAGTTAACCGATAGCCTGTCGCAGGTCCGCAGTCTTGTGGTTCAAAATTTCAATGGTCAGAAGTTAGATGTTTCGGCGCCAAGATACGTTGTAGCGCTCGGGGCAATCGAAAATGCCCGACTTCTGCTCAATGCCAATCGACAAGTACCAGAGGGGATTGGCAATGGCAGCGGCTGGGTCGGTCGCTGTTTTATGGAGCATCTAAACGTCCCTATCGGACGATTCATCGTAACCGACACGCAATTCTGGCGAAAGGAAGCTTCGCTAGTTCCGACCGTCGAGTTCTTGCGACAAAACAACATTGGCAACGGGATCGTGAGCTTCGGCCCTAATTCGTCGCCGCAAAGCTATGGACGGCTTCGTGTACTGAAGCAATTTGCGCGTGAAACTGGCTGTGCCTTGCCACGCATGGCTGAGGTCATGAGGCAGGTGGTGGACTTCGATTGCCCCGGTGATGGTTTGGTCACGTCGTTAATCGAGCAGTCGCCCAATCCCGACAGCCGAGTTACCTTGGTCAACGACACCGACAAATTTGGATTGCGCCGGATCCAGTTGAACTGGAACGTGAACGAGCGTGACAAGAAGACGATACGTCTGCTTGCGATCAAGACGGCTGAGGAGATGGCCAGGCTTGATCTTGCACGTGTGCAACTCGCGCCGTTCATAACGAACCCAAGTCTGGACATCGAGGTCGGAGCTCACGCTCACCATATGGGTACGACACGCATGGCGACAACGCCGGAATTCGGGGTTGTAAACGAGAATTGCCAGGTCTTCGGGGTGGATAATCTATATATCGCTGGCAGTTCGATTTTCCCCACCGGCGGTGGTTGCAATCCGACGCTCACGATAGTGAGTCTTGCTCTTCGCTTGGCGGAATTCCTGGCTTCTCGAGATTAGGGATGCTTGCTATAGCCAAGCTGCCGTCAAATATGTCGACGCCAACATCTCAATTCTCTTCCGGCCACGGCGTTGCCGACACCACTGTGGAGGCGACCTCGCCCTTTGGGCCGACACTGATTAGCCCCCGACGCCAACATTCGTCGCGAAAATTCCTGGCCATTGCGGCCAACGCCATGGTGGGGCCGAACCGATAATACCAAGGCGCCGAGTTTAGACTACTTTGCGAGCCTTTTTGAATGCTCAGGCATGGGGAGCTTACGAGGCAGGTTATTTCCGGATTGCGCCGCCGGAACAGCGTGTGAGCAGCATCTATATACAGTTTCCCACCGTCAGGGTGACCCGCCGGCCGTTCGATGGTTTCTCGAAAGTATTGCACCATTCTCGGCATGATCCGGCGGTGTACCGCATAGCAATGAGCCCAAAGAAAGTCTCCGGAAAGCTTCACAAGTCCGGATTTGGATGACGGAAGCCCGCTCGTGATGGAATGACCGAGGAACAGCTCATCCCAATCGTGCGTCCGCAGATGGCCGGCCATGGAGGCCTGATGACGATTGAAGGAGTTGCTGAACAAGGCATCGTCTTCGAGAACAAGAACGGAATTGAGCCCATCCTGATACGCGCGCTCGATGATATCGAGGTGACTCAAAAAATTGCCGTACACGCCTCGTGATGGAAAGCCGTATGTGGTCTCAGATCTGGGAGCCTTCGGAATGCGGACCTTGGGACCATCGATATCCAGCCCGACGCGCGCCAGTTCCGATCGCAGGGCTGCCAAGCGGTCAGTTCGTTCAGGCAAATGGATGATCTCGATGCGATCGAAATATTCAAACAATGCGCCATTGGGCATATCGTACCTCACGTGAGCTGGTCCCTCTAGACCAGGCTTCTGGCGCGGACCCGTTGTTGGTCTGCCAGTCTCATCTCAATATTTCACTTGTACTCAATGATTCGGGACGGCGCTCGCAGGAGCCTGTCGCGAATGAACTTGAGCTGGCCGATGCTTTCCGGAAAGCGCGACAACAGCTCAAAGAAAGCCAACTGAATTCGAACACGCCACGCTCCCGGGATGTGAAAGATTCTGCGCCCGAGCTGCAGCGGATAAATCAAGAAGGCCAGAAGGCCTGGCAATCCAAAGGCTATGGCAAGGCAGATGCACATCAAGGGAATGATGAGGCCCCACAACATGGCGCGCCGGCTTTCCCAGACCCAAAGCCGTTCGGGGGGCGCCCCATGGAGATGGGCTCCGTTTGCGAAAGCAAATCCGCTGCGCACATGCCGACGCCACCACTGCTCGAGACGCGTAATCGCGGCGTCATGCAGGGTCATTTCCTCGCCAATTCGCCAGATCAGCCAGCCGGCGGCGCGAAGTCGGACGCTGAGCTCCGGCTCCTCGCCCGCGATCAGTTCGTCGCGATATCCTTCGGCCCTGGTGAGGGCAGTGGTCCTCATCATTACGTCGCCGCCGAAGAAGCGGCTCTCTCCGATCGGCACGTTCCATTCGCGATCACAAAGTTCATTGTAGAACGAATGCTCCGGATGACGCTCGCGACGTCGGCCAAATACGGCGCAAACCTTTGGGTGTTGATCCAGAAACGCCATGGAGCGCTCGGGCCATTGCTTCGCCAGTTCGCAGTCACCGTCTACAAATTGCACATACTCCAGATCAGGCCGCAGCTCCGTCAGGCGGGCAAAACCAGCGTTGCGGGCCCGAGCGGCAGTGAAGCCTGTCTTCATGTCGAGCTCCACGACTTCGACGCTGCGGCTTCTGGCCCAAGCGACCGAGCCGTCGGTCGAGCCGGAATCAACGTAAACAATTAAATCGGCCTCCTGCGCGGACATCAGGCATTGCTTGAGGCGCTCGCCTTCATTGCGGCCGATCGCGACGACGCCGTAGCGGTATGGCCCTTCAGCAGGCGTCACGGGTTGTAGGCTGCCGTCGATTGCTGGCGACGCGGCTTGACGACAGCGGGCACGCCGATAGCTATGCTGTTTTCAGGAACGTCCTCGATCACGACGGCGTTGGCCCCGATAATTGAATTGTCGCCGATCCTGATCGGGCCCAGCAGTTTGGCTCCTGCACCAATGTCGACGTTGTTGCCGACGATAGGAGCGACGGGCTCCTCAACACGTCGCAGCCCGACAACTACGCCGTTTCGGATGCGGCAATTGTCTCCGAAACGCGCGTAGCCACTGACTATGATGCCGCCAAAATGATCGATGACGAAATTGCGACCCACGACTGCCTCGCAGGGCAGCTCTATTCCGGTAATGATTTGAATGATCTTGTAAAGCACCTTGTAGATGAACGAACACAGCTTGCGCAGCAATGCCGGGCGCACGCCGTACCGCCATCGACCAAATCGATAGATCACCATGACCCAAAATCCCTGGGCCCCCGCGTCGCGGCCGTGCGCGTCAAAATCGGCTCGAATATTATCAAACATTGCAATGCAGTCCCGAACATCGGCTTGCGAGTTCAAATAGCGAATTATGCTGTACCACCAGGGCGGATTGAACAGGAACCGTTTTTGGTCGCATTGAGCGCTCTGACGGCCGGCATCCGGCGAGAGATTGGGAGGTTAGTTAAGATTAGTGATGAACGCGGCCGACGGATGCCGTGTTAAGTGGCTTGCGAAGCGTGGCTTCGATAGAAGGGAATTCCGCACCATCGTGCCGAGTATGCGGTCCGTAGTCGCGGTCGGCGGATTGTGTAAGTTGAATGTCCCCATGATCGGACATTTGTTTATGGGGTCGCATTCTTGCCCGTTCCTCCAGGATATCCCGTCGCTACCCCGTATGGCTCAACGTCGGCAATCACCACCGCATTCGCTCCGATCCGCGCATGCGCACCGATCTTGACCGGTCCGAGGATCTTCGCGCCGGCGCCGATATCGACATGGCCGGCGATTTCGGGAACCCCGCCGCGGCCGCGGCTGCCAAGTGTGACCTGATGGAAAATCAGGCAGTTCACGCCAATTTTGGCGTCCGGGTGAATGACGATGCCATTGGGGTGAGGGACCAGTAGACCGCCGCCGATCTGGCAAGTTAGCGGTATCTCGGCTCCGGTCACCACTGTCCAGAAGCGGTGACGCAGCGCGATGAACTTGCAGCACAGCGTGCCGAAAAAGCCGCCGCGTGCTCGCCAGAACTGGTAGCGCCGGACCGTCAGCAGCAGCTTGCGGCCGGGGTCCCAGAACTGCCGGGGGCGCTCCCGCGTCCAGTCGGGAACGTCGGCGCTGATCTGTTCGGTAGCCTGATCCACGTGTGTGCACCTGTCCTGGAATTAAACCAAATAGCCGACGGCTGGCTGCGTTGGAAGCGCCCGGTTCTCAGTGCGCCAAACATTCGTCTCTCGCCGACAGCCCCGCAATTCCCCGGGGTACGGCGTGCCGCCCGCCCCCTCTGAATTGGCATTCATTCAGGAGTACGGTATTAATCACGTATATTAAATCGATTTCACTGAGCAAGATTTTCGTAGTAGATCACTTACTATTCGTTAATCATATGATGGCCCCCGCGGGTGCGCCGGGCGAGATTTGTGGTTCGTGGAGCATTTATGTTGAAGACGTTGCGCCCGCCGGCGGTTTCGGCCGATTTTTCCGAGCAACCTGCAGACCCGCAATCGGCATGCGCCTCTCCGGACGATCTTTCACGCAACGTATTTGGTCTCCTGGGCATTCCGGTGGATGCGCTCGATTTTCCCTCGCTGCTGCGGTCGATGGATCTCGCCACGAATGCCGGCTCGCCATTTCTGATCTCGACGCCCAACGTCAATTTCCTCGTCAAGAGCCAGATCATCGGCACGTTCCGGGAATCCATGCTGCTGAGCGATCTGTGTCTTGCCGACGGCATGCCACTGATCTGGATCGCCAAACTGCTGGGTATTCCGATCCATGAGAGAATTGCCGGCAGCGACCTGTTCGGCCGGCTTAAATCGGTCAACGCGACGGGCAGGCGTCTGCGGGTTTTCCTGCTGGGCGGCGCCGAAGGGCTCGCGGCTGCGGTCGGCGCCAGGCTGAACGCCGAAAGCGGCGGCCTCGAATGCGTCGGCGTGCTCAACCCCGGTTTTGGCACGATCGAGGAGATGAGTTCGCCGGAAATAATCGACGAAATAAACGCGAGCAACGCGGATTTAATTGCGGTATTCTTCGGCGCGGAAAAGGCCCAGGCCTGGTTGCTGCACAATCACTGGCGGCTGCGCCCGCCCGTTCGCGCCCAGTTCGGGGCCACCATCAATTTCGAGGCCGGGACCGTCCGGCGGGCACCGCCGATGCTCCGCAGCACCGGGTTCGAGTGGCTGTGGCGCATCAAGGAAGAGCCGTATCTTTGGCGGCGTTACTGGAGCGACGGAAGGGCCCTGCTTGCAATGCTGGTCACCTCTGTGCTGCCCCTGATGCTCAGCGAGTGGCGCGTGCGAAATTTGAAGAAGCTGTCGGTCGCCAGACACGAAGATCACGGTTCCGTAACCATTGCCCTATCCGGGGCCGCGGTTGCCGCGCATGCTGACGCGGCAATCAAGCAGCTCCGCGATGCGCTCGACAGCGGCAAGCGAATGGTCCTCGACGTTTCGAATACCCAGTACATCGACGCAAGATTCTTCGGAGTGTTCCTGATGGTTCGAAAGCAATTGGCCAGCCGTGGACAGAAACTCTTGTTTACCGGCGTGTCCGCCGGCCTGCGACGAGTATTTCGCCTGAACAGATTCGAATTCCTCCTGTCACAGGAAGTGTGATAGCGGAGAAAACAGACGATTATCCGGCCGCGTTCGGCCGCATGACAGTAATCCAGGGCCAAAGATGAAGCAGCCAGTCGGTCAGTCTTTTCACGTTCGCGGCGCTCTTGCGCTCCTGCTCGTGACGTTCCTAGCGGGCTGCGGATCGCCCGAAGAACGCGCGCAAAGTTACTATGAGAGCGGAATAGCTCTTATCGAAAAGAAGGACGACCTTGAGGCGCGAAAGGAACTTCTGAAAGCCGTCAAGTACAAGAGCGACAAGGTCGAAGTCTGGCGGGCGCTCGCAGGTATCGACGAGCGGACAAAGGCGAGTTCGCTCTTCCTGGATCTGCGCCGCATCGTCGAATTGGATCCGAACGATCTGAACGCGCGATTGAAGCTCGCAAGAATTATGGTGGGGGGCGGAGCAGCCGAAGCCGCGCTTCGGGTCGTCGATGCCGCCAACGAAGGCGACAAGCCAAACGCGGAACTCCATGCCCTGCGCTCGATCATTCTGCTTCGCACGAATGACAATGCAGGCGCGATCCGCGAGGCGCAGCGCGCATATGAGATCGATCCGGCCAACGTCGATGCGATCTCGGTGCTGGCGTCTAAAAAGGTCGCTGATGGCGATCTGGATGGCGCATTGAAGCTTCTGGATTCGGTCCCCGCGGGCTCCAAGGACGACACGCGCCTCACGCTGCAGAAAATCGACATGTATGCACGCAAGAAGGATTTGCCAAAGGCGGAAGAGTTGTTGCGCAAGCTGATCGCGCAGAATCCTCAAGAGGCCACCTACCGAGCTCAGCTTCTGCAATTTCTCATCGCACAGCGAAAGTTCGCCGAGGCAGAGAAGGAATTCCGGGCGAGGGCCGAAGCCAGCCCGGCCGACAGCAAGATCGGAATGGACCTTGTTCGCTTCTTGGCTGCCACAAAGGGGGCGGATGCCGCCCGAGCGGAGCTGGAAGCGCGGGTCAAGGCAGGCGGCGATGATTTTGATTACCAGATCGCATTGGCCGAGCTAAATCATCAGCAGAACCGAACGGTCGATGCCGTACAGGCTTTGCAGAAGCTGGCAAATACGGTCGCCGCCCCCGACAAAAAACTCGCTGCTCAGGTAAAGCTCGCGGAAATCCATCTTTCCAAGGGAGAGAAGGCGGCAGCCGAGCCTTTGATCGCCGAAATCCTCGCAAAGGATCGCCGCAATGGGGGCGCGCTGCGCCTGCGGGCAGCGATGAGCATCGACAAGGGCCAGTTCGACAGCGCCATTTCCGATTTGCGTGAAGCGCTCAACGATCAGCCAAAATCGGTCGAACTGTTATCGCTGATGGCAGTGGCGTATGAACGGAGCGGGAAGGGCGAGTTAGCCGATCGTCAGTATGTCGACGCGCTGAAATCGTCCAACTCCAACACTGATGTCGTCCTCCGTTACGTCGCATTCCTGCAGCGCAAGGGCGATGCGGCTCGCGCCGAAGAGATCTTGATGGAAGCCGCCAATCGCAATTCCGGCAATCTCCAAATATGGTCGTCGCTCGGGCAGGTCAGATTGAGCCGCCAGAACTGGTCGGGAGCCTTGGCGATCGCGGACGCCATGTCACGCGTTGAGGGAGCCCGGGTCGTTGCCGAACAGATCCGCGCCGCAGCGCTCGCCGGCCAAAACAAGATCGAGGAAAGTATCGCAGCGTTGGAGGCTGCGCACAAAGCGGCGCCAGACGCGCCTCAGCCGGCGCTGGCACTTGCCTCAGCCTATGTGAAGCAGGGCAAGCCGGACAAAGCCGCGGCGCTGCTGCAGGGACTGAGCAACAAGTTCCCGACCAATGCTCAGCTTCTGGTGTTTCTGGGCCAGGCGAAGCTGGCGGAAAAAAAGAACGATGAGGCGCTGCAGAACTTCAAGAAGGCAGTCGAGCAACAGCCGAAAGAGCCGGCGGGATACACGGCCTTGAGCGAGTTCTATGTTCAAAGCAAGGACTACGATGCGGCCGAGAAGGTGCTCAAGGCTGGACTTGCGGAGCTATCTGGCAATTTAGCTTTCCGTCTCGCCCTGGCGGGATTCCATATCCAACGAGGGAGTAACGACGCAGCAATATCTCAGTACGAAGCGATCTTGCAGGACCAGCCAAATTCTATGGTTGCGATCAACAATCTCGTCAGCCTGCTACTGGACAATCGGACCGACAAGCCAAGCCTGGAACGTGCATTTGAGTTGTCGGAAAAGCTTAGGAGTTCCGACGTGCCACAGTTTCAGGATACGTTGGGGTGGGCCCAGTACAAGCGCGGCGATTTCAAGGGTGCGATCGCCACGCTCGAGGCGGCTATGACGCGAATGAACAACCTTGCGGCGCTCCAGTATCACCTCGGCATGAGCTACGCGGCGGCAGGGCAGACGGACAAGGCGGCCGAACGATTCAAGGCCGCATTTTCGCTGGAGCCGGACGGGACTCCGCTCAAGGAAAATATCCGTTCTGCGATGAAGTGAACGCGGGCTAGAGCCTTTCGGTTCTGATTGAACCTGGCTCTAGATTTTTGTTTTGACGCGTTTTCTTGACGCGAACCGGTGTCCACCCCGGATCAAGTCCGGGGCGGGCTTTCGCTGGAAAACGCGCTAATTGCCGGAAGGCAATACAGTCCAGTTGTGCGTCACGACAAACATCAGGCTGTGGGAGTCCGCGGGGCCCGTGCCGGAAACCGTTGGCGTGCCGGTAATCGGGTCGAAAATGGTGGTGCCGGTGCTCGCGAACCGATGCAGATACCGGTAGGTGAGCGACGTCGCCCATTCGCGGGTCAGATTGTAGCTGTATGTCGCCGACGCCGAAGCGTAGTCCGTCGTTGTGGTCGAGATCTGTCGGTTGCCGCTCGCTGCGAGCGAGACGGTGGATCGTGCGTTGATGCTGTGGCTCAGCGATGCCGTAATCGAATCCCGTTTGAACAGCGAGCCCACAATGCTCGGTCCAACTGACTGGCTGGCGGTGACGGACAGAGTCGTGCTTTTCAGCATTCGATAGGTGAGGACCGCGTCGCCGATCCAGTCGAGGACCGAGCTTGATACGGGTGTGGCAGGCGTCCCGCCCCCGAATGCAGAAACTCCTCGATCGGTCACCAGATAGGCGACACCGGCATTGGCCCGAAAGGAAAGCACCGCCGACAAAGTAGTGTCGAATCCGGCCTGATCACGAAAAATCTGGACCCGGGTGTTGAATGCGTTGTCATATTCGAGCAGCTCGTATTCGGAGGACAGGTTGATCGCGGTGACCGAACTTAGCGAGCGCCTCCAGTTGCCGCGCGCAAGCGTATCCGTAAAGGGCGTGCCGCCCCCGCTCGACGGCTGGTAGCTCGTGCGCGAGGACGTGACGAGCAGGGACACTGTGTCAATTGCGGTGATCGAACGGTCGATTCCGCCGGTTGCCGTGAGCCGATCGATAAAGCCTGAAGTCGGAACGGAGACACCGAGATCGTTCAGCAGCGCGAGAGCAGTACTCTGCTGTCTCCAGCTTCCCTCGACATACTCCCGGTCGAATTTCGTCTTTTCCTGAATCTCGTAGCGCGCCTTGAAGCCATAGTTCAGGAATTCCGACGCAGTTCCGACAACGCCCGGTCCCCAATACTTCTTGTAGCTGCCGTCGCCGGTGAAGTTGAACTTGGACGTCGGCGTACGCGCCTGTGCGTCGGCGCTGAGCGTCGTGTAGGAGCCCACCGATCCCGCGGGGGAACTACGCAAGAACTGGTTGCTGTTCAGTTCGACCGTTTCGGTCTCGCTGGCCTTTATCGACCAATCGAACGCAAATGCCACGGACGGCGCCATGCCAAAGCATACCGAGACTGCTATGGCAGCTCTCTTCACGTTGCTTCTCGCCCCCGCCGTGCGTCAGACCTCACTCAAACAAGCGCCGTTCCGGAACCATGATGACGTCGCCGGCTCGCAAGGTGATGTTACCTTCTAAATCGTCACCAGCTTCGTAAGCCCGATAGTTAAACATGAAAATTGTTTCGTCGCCGCCGGGGCCCTTGCGTCTCACCTGGATGCGATTCTTCGCAGCAAAGGGGCCGATGCCGCCGGCCAGTGCAATGGCCTGCATCAGGGTCGTCTTCTGTCTGACCACATAGGAGCCCGGCTTGATGATCTCGCCGGTGATGAAAATCTTCGGCTTCAGGTCGTCCTCGGGGATCTCCTTAGGAGCGGCTATGACAGCAACCGTGACGTCGAGATTCTCGTCCTTGTAGTTGTTCTTCAGCTTGTTCTTGAGAATGTTTTCGAGCGCCAATGGTGTGAGGCCGCGCGCCCTGATATGGCCGGCGAGGGGAAACGCGATTTCACCGGAGGGGTCGACGACAACCGTCCGGTCGAGCTTCGGGTCCTGCAGGACCGAAATGCTCAGGCTGTCGCCCGATTTCAGGGTCTGCGCTTCCGCCCCCGCGGTCAGGAAGGCAACGCACAGCAGCGCCAGCAAGATTCGCATGTCATTTCCCCTAACCGTCGGCAAAAAAGCCCGCAAACAAAGACATTTGGGCCGACGTGCGGGGATTTTCCCGAACACGCAGCCATTATTTAGCCATGGGGAAGCTAATAGAATACAATGACTTAGGGAACCCGCGAGAACTTTTTTACCGGAAAAATGCTGTACTGTTGCTTGTCTGCAATAACATCCCGCACAATCTGATCCGAAATTACTCGCTGATCGTTGGCAAAACCATAAACCAGCGCCGTGTCACACAAGACGTTAATCATTCGGGGTATTCCACCGCTCGCAGACGCGATAAGCGAACAGGCCTCTTGGGTGAAGAGGGGGCGCCGGGCACCCACCGCCTGAAGCCGGAAAGCGATGTAGTTGGCGACCTCCCGCTCATCGAGGGGGCGCAGGTGGAAATCGGAGGAAATCCGCTGCGCGAACTGATGCAGTTTGGGCGCGAGCAGCAGGTCGCGCAGTTGGGGCTGCCCTACCAGAATCAGCTGCAGAATCTGAAATTTGTCCGCGTTAATATTGGAGATCATGCGCAAATGTTCGAGCGCTTCCGGCTCGAGGTTCTGCGCCTCGTCGATGATCAATATGGTTCGCCTTCCGTTGGCGAATTGACCGTATAAAAAATCTTGTAACTTCTTGAAAAGATTTGGATAATCTCCATCGAACGGTTGCCCGAGCGACATCAGGATCCATTGCAGCAATTCCTGGCGGCCCTGCGGGGAATTCGAGATCAGTCCGATGGTGATCGCTGGACTAACCTTCTTGAGCAGGTGCCGGACCAGGGTCGTCTTGCCGGAACCTATTTCACCGGTAATGACGGTGAAGCCGGCGTTGTTCATGACGCCGAACTCCAGCATCGTGAACGCCATGGAATGCATTTTGCCCCAATAAATCAGGTCGGGGTCGGGGAGGATTGAAAAAGGTTTCTCCCGTAGTTGATAAAATGCCTCGTACATTGAACTTCCTTAGCCCGGCTATCGACCCTTATAGCGTAGTTCGCGGAATTGCCCTGCCTCCTTCGACCCATTTCTCTGATCTACGTAAATTTGCCAAAGCGGCGGCCATTGGAACCGCCATTAAGATTGAAATCTGAAAATCGTGGCGCTCAGCAACTATTCATTAAATCCCTGCAAGATCGATGCTAGATTGCAGTTTGGAGCGACGCGCCACCGATCATTTCGCGGTACTATTAGCCCAGCAGGGTCGCAAACAGACGCTCGGACAATATAATATATGCTGCAGAAAGTTGAATTTGAGGACGATTTCCAGCCGCTGCAAGAGGACCGCAGTCACCTGTTGCAGCCCGCCTTCTACTGGGAAGTGTTCAAACGGCGGTGGGCCTATTTTGTGCTGCCATTCGCCACGATCCTGGCTGTGGGCGCCGCGGTAGCGTTGCTTTGGCCACCAACCTATGTCTCCGAAGGACGAATACTCGTTCAATCGCAGCAGATTCCATCCGAACTGGTCCGGCCTACAGTTACCAGCGCCGCGCAGGAGCGAATCCAGGCCATTCAGCAGCGGACAATGACACGCGACAATCTCATCGCGATCGCCGACAAATTCAAACTGTTCCCGGACAAGCGCTCGCTGATGTCGCCGACCGAGCTCGTCGCGCAGGTCAAGAAGCACACGAAAATCGCGCCGGTCGATCTTCAACTGGACTTCAAGCAGCGGACGCGCGCCGCTATGGAAAATCCTACGATCGTTTTCTCGGTCGGATTCGAATACGGCAATGCTGCGGTGGCTGCGCAGGTAGCCAACGAGTTGATGACGCGGATCCTAAACGAGGATCTTCGAGATCGAACCAGCCGCGCCACGGACACAACGAAGTTCCTGGCCCGAGAGGTGCAGAGGCTTCAGGCGGAGAACAATGCGCTTGATGCCAAGATCGCTCAGTTGCGGGTCACGCAAGGTAAGCCGGCATCGTCAACCGGCTCCGACCAGCCGACAACCCTTACGCAGCTTAAGTCCGAGTTGATTCAGAGGGGCGCGCTGTACTCAGAGCGCCATCCCGTGATCCAGTCCCTGAAGAGGCAGATCGAAGCCTTGGAAAAGGTGGCCGCTGCGCCGGCGCCTACCAGTGATGCTGCAACAGCGGCCAGCCTCGAGGCCTTGGTCGCCCAACAGGAGAGCTTGCAGAAAAATCTCGATGCTGCCTCGGCAAAATTGGCCGCCGCACGGCTCGGCGAGAACCTCGAAAAGGACCAGCAGTCCGAGAAGCTCGAAATCATCGAGCAGCCCACGGCTCCGCAAGAGCCGATCAAGCCCAATCGGCTGAAGGTCCTTGCCATGGCGTTCGCGGCTGCGCTTTTTGGCGGCGCGGGGCTGGCATTTCTGGTCGAAATCCTGGACAAGGGAATCCGCAGAAGCAATGAGCTTCTGTCGGTGGTCGATGGCCATTTGATCATTTCAATTCCCTACATCACGACGACGGCCGAGTTGCGTGCGCAGCGGCGGCGGATATTTGCTTTTCTGGGGCTGTTCGCGCTGGTTGTGATCGGACTGTTGATCGTTGCGTACCTCTTCCTTCCGCCCCTTGATCTCTTGATTGCCAAGGCCAGGGTCGGGCTGTTTCGATAATTTGCGGGGTCATGTGGTGGATTCAATAAAGCAGGCTGTCGAACTCGCGCGCGCTGCGGAGGTGGTACACCGTCCCGGAGCCGTGAGCGGATCTGCCCTTGCGGCTAACGGACCGCTGCAGCGCTCAGCCGAGTCGCCCGTTAACGAGGTGCGTCTTCGGGCCGATCATCTCGAAGCCAACCGAATCGTGGCATATGGCACTTCCGGTCCGAACGGCCGCTACTACGACATGCTGCGCACCCAGGTGCTGCAGGAGATGGACAAGAAAAGCTGGCAGTTCCTGGCTGTGACCTCGCCGACCGCCGGGTGCGGAAAGACCGTGACGGCCTGCAATCTTGCACTGAGCATTTCACGCCTGCCGGAGCGGTCGGTGCTGCTGGTCGATCTCGATTTGCGCCGGCCAGCAGTTGGAAATTATCTGGGCATAGACGGCAATGGCGGTGTTCTCGATGTCCTGGAAGGACGCACGCCGCTTTCGTCAGCGGTGATGCAGGTAAGCATCGGTCCCAACAACATGCTGGTGCTGCCCGGATCGGTCTCGTCGCATTCTTCCGAGTGGATGGCTTCGCAGACGATGGGGGCGATGCTGCAGACCATCAAGCGGGATTTCCGGTCACGTATCGTTATCTTCGATCTTCCGCCGATGCTGCTCGGCGATGATGTAATTTCGATCCTGCCTCGAATGGATGCGGCGTTGCTCGTTGCGGGGGTTGGAAACACGACGGTTTCTGACATCAAGGAATGCCAGCGGCATTTGCGACGGACAACCGTTGTCCGCGTCGTTGTGAATAAGTCGACCGAGGCGGCTGGTTCGTACTACGGCTACTATTGATTTCTAATCCGGCCGCGATCCGAATGGCGTGAGGTTCGATTGCGCGGCTTCCGGAATGACTATTGTTGTCCTTCACTCAGGAACGCCTGGTAGGCGAGCCGGATGCCGTCCTCGAGCTTCGTGCTGGCGCGCCAGCCGAGTTTGGCCAGCCGGCTGACATCGAGCAGCTTGCGCGGGGTACCGTCCGGGCGCGAGGCATCAAAACCGATCTCGCCGCTGTAGCCGACCGTCGCCGCGACGACGCGGGCGAATTCGGCGATCGTGATGTCCTCGCCGGTGCCGATATTGACCAACTCGCTCGCCGAATAGGTCTTCATCAGATGGATGCAGGCGTCCGCGAGGTCGTCGACATAGAGGAATTCGCGCCGCGGCGTGCCGGTGCCCCAGACCACGACCTCCTTCGCGCCAGAAACCTTGGCCTCGTGAAAGCGGCGGATCAGCGCGGCGACGACGTGGCTGTATTCGGGATGATAATTGTCGCCGCGCCCGTACAGATTGGTCGGCATCACATTGATGAAGTCGGCGCCGTACTGGCTGCGATAGGCCTCCACCATCTTGATGCCGGCGATCTTGGCAATCGCATAGGGTTCGTTGGTCGGTTCCAGCGGCCCCGTCAGCATGGAATCCTCGTGCAGCGGCTGCGGCGCCAGCTTGGGATAGATGCAGGAGGAGCCTAAGAACATCAGCTTCTCGGCGCCGTAGACATGCGCGGCATGGATCACGTTCGCTGCAATCGCCAGATTGTCGTAGAGGAATTCGGCGCGCAGGGTGTTGTTGGCGACGATGCCGCCGACCTTGGCGGCCGCCAGAAACACCGCCTGGGGCCGGTTGGCGGCAAACCAGCGGTTGACCGCGGCCTGATCGCGCAGATCGACCTCATTGCGGGGCGTCGTCAGCAGTTCGACGTCTTCCCGCGCCAGCCGGCGCACCAGCGCGGCGCCGACCATGCCGCGGTGGCCGGCGACGTAGACGGTCTTGCCCGTCAGCTCAAACGGCAGGCTTGCCATTGGCGACCTCCCGCTTCGCTTCGTTGAGATCGTTCGCCACCATTTCCTTGACCATCTGGGCGAACGACGTCTTGGGCTTCCAGCCGAGTTTGTCGCGCGCCTTGCTGGCATCGCCGACCAGAAGATCGACTTCGGTGGGGCGGAAATAGACCGGATCGATGCGGACCACGGTGGTGCCGGATTTTTGGTCGACCCCGGTCTCGTCGACGCCCTGGCCGCGCCATTCGATGCGGCGGCCGACTTCGGCGAACGCCAGTTCGACGAATTCGCGCACCGAGCGGGTCTCGCCGGTCGCCAGCACGAAATCGTCGGGGGCATCGGCCTGCAGGATCTTGTGCATGCCCTCGATATAATCCCGCGCATGGCCCCAGTCGCGCTTGGCTTCGAGGTTGCCGAGATAGAGCACCTCGTTCAGGCCAACCTCGATGCGGGCGACGCTGCGGGTGATCTTGCGGGTGACAAAGGTCTCGCCGCGGATCGGGCTCTCGTGGTTGAACAGGATGCCGTTCGAGGCAAACATGCCGTAGGCCTCGCGATAGTTCACCGTGATCCAGTAGCCGTACAGCTTGGCGACGCCGTAAGGCGAGCGCGGGTAGAACGGCGTGGTCTCCTTCTGCGGCACCTCCTGCACCAGGCCATAGAGCTCCGAGGTCGAGGCCTGATAGAACCGCGTCTCCTTCTCCATGCCGAGAATGCGGATCGCCTCCAGCAGCCGCAGCACGCCGATGGCGTCGGCGTTGGCGGTGTATTCCGGGCTTTCGAAGCTGACCCCGACATGGCTCTGGGCGGCGAGGTTGTAGATCTCGGTCGGCCGGATCTGCTGCATCAGCCGGATCAGGTTGGTCGAGTCGGTCATGTCGCCGTAATGCAGCAGGAACGGCACCTTGCGGGAATGCGGGTCCTGGTACAGGTGATCGATCCGCGCCGTGTTGAACGAGGACGACCGCCGCTTGATGCCGTGGACCTCATAGCCGAGGCCGAGCAGATATTCGGCCAAGTAGGCGCCGTCCTGGCCGGTCGCGCCGGTGATCAGCGCCACGCGCTGTTTTGAATGTTCAACTGTCATGCTTGCTCCAATACTGCTTCGAGCGCGCCAGGGCGCCAAATTCATTCAATGCCGAGGTCGTGATTTGCTTCAACGCGCGAGCAATCGATCGGCAGGACCAAGGGGGCTAATTAGAGCTGCTAGAGCTGCAAATGGGCGGGCAAAAAGGCCGCAATTTCTGAGGCCGGTACAAAGTATTTGGCGATATCACGCGTTTCCATCTTTCTGGTCTCAGGTCGATAATGCGGTTGCGAAATTTTCCGGCTCATTATCCCGAGCAGGCACTTGCGTTTGACATCGAACACCCCTGATCCGGAATTGCCGGTGCGAGCCACGTCGGCGATCACCGTGCTGAATCGGCTGCGGGTTCTAGCCGGCAGCCGATCGGGCGAGAGGATGTGGGAGCGCACGGCAGATCCCGGTACGATGGTCACGACCTCTTGTCCGGGCCTGGGCGGATCGGTGCAGATTGAGTTTCGCCGAAGCCGCAATCGCACCGGAAGAAGCTCCTCATCAACCGATAGCAGCGTTAGATCAGTTCCCTCGAAACTGCCTTCCTTAACAACACGAGTCGGATATTCGGAGCCGGCAATGGCGATCTTGGGTCGCGTCAGCCAAGCCCGGCCTGCGACATGCGCCGCCGTGATGAACAGGCCTTTTCCGAGATAGATGCCGGCTCCCGGCCCCCAGCTCTGCATCGGCGTCTGATGAATACTTACCGCATATGGCAGCAGCGTATCGTCAGCGCCTTGCGCATATGCCGGCTGCGACAGGACTGCCAGAAGGACGCAATAGAGCAATGGTACGCGCATCAATTTCGAGGTGAATCGAGCGAATAGCAAAAATCACCTGTCAAGTTTGCACGCCGCGATCTTCAGCTCGCGCCGGTAAAGAACCTGAGTTCCTGAGGCGGAATGGCGGCAAGCAGATCGCGGATAAATTGGTCCTGTAGTTTGTATGATACATCCTTCGGCAGACCGATCGTGGAGACCCTGATCAGGGCACCATCGGGAATGATCCCGCGCAGGCCATACTTCAGCCGGCTCAACTGATGATCGACGACGCCATTGGCGATGTCATTACCGACCCGCAGCCAGTAAGTCACCGGTTCGAAGCGCGACTCCCTTGCCGCAACCAATCGAGTCATCTTGATGGGTTGCGCGCCATTGCGATAGCTGATCGCGGCATCCGCTTTTTCCGAAATCCGGAAGCCGTTGGCGGTATAACAAATCTCCGGACGGTGCGACTTCAGCCGATAGTTCTGCACCGGACCGTACGCGACCATCAGCATGACGATGTTGCCATGCCCGTCCGTATAGCCCCGACCAACTTCCTGGCTGTAGATCTTTCCAGCGAGCGGGTCCGGCTGAACGTACGCGTCTGGATCTGCTGGCCGGACCGGACTAATTTCGGGAACCAGCTTCCAGGTTCCAAATTGGCGCGGAATGACGGTTTCGAGGCTGGGGGAGGCCGACGTACGGGCCATCAGTTGACGGGGCGCCAGTACGGTCGCCAGCACGGCGCATCCCACGATTGCGATACATGCCAGTATGATTTGAATACGAGGGTATTTCATTGAGTCCACGCACAATTGAGAGTTAAACAATTGAGAATTAATTGGATCAGCCGCTTGAGGATATACTCCAACCGGCCGATTTGCAGTCAAAAGAAAGAGATAATCGACCCGCTTAACGAAATTAACATAAACAGCGGAAATTGCAGCGAAAAAGCGCTATAGGCTCGACCGGGAGCAGCGGGCTCGCTAGTCATAGCAGGATCAGGCATGGCCGGCCTGTTGCATTTGTTTCTCGGCCTATTTGGATGCACGGAGTTCCTGGATGAAGGGTATGTCCATCAAGATCGCCCGGCTGGCCGTTTTGCTCGCCTGCGGTGCGGTTGCCTTGGCCGGTTGCGGCAAAAAGAGCGACCAGCCCGCCGCTTCCAAAGGACAGGTGGTTGCGCGCGTCGGCGAGGAAGTCGTGACCATCCAGGATCTCGAGAACGAGTTTCGCTGGGCGAACGTGACGCCGGACAAGCAGAAGGAGCCCGAGACCGTTAAGGGCGTCCTGGGCCAGCTGGTCGTGCGCAAATATCTGCTCCGCCAAGCCATGGCGGCGAAGCTCGATCGCGAACCGGGCGTGCTGCTGGACCTCTTGAGGTCGCGCGAACAGATTCTTGAGAATGCGTATCTGCAGCGAACGGCAGCTGCCAAGGCGCCAGGCAAGGCAGATATCGACAGGTATATCGCCAACAACCCGACGAAATTCGCCGGCAGAAAACTGCTCAGCGTCGAACAAATCGCATTTCCAATAGGGCCATCTACCCAGTCCTTCGTGGAAGCGAACAAGAACGCCAAATCGCTCGACGAAATCGATGAGAAGCTCACCGCAGCCGGCATTCCCCACGGTCGTCAAATGGGCGCGCTGAACAGCGGCGATTTGCCGCCGGAGTTTTACGGATTGATCGAGGCCAAGAAGGCGGACGACGTGTTCTTTGTTCGCTCCGGCCAGAACGGCTTGTTCTTCAAGGTCAAAGGGCAGGAGCCGCGCCCGCTCGAAGGCGAGGCCGCGGCCAATCTGGCGCGGCAATTGATGCGCGCAGACGCGGTCAAGGCCGAACTAGGGATTGCGGCCTATTCTGCGAATCTCGAAGCGAAATATGAAGGTGAATACGCGAAGATCATGCAGCCGGGAGATAGCAAGAAGAACTGAGTACAGGATGTGACTTCGCCGCCATAAGATGTTCCACAAGGCGACATTGAATGACAACGCTTTTTGATGTGTTGACCGTTACCTGCTTCGTGGCTCTGGTGATCGCGTTCTTCCAGTTCACCGAGCGAGACAACCGAACTTTACTGCACTTCATGCTCGCTGGCATTGTATTCGCCGTCGCCAACCAGGTCGGCAACGCCGGTTCGTTCTATCTCGCCCTGATCTTGATTCTTGCTGGCGCTGGTTACGCGGTTTTGATAGCCCGGAGATGAACGGTTTGTTCCATTTAATGCTATCAGTAGACTAAATTCTGGAACCTGTTGGTATTGAAATGACATATTCGCAAGTAATACCATCGGCGAAGGCGGGCTTTCTCGGCCCTTTTTTGTGGCCGGCGCTGCTCGGCGCCTCTGTGATTGCTGCCTATGCCCAGACCGTTCTCAGTTTGATTGATGGACCTTGGCAGACGGAGCAGGAGGGGCATGGTCCGCTCATCATCGCGGCCTCGCTCTGGCTGGTCTGGCAATCGCGCGAGAAATTGCGGGCCGTTGAAACTTCCCCGGCCCCCGTCACGGGGTGGCTTGCTCTGCTCGGCGGCCTGGTCATCCTCTATCTGGCCCGGATCCAACAGGGCCTGGTCACCTTCGAAACCTTTTCCTTGATCCCCGTCATCGTCGGGTGCGTCCTGATTTCGGCCGGATGGCCGGCGTTGCGGGTGCTCGCGTTTCCGATCGGCTTCTTGATCTTTGCAGTGCCGATGCCCGACTGGCTGGTCGATGCCGCCACCGTTCCGCTGAAGGTCTTTATTTCGAACGTCGTGACCAACGTGCTCTATGCGACGGGTTTTCCGGTTGCCCAGAACGGCGTCATGATCATGATCGGGACATATCAGCTCCTGGTAAAGGACGCCTGTTCCGGAATGAATTCGATTTTTGCGTTGTCCGCGATCGGCGTTTTTTATGCCTATGCGTTTCGCTGGCAGCAGAAAATCCGAAGCCTGTTCCTTCTCGCGGCCATCATTCCTATTACTATCATTGCAAATTTCTTTCGCGTTTTCGCGTTGGTCATGATCGCTTATTATCTGGGACCTGACATGCTCGACGGAATTCTGCACGATCTTACCGGCATCGGCCTTTTCGTCATCGCGGTTATTCTGCTGTTCCTGTTCGATATCTTTCTGGGCCTTTGTGTTGCGCTGGTGCGCCGTCTCCGCAACCGCGCCGCATTGGCGACGCCCGCCTAGCTTCGAGCATCTGCGGTTGTGCTTCGTGAAGCCGCCCGCTGGGACGTTTTGTTCTTGCGTGCTCTTTCTGCAAGATGGCTCGTTCGCGCCGAGCTTGCTAAGCTCATGCCACTTCAAGACCGGTTCTTGACGAGGGTTGCCGTGAGCCGAACGTACGCCATACCCGACCTTCACGGCCGGCTGGATCTTCTGGATCGCGCAATCGACGCGATTGCCCGGCATGCCGAGGGGGTGGCTTCCACGATCATAACCCTGGGCGACTATGTCGACCGCGGGCCGCAGAGTAGGCAGGTCGTCGAGCGTCTCATGAGTTGGAGACCAGATGACTCCAAGGTCGTCAATCTGAAGGGCAACCACGAAGCCATGATGTGCGCGGTCTGTGAAAACAGGGCCGAGCTCGACTGGTGGATCAGGAATGGGGCAGGTGAGACGCTGGCATCGTATGGCCAAAGCCCAATGCTCCCGGATTTGCGAGCGATCCCGGCTGATCATCTGGATTGGATCGCCAATCTCCCGCTGATGCATGTCGATCGGCACCGGGTATTCGTTCACGCTGCAGTCGATCCGAAGATTCCGCTTGAACAGCAGAACGAGGAAACGTTGCTTTGGAAGCGTTATCCGCTCGGCGCTGACGTCGGCCATGGGCATCGGTATGTCGTACATGGTCACCATGCAGATACGCGTGCGCCCATTGCGGGCAAGCACAAGACCAATCTGGACGGGCTGGCCTGGAAGACGGGGCGCTTGGTGATCGGGGTATTTGAGGACGACCGGCCGGGCGGCGCCTCCGAGCACCTCGAATGCTTCGGCCGCGAAATGTAGGACTGGCCCATCGCCGGCGTGGAGATGCTCCAGGCCGTTCACCATCGGCAAGTCGCATATTTCCCGGCCGCACCTTGCGGGCGACCGAACAAGGCGTTGAATAAAATCCGCGCGTTGGCCGCTGTAATCCCCAATTAAAATTTAATTCCTTTTCGGTGATTACCCGTTTCCGCTACTATTTAGCGACGAATCAGTGCCGCGTTCGTTTTCACACACAAAAATTTGGGAACCTTGATGTTCATGAAGATGAACCCGGCCGCCTTAGGGGCGGCGCTAATATTGTTTGCAGGCACGGTCAACGCAGATGCCAGCTTTGTCACTTACTCTGACTTCTCTTCGTGGAATGGCGCAACGGCCAGCCACACCACGATCACCATTCCGAATCCGTCTTCGGGCAGCGGATTCGATAGCTTTGCGGGGGACAGCGTCAGCTATGGTGGCGTGACGTTTTCCTCAGATACGAGCAAGTATAATGGCGGCTTCTTCAACATTGGCCCTGTATTTAGCGGTCAGCCAGCTGTGCTCGCCGCGCAACAGCTAGACTTTGATCTGTTAAATATTCTGATTACCTTCGCCGGGCCGGTGACTGCTTTCTCCTTAGATTTTGGCACGTTCGGCAGCTATGACGTTACCTTCCTTCTTTCCAACGGCCAGACATTTACAAGGTCCACCACGCCTGGCGTCTACGAAACCAATAATTTTTTCGGTGCTACGGATTCAACTCCTTTCACCACCGTCCTGCTTACTTCTGCAGACGAAAGCCTCTTTTTGAACAATGTAAAATTCGGCGCGGCCGTGGCGGCTGTCCCCGAGCCTTCGACCTGGGCGATGATGATCCTGGGCTTTGCCGGTGTCTGCGCGTTGGCGTGTCGCCGGCGCAGGAAGGGCTTTGCGACGGCCTGAGCGGTTGGAAATCAGAGAATGCGAAGACCGCCTGCGGGGCGGTCCTTTCTGCCTCTAACGCTATCGAGGCCGACCAGCGGAAAACGCACTGTTCTAAAAGCAGCGGCGCCCCTGACTGTCATGGAGCACGTAATCCGTTCCGGGCGGTGGATAGTGAAGTTGCCCGCACGCGCCGGAATTAACTGGAGCGCCCAAAATATCAAGCTTTCTGTCCAGCGCGTTTGGCGACGCGGTCTGGTCGCTGCTCCCCCGGCCGTAGTACTGACCGCTGTATTGTCCGCTAAATTGCCCGCCATATTGGCCGCCGTACTGTCCGCCATATCGGCCGCTATACTGCATGTTGACCTGGCCGATGGCCGGCTGCATCGAGCCGATCATCGTTAGAGCCGCCAACAGAGTAAACAGTATCCTCATCTCACTTCCCGGAAGCATGAGGAATAGGGTGACCGGGCGTTGCCGATGACTATCGGCCCAACGGCCGTCTAGGCGTCAATCAGCTTGATCAGCTTAGCCGCTTCCTTGTCGATATCATGGCGTTGCAAAACCCTTTGACGGGCACTTTCTCCCATTTGCGTGATCACTTCCGGCGCCGCGTTGAGACATTGCTCCATTGCCGCGGCCAAACTCTCAAGATCGCCGGCAGGAACCAGCCAGCCGTGCTCGCCGTGCTTAATCAGTTCAGGGATGCCGGCGACGAATGTACTGATCACCGGTCTGCGCAGCGCCATGGCTTCCATGATGACCACCGGCAGGCCTTCAGCGAAGCTCGGCAACACCAGCGCGCGGGCCGCGAGGATTTCGGCCTGGACCTCGTCACTACTGATCCAGCCTGTTATGCGCACGATATCCGTCAGCTTGTATTTTGCGACAAGCGACTCGATCTCGCTGCGCATCTCGCCGTCGCCGGCGAGCACCAGTTCGAACTTTGTCCCGCGCTCCGCCAGTAGCCGCGCTGCTTCGATCAGGAGCAACTGCCCCTTCTGCTCGCAGATGCGGCCCACGCAAACCAATCGTCGCTCATTGCCCGCCGCCGCCGTGACATCGGTGTCATAGAAAGCCGGTTCAAGCCCGCAATGGACCACCTTTATCTTGGACCAGTAAGCGTGGGGGACATTGCGGAAGAGCTGGCTCCGTCCGAATGAACTGACTGCGACGACAAAGCGCGCCCGCCGGATTTTCTCGGGAAGCGAGATGAACTTCGGCTTGTCGAATTCCTCGGGGCCGTGGGCAGTAAAGCTCCAGGGTGGCCCTCCCAGTTCACCGACAAGCATCGCGACTTCGGCAGAATTGGTTCCGAAATGGACGTGCAGGTGCTGGACCTTTTCGCGGCGCAACCACAGCGCCACCTGACACGCTTCGAACAGATAAATTAGATGAACGGGGAGGGGCCGCTCCGCCCGCAGACCGATCCTTAACGTCAGGGCGATCGCGCGAAACAGGCCGGCGGGATTAGTTACCAGGATGCGCAGGAATGAGACCAGCAGCGGCACCGCGCCGCCGCGCAGGATGTAACGTGTGCGAGCCTGCTCCAATTGGTCCTCGGAGCCGCGCTGCGCATCGGCCCAGCCCCGCACTGATATTCGCAGGATCTCGTAGCCCAGGCGTTCGAGCGCCAGGATTTCGCGTCGGATAAAACTGTGGCTGATCGCCGGATAATGGTTAACCAGATAGGCGATCTTCATGAGGGGGCTCTGCCTGACCTATTCTAAAGTAGCCCGAAAAAATACGGGGGGCCTCGTCCTATTATCTATTTGAGGAATATAGTAGTAATTGAGAGAGAGACGGGATATTTATACCCGACTTCCATTTTCACTTTTTTGCCTGACAAAACGTTAAGTCAAACGTTTCGAGATCGGTATTTGCGATGTTGATCTTGGCCGCTCTGGCTGGATTGCTCAGCGTTCCCGTCGCTGTCCTGCTGGTTGAAGTCATTGCAGCTCTTAAGGCGCCGAGACTGGAGCCTTTCGAAGCCAAAGAATTAAATATTGAAAAGCGCGTTGCGGTAATCGTTCCTGCGCACAATGAGAGCGTTGGACTTGTTCCAACGCTGCAAGACGTCAAGCTGCAGCTTGGCGCCGCAGATCGCCTTATCGTTATCGCCGATAACTGCAGTGATGATACCGCTGAGGTTGCGGCTGCATCAGGCGCCGAGGTCATTATCCGCAACGACCCCGAGAGAGTCGGCAAGGGATTCGCGATGGGATGGGGCATCGCTCATCTCAGCCAGGACCCGCCCGATTTCGTTCTCTTCGTCGATGCCGATTGCCGCCTCCAGGCCGACTTGGTCGAAGGGCTCAAGCGAGCCTGCCATCAGGTTCAGCGGCCGGTACAAGCGTTGTTCATGATGCGAAGCGCCGAGAACTCGCCCATCAATCATAGCTTCGCGGAGTTCGCCTGGGTTCTCAGAAACTGGGTTCGTCCTCTTGGGTTAAGAAATCTTCGTGGTCCCGTTCAGTTGATGGGGACAGGAATGATGTTTCCGTGGAATGCGATCAGCTCCGTTCCGTTGGCCAGCGGCCATCTGGTGGAGGATCTGAAGCTGGGTCTCGATCTCTCGGAAACGGGTAAGGCGCCGTATTTCTTTCCGTTCGTGAAAGTTACCAGCACATTTCCGACCAGCGCCAAGGGGACTGAAAGTCAGCGGCAGCGGTGGGTCCAGGGTCATCTCGCCACAATCGGAAGGTTCGTTCCGAGACTTCTCACCGTGGGTTTGATGCGCGGCGACATCAATGTCTTGGTGCTGGCGCTCGATCTTTTGGTGCCGCCACTCTCTCTCCTTGCGCTGTTGATGGTCGCGACGATGGTTCTGACCTCGTCAGTTACGCTGCTTGGAGGGCCGTGGCTGCCCACCCTGATCGCAGGCGGCAATCTTCTTGGATTTATCTTATGTGTTGTTCTGGCTTGGTTTAAATTTGGACGTCAGGTTTTTCCTGCGCACGAATTATTATCGTTCGGCTCTTTTGCGTTGAAAAAAATAGGCTTTTACGGTCGGATGTTGATCGGCGGTACAGCGTCTCAATGGATACGGACCGACCGATCAACCCCAACCTAGCGTGACACGGATTTTTCCTGCGGCGTCCCCCGATTGGGTCACGCAAACGGGTCACGGAACCGTTATCGAACTTCAATAAGAGCGCGCCAGACGAAGATTAGCTTGGCGCACCAGCCGCATCACCGGATTTTGGCTGGCACATCGTTTGCTTGAGTTTTTCAGGCGGGAGGAGGGGGTACCCATGAAAGCGCATAGCCGTACCAGTCTGCCCAAACCGAAGAAGCCGAAGAAGACTTCGAAAAAGCACCCGGTTGTCAGCATTGCGGAGCGGTATCTGGAATTGCGCCGCCTGCGCGAGCGCCTGTCAGAAGCGGAAGCCTTGCGAAGTTCACAATGAAAAAGTTTCGTCAGGGGTTGGCTCCGCCGCTTTATCTGGCGGCGATCGGGATCGCCATGGTTGGTTGGCTGTGGGCGATATTTGCCGGCGTCGGATGGCTTTTGGGGGCTTAGCTGGCGCTCCCGAATGTGTTGTACCGCTGACCATTCTGCCCCGTGCTGGGCAAGCCCTCAGGGCTTCCAGGGGCTACATTCCGGTCACGGGCGCCATTCTTCATTCGGTTGGAAAAGGTACCAGAAGTCAGATGGCCGACTTGCGAATCGTTGCGTAGTCGGGTCTCAATTCTGGATAGCGTCAGAGCGATAAGCGCCTTGGGGTGGGTTGCATCGCGGTTTTTCTTGGGGCTTGTGGCCACCGAGATGGCTGCTGGATGGCGCAACAGGATGGGACCCATGCCGGATAGGCTGACGAGCGCGCTGCTTACTGCGCTGAATGAATCGACCGAGATAAAGGAGAGCGATTGGCTGCAGCTCGAAAGAGTATTGCGCGGCCAATTGGACGGAGCTGATCGCAGGCCAGCGATCGAACCGAGGCCGGCCTCGGAAAACAGGTTCGCTGCTACGGTCTGTTCGGGGATGGCCAAGGTCCGATCGAACTGCTGAGTCTTCCCGTTCAGGAACACGTGGACTAGCCCGTCACGCTAGATAATCTTTTATTATTCGGTTCGCGGCCGACTTGGAAAAGCGCCGCTGAGGCGGCTTTTTTGCGATACAGATCGTTGCCCGTCCCTAGCTGTTAGAAAGCCATGTGGAAAGCATTTGTCGTCTCGGCTGCCTTGGTGCTGAGCGCAACGGCGCACGCACAGGAGAGCGGTCGCATCAGGCGACCGCCACCCTCGGACGCTGAGGCCGCGCGGATCGCCTCGGATATGGCCATGAACGATACCCTGCTCCAGAGGGGCGACATCGTGGTCACTGACCGGGGCTTTCTTGTTTTTCGCGGGCCGGCGCCGGATGGCATGACGAATGAGTTCGCCAGGGTGCCCGATCCGGCCCTGCCGGCAAACCAGCCTGGCAATCTCACCGCAAAACACCGGTCGGACGGTCGGCGCGCGAACTAGCCCTGTCGCCGCGAATCAGTTTCGACCGCGGCTGCGGACCAATTAAATGATAGAAGTTAATTGAAGGCGCCTCTTGATTAAAGACGAGACGATATTGCCGCATGGTTAATCGCGGCCCTTGAGGATTGAACCTCAGCACCTCGTTGGAGCGCACATCTGTGCGGGGGATCAGCCAAACTCGCCTTTTTGAATGCGCGAATCAACCGACGCGCGCATGGGCGACCTCTTTGCAACAACCTGCGCGATCAGGCTGTTAACGATAAGCGCTGCCGCAGAAGATGCTGCTTGCAGTAAGTGAAGCTCATGGTAATAACCTGGTAACAATAAATGACGGTGTTCGATTTATTTGTTCACCTTTCGAGGAATTTAATATGTCGCTGCGGTCTCGTTCGCTCATTGCTCTCGCAACAACCTTGCTGGGCTCTACGGCTGCATCGGCTGGCCTTGTCGCTGTCACCAGTTACGAGATGAACAACGGCAACGGCACGGTTTCGCTCGGTACCTACAATTACTTGGATGGGGCCTACTCGGGAAGTTCGCCGGCCGTGAACTCGATTACCGAGGCTGCCCCTTTGACTGGGGGGGCTGGCATCCTCACCAATGGCGTTGTCCCGACGACTGACTATACGTTAGGTCCCCAACAATATGTTGGCTGGAAATACACCGATCCGGTTCTAAACTTTTTTCTGAAGCCCGGATCTCAGATCAGCCAGATCACGCTCTATTTCGCCAATCCGGTGCAAGTGGAGAATACCACTTACGGCGGTCTCGTCGGTCTGCCCGGTCAGATCAATCTTACCATTGGCGGCGTCCTGCAGTCGCTAACTCCGACATTCTCCGCTCTTTCTTCGGTCGTTGAAAAAGCGACGTTTACCTTCGATACCCCGATCAGCTACCAGCAAGACACGGATTTTCAGTTTCAGCTAATGCGCGGCGGTCTGCTGGCGGATTCGATCTACTACCATAACCTGTATCCGGGCGATCAGGCGTTCAACGCCAATGCCTTTGACATAAACAAGCAACCCTGGATCATGCTTAGCGAGGTGGAATTCACCGCCGCTGTGCCTGAACCGTCCACTTGGATCATGATGATCCTTGGCTTTGCAGGGGTGGGTTTCGGCATGTATCGGCGTAACGTCAAGCCAGCTCCAGCGGTGGCATGATCCGAGCTCTGTCCAGCAATGCAAAACGATGAAAGCCACCGAGAGGTGGCTTTTGTTTTGGTTGGCGGATGATTGAATTGTTCGGTTTTAGCTGAAGAAGGAACACATCGGCCTGCGAATCTTGATTGCTAAAGCAGGGTACCCATTAAGCGTGCTCTGCGCAGACAGTACGGCGTTCAATAGTTTATCGACGTCTGCGCGAAGATGCCCTGAGCCCTCTGATCGCCCGCGAGGCGCCAGCGATATTGCAGCGTCAGCTCCCAGTACGAAGGCGGCGCCATGTATGTCGTTTCGCCGAACCAGTAGCGTAACGAACCACCTGCGCCGACCGAGTAAGCGGCACGGTTCGCGAATGAATCGTCGTAATTTGCGGCCAGCACGGCGTGCGGGAAGAATACCAGCTTGCTGCTGATCGGATCGAGCCGGAAGCTTCGTCCGAAGCGGCCTTCCATGATCGCGACGAGCTGTCGCTTCTCGAGGAAGCGATCCACCTCCGCGTAGACGTACCAGGTCGGCCAGCTCGCATCCAAGACACGCAGATCGGTGCCGACCGTGTAGGAGTAGAGCGCGCGCAACAGCGTGTCATCGCGTGCTGCATCGCCAAGCGCAATAAGCCGGTCGACTTCAAACACCAGGTTGGCGTTCGAGAACGGCTTCCAGCGGGCGCCCACCATGCCCTGTGTCGTGCGTCCGCCCGTCGGCCCGCCGGACTGGTCATACAGGGTTTCGAAAAGGCGGCCGAACAACTCGAATATCGCGCCATTCCTGTATCCGAACCCTTCCGGGCGATAATAGAACTCAGTTCCCAGTTGCGATGTGTAACTGCTGGGCGCCGTCGTCGTCAGGAACGGGTTGGGCGCCGAACCAACTTTGCCGTATGAAACCGAAGTGTTGATACCCCATACGCGGGCCAGGTCTGAAACTGTTCGACGCGTCTCGAACAGCTTTTGGTCGTCAATATCGATCCGTCCGGTTGCCTTGGCGTCGATCCCTTCCATCAGATAGGCGATGGCCTTTGGATTTTCGAAGCGACGCATCGCGGTATATCCCGCATCGATCGTGGCCCGAGCCGGCAATTGTCCGGTGGCATGCGCGCGATCGAAGCGAGCCAACGCTACCTCGTCATTGCCGACGGCGACGGCGAGGTAGCCAATATCGGCATCCCGGACGGTACCCAATCTGCCATGGGCGATTGCCCGATCAAACAGGATGCGGGCTTCCGGCTTGCGGTCCAACTCGACCAGCGTGTTGATCTGCGCGCGCAGCGCGCCGTCCTTCTGAACAGCGGTCGTTGCGAGCCGTTCGGCTGTTCTGAATTCGGCAAGCGATTCTTCCTTTCGCCCGAGCGCCTGCAGTGCATAGGCCCTGCGGATCGAGGTGTCATAGCTCACGGCCAATTTCTGGAGCGCGCGCAAAGCCCGCATGGGCTCGTTGGAAGCCAAGGCGGCGTCAGCGAGGGAAAGTCGAACGTTGTGGGCTTGAGCGGGCGGGAGGCCCCGCTTCAGGGCGGTTTCCCAATCCGACATCGTGCCGCGAAAATTCTTGAGCTTGGCTCGCGCATAGCCGCGTTGCGCATAGATCTCTGCGTTCGAGTGCCCCGCATCGATTGCCTTGGTCGCCTCAACCTCGGCTTCCGCGGGGCGGCCGGCTGACATCAGGATGTTGACCAGCAGGAGGCGGCTTGCGGCGACCTCGGGCTCAAGTTGTACGGCCTTACGCGCCTCGACGATGGCTGACTTGTAGTCCTTGTCTCGTTCAGCCTGGTAGGCGCGTTCCTTCGCTTCAAAGGTTTCTCTTGCGGCCTTTTCTTCGGGCGATGCAACAGGGGTCAATATGCTCAGGACCGCGGGCGCCTCGAGTTCGCAATTGACACCGCTGGTGGTGGTTGAACATTCCTGCACCGGCGGCGGCACCATATTGCCGTTGTTCCGAAGCACGCCTCTGCGCTGGCTTGCGCCTTCTGCATCGGTGAGGCGGGTGATGACCTTTGGGTCGGTTCGCGAATAGCTGCCCAACAATTCGATCGCGGCGTTGAAGTCACCTGACGCCATGGCTGCATCCGCGGAGATCAGCCGGATATTCTTCTGCTGAGTGGCAGTCAGGCCCGGGATCGCCAGGGCAGCGTTGAAGTCCGACACGGCATCGGCGCGCTTTCCCAGTCGCTGGTTGATATAGCCGCGCCATACCAGCGGAACATAATTCGCTCGATCGAGCGCAATCGCTTCGGTGGCGGTTTCCAAAGCGCCCGGCAAATTGTTGTCGGCAAGCTGGGCGTTCAGCAGCAACAGGCGGTACGACATCGAGTCCGGCACATAGTCGACCGCGCTGCGCGCCGCCCGGACCGCGGCCTTGGCATCGCCCTTTTCGAGCGCCTTGTAGCCCTCACTGGCCGGCCGCTGGGCGAGACGCTGGCGAATACTCGCTTGCCGCCCTTCGAGGTCCCGGTTGCCCGTGAACGCCGCCGAGGCGGCTTTCGTCGCCAGATCGGCCCGGATGAGGTCGCCGGCGGCGACCAGCGAGTCGATCAGGAGCAGGTGCAGGCGGAGGAGATCAGGACGGAGCGCCACGGCCTCTGCAGCCCTTGCCGCGGAAGCCTCGTAGTCGCCCTGGCCGAACGCCTTGTAAGCGGTCTCCGCCGCCGTATAGGCCTCGCCCTCCAGCGGAGGACCGCTATCCGCGACCTGGGCGCGGGCGCCCGGACACAGGAGCGCCACGAGCAAAAGCGCAGCCAGCACTGCCCGAAAAATCGTCCGGTTCAGGTATTTTCCGCCCCAATTCCCCATGCAGCCAGCGTTACGCCAATCCCGTTAAATTTTGACGCTAAACCGTAACCGAGCCGACGATTCAGCGGAACGGAGAACCCGCCTTTTAGCCGCGCTTCAGGCTTTGATGTCATTCATTTTTCTAACTTTTCCCCGGCTGTGATGTTTTTGCTGCGAAGCCTCTGGCCAAACACGAGGCTGCGGTGGAAAAGCCTCTGCTTGCCAACGGCCACGGTCTTTAAGCGCATCCGATTGCGGAGGATGCGGCTGGCGCCGAGTTCGTCGTAAAAGCCTCCCGACCATTAGGGTTAAATGCGTTCGTCCGTTGCACAGACCGGCAGGATTCTGAATTTGTTGGGTCCGAGTGGCGGCCCGGGCCGGAACTCGATTTATGCATTTTCGATCGTTCATTGTTTCCAGTTTGTCGAAGTCCCCGATTGATGGATTTAGTATGGATATTGAGACGAGCGTCGCCTTGAAGGACAGGCAAACATTCAAGCCGATTTGCGAACAATGCGGCAGCCTGACCGTTGCGTTGCCGATCGAGGCTCGGCCGGACCCGTGTTCCGTTCTGAAATGCGGGCGGTGCGGCTCTCCGAGAGGAACGCTTCAGTCGCTGCGCGACACGTCCATTCATTTGGGAATTCCGGTATAACGGAAATGGGGATGAGGCCTAGTCAGCATCCGGTCGAGCGGGTAGGCTCCGAATTCCGGTTTTGTTTGTCTGCAAGAATCTTCGGTATTTTCGGCCAATTAATTCGCGAGGGGAGACGAGACATGCGAGCGATCTGTGCGTCCGTGCTGGTGGTCGGCCTTTTGATTGCTACCAGTGCCAGCGCAGCGCCGCTTCTGAGCCATCTTCAGCCTGCTTCGGATTCGCTGATCACGGCCGCGAAGGTGATTTGTGATGAGGCCGGCAATTGCTACCGACCGAATCGGCGACGCCCGGTCGCCCGGTGGGTTTATGGCGACAAGAACTTCTACGGCCCCTACGCTGGACCGGGTTACTACGGTAATCCGCGGTATCGTTATAACTGGTGGCCATGGTACTGATATCGTCGGGCTAGCGCGACATCTCTGGTTTTAATGATAATGACGTTCAATATGGCTATTAAACCGAACGATCCGGTCCCGCTGCCTTCGGGCTCTCAAGGCGTCGGGTTAGGCCACAGTTCCGATTTGGCTGGCATCCCGGGCGCGCGCCAAGACCAGGCGTTCGATGGCATCGATTGGTCAAGAGCAGCACCCGGCTGGGCTTCAATGTTTATCGGGCTCCTCTTGCCGCTGCTTGGTCTCGCTTTGCTGGTTGGGGCTATCGACTTCGCTTTAGGCTGGCTGTTTAAGGGTTGGATCGCCCCTTCATGGCAGGTGTCACCTCTTCTGCTTGCCGCGACCATGCTTCCGCCGGCGCTGGTTGGCGCTCTCGGCTGCTGCAAGCTTTTCCTCTATTCGAAAGATGCAATGAGGACGGCTGCTCGATCCGGCAAGCACGAGGGCGTTGTCTGAGCGGATTGATCACCTGCGGTCTCGCTTGTGTCTGCGATCTCACGTCCGGTGACGACTGCCGAGCGCCGTTGCGATCGATTCCGGATTCCGGATGCGCTCGATCAGCATGTCGATGCGATCGCCGCCCCAGAACAATTCGCCATTGAAGACCATGGTCGGAACGCCGAACACGCCGAGCGCTTCCGCCTCGTCGATGATGCGGTCGTGTTCTGCCCGCGCGGGGCCGTGGACGTAGGCTTCGAATTCTTCCGACGACCCGCCGAGCGAGGCGATCACGCCGGAAATATCGGAGAGTTCGTCGATCTCGAGATCATGACTCCAGAACCGGCGGAACACCGTGTCATGATAGGGGCGGAACAGGCCGTGGCGCTGCGCGAACAGCATGCCGGCGCTGGCATGGAAGGCATCATAGATGCGCCGCGGACCCTTCATGATGAGGCCTTGCGCATTGGCGTAGCGGCGCGCGTCCATATAGGCGTAGCGCACCTTGCGCCAGAAATGCGGTGTGCGCTCTTCCACCGTGCCCATGAATTCCGGGATGCGCAGCGTGTAGGGCAGCCATTCGAGTTCGACGCCGTAGATCTCCTCGAGCTTGAACAGCCGCTTGTTGGCGACGAACGCGTAGGGGCTTTTGTAGTCGGTGTAGATGCGAACGCGCGGTCTATCCATGGCGTTTCCCTGTTCCATCGGGTCGGTATCTGCGATCCGAATAGAGCATGGAACCATACGACGCGGTTTTTGACATTCCAAAATGAATGAGCCCGCCAAAACGAATGGGCCCCGGTGCATAAGAGCATCGCGGGGCCCTACATCTTCGTTATAGGCGAAGGATTTCTGGTAGACACCAGTATGGTCTCAGGATCCGGCTTGCGCGTGGCCTTTGCGCTCCAGTCCCGCGGATAGTTTTGGATTGTTGAAGGTGCAATGAGGCTGGCAGCTGCTTATGACCTCAACCGCACCTGGACCTTGCGCTGAGCAAGGTCACCGGTCTGATCCGGTGGCGTCATGCTCCTCTCCAAGAGTTGGCCAACGGACGATGCGTCCGCTTCCGCTGCGTGTCGTCTCGATCATCTAACCGAGCCGCCAATGCCTGCGAAGCGGGGAGCCCAACGCTCCGCGACTCCTGCAGGTGCAGTCGTGCTAAATGCTGCGGCAGTTAGAGTCAGGTGTCAAGTAACACATCCATCGGGTTCCCGCGGGCATTGGTATGTTAGCCCTTCGTGTGGCGGTAATCCTGTAAATCAGGATCGTGAGTCATCGCCCAGTAGTCCACGAAACGCCATGGCATTGCCGAGAAAACCCGACCTTGCTTGTTGCGGTAATAGGTCGTCATCCCGGGATGCGTCCAGATCAGTTGCTCATGCTCGGCATCAACTCTCTTGATGTACTCATCGTGCGCTTTCGGACGAACGTCGATGGCAGCGATGCCTTGCTCGATCATCTCGACGAGGCAAGCCGAGATGTAGCGGCTCTGGCATTCCGACTGGAAGATCACGCTGCCGCCATGCGCTGGACCTGAATTGGGGCCGAGCATGACGAAGAGATTTGGAAAGTCCGGCACCGTGAGCCCGAGATAGGCGGTCGGGTTGTCGTTGGCCCAGGCTGCCTTCAGATTTTTTCCATCGCGCCCCGTAATGTTGAGGCGAGCGGCCATCTCCGTGACCTTGAAGCCGGTGGAAATGACGATGATGTCCGCAGGCCGCAACTTGCCGTCGGAGGCGACGATGCCGTCGCGCGCGAAATGGTCGATGCTGTCGGTGACCAGTTCGACATTCGGCTTCGTCAGGGTCTTGAACCAGTTGTTGTCAAGCAGGATGCGCTTGCCATAAGGCGGATAGGTCGGCACGCATTTCTCGATCAGATCGGGGCGGTCCTTCAACTCCGAGAGGATGAAGTTGGTGAGCTCTTCGCGATGCCGGTCATTGCCTTTGTTGACGGCGCGCTCGGGATGCGGCCAGTCGGGGTCCTTGCGCAGGAACGGCAACAGGCCATCGCCGTATCGCCAGAACATGTTGAAGCGGTACCACTGCACATAAAACGGCAGGTGCGCGAGCAGCCAACGCGCGCCCTCGGTGATGGGATCGGAATAGCCCGCCACCGGGCGCGCCCATTGCGCCGTCCGCTGATAAACGGTGACCGACGCCACACGGTCGGCGATCGACGGCACCAGTTGCATGGCGGTGGCGCCGGTGCCGATGACGGCGACGCGCTTGCCGTCGAGCTTGATGTCGCCGGACCACAGGGCGGAGTGCAGCATCACGCCCTTGAAATCTTCCTCGCCCTTGAAGTGCGCCGGGTGGGGGTCGTTGAGCTGACCGATCGCACTGACCAGCGTGGTCGATTCAAATATCTCTTCGCCGTTGGCGGTCCTCAACGTCGATATCCAGCGTCGCTTGCGCTCGTCCCAGTACGACGATGTCAGCTCCGTGTTGAGGCGGAGATGCTTTCGGATGTCGTATTCCAGCGCCACCTTCTTGAGGTAATCGAGCAATTCCTGGCGCTGGGCGAAATAGCGCGTCCACGGATTACGCGGGCCGAATGAGAACGAGTACGAATGGTTGGGCGTATCGACGCCGCAGCCGGGATAGCGATTGACATACCAGGTGCCGCCGAGTTCGTCGTTCTTTTCGACGATGGTGTAGGGGATGCCGAGCCGGCCAAGGGCAACGCCGAGCGCAATGGCGCAAACACCCGCGCCGACGATCAGCACATGCTGCTGCGCCAGCTTTTCGTCCGATGGCGGTTTGGTCCAGCGCGCTTCCCGGGGAATGAAGCCCATTTCCTCGCGCATCAGCGGCGCATATTCAGGTGCCACGTCTTCGCCCAGCGTCGCCCGCATCATCTTCAGCATCAATTCGTTGCCGGGATCGGTGATGACGGGCTTCGGTTCACCGTTTGCGAACAGCTTCAAGACGGCCGCGCGGATCTCGGCCTGGATTTCCGGGGGCATACCGGCTTGCGGATCCGGAATCAGGCGGACGTCGCGCTTGGGTCTGTAAGGCGGTTCCAGCCAGCGCTCATTGCCGGTCATGTGCACCAGCACCATCAGCAGGACGCGGATATCGCCCTCGGCGATGGCCGATGACAGGTCGAGTTTCTTGCGGGGCAGCTCGATATTCATGCTGGTGTCCTCGTTTACGCGCCTGGTGCTTCCGGCAAGCCGCCATAGGCCGCCCAAGTGATGCCGGCTATATAGCCGGCATCGACAGGGAGGTTGATTCCGGTGACGCCACTGCTCAGCGGCGACAGCAGCCACGCGATGGCCTGTGCGACTTCGATCGGCTCGACCAGTCGATTCATCGCGGTCGGGCTTTCGAGCCATTTTTTGTTCAGCGCGCCCGAAGCGATGCCGGCTTCCAGCGCCGCCGTGCGCGTGAAGCCGGGCGAGACTGCATTGACGCGTACGCCACTGCGTCCCCATTCGGCAGCCAGCGTCTGCGTGATCTGGATGACACCGGCCTTCGCCGCGGTATAGGCGTGGATCGGGCCTGAGGTCATGCCGGCAACGGAGGCGACATTGACGATCGCGCCGCGCCGGCGCTCGGCCATCTTCACGCCGACGCTTCGGGCCACCAGAAACGTGCCGCGCAGATCGATATTGACCTCGCGGTCCCATTGTTCCATTCGAACGCGTTCGATTTTGTGCATCTTGCCGAACACGCCGGCAGCGTTGACCAGCCCGATGATTGGGCCGTGCGCGGCCTCGATATCGGCGATGCCGCCGACAACAGCGCTTTCATTCGCGACATCGAAGGGCGCGGGCCACAGGATGGTTTGCGTTTCCGCGAGCGGTTCGGGCGCAATATCGACAACAACGACCTTTTGGCCTTGAGCAGCGAGAAGCGTTGCGGTCGCCGCGCCAATGCCGCGGCTGCCGCCGGTGACGAGAACGATGCCTTCAGCGGTCATGGCTAGTGCCTTTGTCCGGTGTGAACAGCCCGCGCGTGACCAGCTTTCGGTAGGCGGAGATGACATGGTCGGGCGCGGCCGTTACGGCGCCGCCGGTGTATGAGTATCGCCGGCTCAGGTAGCCGCGCGCGCCCATGAACATGTGGACGATGGCTTCGAACTCCTCGTCGCTGAAATCAATGATGGCGCCGGCCGTGCGGGCGCGCTTGAGAATGCGCACATAGGCGGTCGCGATATTATCGAGATGCTTCTGGTAGCCGACCGGTGCAAAATACTCGGCCTCGTTGAGGATGCGCAAAAATTCCGGCACCTCGCGGATGAAATCGAAGAAGGCGCTGAAGCGCTCGATCTCCTGCCTTGCGGCATCAGCGGTGCCGGTGCGCTCGCGGATGAAGTGGACCATGTCGATGCCGATCTTCGGCAGCAATTGATCGAGCAGTTCCTGGCGGTTTTCGAAATGATTGTAGAACGTGCCTTGGGCCACGCCGGCTGCCTCGGTGATGCGGGCGACGGAAGCCTCGGCGTAGCCGTACTTGCCCACGATCTTGGTGGCGGCGTCGAACAATCTGCGCTTGGTCCAGGCGTTGCGCTCGACGCGGTTCAACTTCGTGACCTTACCGGATGCGGCTTGCGATGATTGCGTCATGCGTGAGTTTCCAGTTCGGCGCGCAGTACGCGCTTGAGAACCTTGCCTGAGGGGTTGCGCGGCAGATGATCGCGGATGATGAGTTGCTTCGGTACCTTGAAGCTGGCGAGGCGCGTGCGGCAATGTTCGATGAGATCAGGCAAATCCAGCGTGGCGCCATCCGTGAGCACTACGACCGCAACCGGCTTCTCGCCCCAGCGCTCGTCCGGCATGCCGACGACGGCAACTTCGCGCACCTGCGGCAGCTCGTAGATCACGCGCTCGACCTCGGAGGAGGCGATGTTCTCGCCGCCGGAGATGATCATGTCCTTCTTGCGGTCGGTCAGATAGAGAAAGCCGTCTTCGTCGAGATAGCCGATGTCGCCGGTGCGAAACCAGTCACCGAAGAACGCGGCGGCGGTTTTCTCGGGATCGTTCCAATAGCCCTGCGTGACCTTGGGGCCGCGGAGGCAGATCTCGCCGTTCCGGCCTGATGGCAGCCGGTTGCCGGCGTCATCGCGAATTTCGAGTTCGACATGGGCAATGGCGCGCCCCGTTGAGCCGATCTTTTCGATCTCGCGGCCGGCTTCCATGAAAGTATCGCCGCCGCAGGTCTCCGTCAGCCCATAGGCGTCGATGTAGCGGGCATTCTTGAAACAATCGGAGAAGGCGCGGATGCGTGCTTCCGGGGTTTTCTCGCCGCCGCCGATCGCCCATCGCAGGCTGGAGACATCGTAGCGGTCGCGGGTCGGGCAGGTGAGGATCGCGGTGGTCATGACCGGCGCAAACCAGGCGGCGTTGAGCTTGTCGGCTTCGATCGCGGCGAGCGCCTGCTCGGGCTCGAAGTTGCGGTGGATGGAAAGCAAACCACCATGCCAGAGCACCGCAATACCCGGCAGGTCGAGCGCGCCGACATGATAGAGCGGACCGACCACCAGCAGTCGCGTCTCCGCGCTTAATCCCAGGACAAGCGTCTGATCGGCCGATTTCCAATACAGGTTCTCGTAAGTGAGCATCACGCCTTTGGGGCGGTCGGTGGTGCCTGATGTGTACATCAGCCGCATCAGCTCGCGCGGCTGCCGCACCTGCATCGGGGCGGGCGCGATGTCGGGCACAAGCCGTGTGACCGTGGATTGCGCGGACGCATCGAGCAGCACCACCGGTGCGCCGCCTGCGGCAATGCCTGCGAGTTCTTCGTCCGCAATCAGGATACGCGCGCCGGAATTGGCGACGATGTAACCGACTTCATCTGCGGACAGGCGATAATTGATCGGCAGAAACACCGCGCCGATGTGGCTGGTCGCGAACACCAGTTCGAGAAAGGCCGTGCTGTTCTGCATCAGCACCGCGACGACGTCGCCGGGGCCGATGCCGCGCGCGGCGAGCCAGCCGCCGACCCGCCGGATGCTGTCATCGAACGCGGCGTAGGAGACATCCTCGCCGCGGTATTTCAGCGCACAGCGGTCCGGCGTCCGCCTGGCGTGAAAAGCGATGAAGCTCGAAAGGTTGATCATTTGCCGCTCGAAACGCCGTTTTCGGTCTGGCTTTCCGATATATGAATTCTGACTCGTAATTCATCTTTGGCTTGACGTCACCCCCCTCGCTCTGAAATCCTCGGGGCATACGGAGGCGTCACGATCTCCGGCAGGGATTGGGAACGCCAATCCACAGGGAGGAAGCAATGACGAGAACCCGCAAACCGGGCGTAAGCCGACGTGCGACGTTGGCGATGATGGGCGCCGGTGCCGTTTCATTCGCGACGCCATTTGGGACTCCTTGGGTGGCGCGCGCGCAAGCCAAGACCATCAAGGTCGGCATGCCGACCATTCTCTCCGGCCGCGTGGCGCAGCTTGGCACCTCATCGCGCAATGCCGTGATGCTGGAAGTCGAGAAGGTCAATGCTTCCGGCGGTCTCGCCGGCCGCCAGATCGAGATGGTGATCCGCGATTCAAAGGGACAGCCGCAGGAAGCCGCCCGCGTCGCACGCGAGCTCGTCAACACCGACGGATGCGAAATCCTGATCGACGCGGAAGCGTCGTCGGGCGCGTTCGCCGTGCACGAGGTGGCGCGCGATCTCGGCGTGCTCTGTCTTCACACCAATTCGGAAACTTCCGCGCTGACCGCCGATCCCAAGCAGCACATTCCGAACGCCTTCCGTACCGCGCGCCAGGGCGTGCATGACTCGATCGTCGGCGGCAGCTATGCGGCGGCGATTGCCAAGGCCAAGGGGCTGAAGAAGTGGGCGACCTGTTCGCCCGATTACGCCTATGGCCGCGATACCACCGGCGAATACGTGACGTACCTGAAGCGCTTCGCGCCCGACATCGAGATCATCAGCGAGTCCTGGCCAAAGCTGTTCCAGCCTGATTACACCGAGGTCGTAACAAAGATCCTGCAGGCCAAGCCGCAGGCGCTGTATTCCTGCCTGTGGGGCGGCGACCTCACGTCCTACATCGACCAGGCCAACATCTACGCGCTGTTCAGCCAGATGGAAGTGTTCGCAGTCAACATGGCCGACTACACCGCGCTGACGGTCGTGAAGAACCTGCCGAAGGGCATTCACTCCGGTAACCGTTACATCAAGACATATCCCGCAACCCCGGAGAACGCCGCGTGGGGCGACGCCTACAAGGCAAAATACAACGAATATCCTACCAACTGGTCGTGGGAGAATGCGACGGCGATCATGCTGCTCGCGGAAGCGTCCAAGAAGGCGAATTCGGCCGACGGCAAGAAGATTGCGGAGGCGCTCCGCGGCCTGAAGATCAAGTCGCCGTTCGGCGCCGACGGCACTGTCACCATGCGCGCCGAGGACCAGACGCTGGTGGGCTATGCGATCGGCTGGGGAACCACGATCCCGCAGGAGCCCTACGTGCCGAAGGTCGAGGCGGGCGACTGGAAGACGATCTTCGAACTCGAAGCCGAGTGGAAGAAGAGCAAGGGCTACACCTGATTGACCGCGACGGCGGAGGTGGCGCAAGCTGCCGCCCGTTCGCCGCCGAATGATCTTCGCGTGCTGTTCCGGCGCGCTGGAATGGATGTATTCCCTTGGACCTCGACGCGCTTACCGGCTGTCTCGCCAGTTCCGCCTGTCTGGTGACGCAAACCACCAGCGGCTTCATCATCGGCATGTTGCTGTTTCTCGTCGCCGTCGGGCTGACGCTGATCTTCGGCGTACTCAAGGTCGTCAACTTCAGCCACGGCGCCTTCTATATGTTCGGCGCCTATTTCGCGATGACGGCCTATCAGTTCTCCGGCAGTTTTGCGCTGGCGATGCTGTGTGGTGCGGCGGGTACGGCCATCCTCGGTCTGATCTTCGAACGCGTCTTCATGAGCCGGGTCTACGGCGCTGACGTGTTGATGCAGCTTCTCGTCTGCTACGCCTTCGTGCTGATCTTTGATGACGTGGTGCGGATGATCTGGGGGCCCGAGTTCAAATCGATGGGCATGCCGGCCGCGTTCCAGGTGGTGCCGCTGTTCATCGCCGGCGGGGTGGTGCCACCATATTATCTGCTCTTGATCGGTGTTGCGCTCGCGGCCGCCATGATCCTCGGGCTCGGCCTTGCCCGCACCAGGATCGGCAAGGTGATCCGGGCGGCCGCTCATAACCCTGGCATGGTATCCGCGCTCGGCATCAACACCGGGCTCATTTATGGCGGCGTGTTTGCGCTCGGCGGCATGCTGGCGGGACTTGCCGGCGCACTTGCGGCGCCGGTGCGTTCGCTGACGCCGGGCATGGGATTTTCGGTGCTGATCGAATCCTTCATCGTCACCGTGATCGGCGGCATGGGCTCGATCCTCGGTGCACTGATTGGTGCGCTCTTGATCGGCATGATCCGCTCGTTCGGCTCGCTCGGCTTTCCGCTGTTTACCGAAGGGCTGATGTACCTGTTCATGGTGATCGTGCTGGTATCGCGGCCGACCGGCCTGTTCGGCAAGGAGGTCGCATGACCGAATTGCAGGCCGAGCAGGGCGCGCAGGCGCTCGACGTACCTCATGCCCAGGCAAAGACGCGGCGGAATCGGGATGCCCTGATTGCGCTTGCGGTCTTTGTCGTGCTTGCCCTGTTGCCGGCGGTCTTTAGCAGCAAATTGCTGCTCGACTTCGTGATCCGCTGCGCCGCCTACGGGCTGTTCGCGACGTCGCTCAACCTTTTGGTCGGTTACACCGGCCTGATTTCGTTTGGCCACGGCATGTTCTTCGGCCTCGGCGCCTACGGCTTCGGGCTGATGATGCAGAAGACCGGTGTTCCCGTGCCGGTGGCTTTCGTTGCCACGCTGGCGATCACGCTTGTCGTCGCCCTCGTCATCGGTGCCATCTGCGTGCGGCTGAAGGAAATCTATTTCGCCTTCGTAACACTGGCGTTCCAGATGCTGATCCACTCGACGATACTGTCCTGGGTATCGCTGACCGGCGGCGATCAGGGATTGCGCGGCGGCATTCCGCGACCGCCGTTTTTGGGCATTGATCTATCGAACCAATTGCATCTCTATGTCGCGAGTTGCGCGTTGCTGGTGATCGGGCTGTTCCTGATGCATCAGATCGCGCAGTCGCCGTTCGGCTACACGCTGCGCATGATCCGCGACAATGCAACGCGTGCGAGTTTCATCGGCATCGACGTCTGGCGCGCCAAGTTGACGATCTTTGTGCTCGCGGCGCTGTTCGCCTCGACCGGCGGGATCATCATGGCGCTATTCGTCTCCGGGGCCTATCCGGAATTCGCCTATTGGACCATTTCGGGCGAGGGCATCTTCATCAACATGCTCGGCGGCGTGACCACATTCCTCGGGCCGATGGTCGGCACCGTGCTGCTCCTGATCCTCAACGACACCGTCACCCGTCTGACCGAATATCACGGACTCGTGCTGGGCGTCGTGATCCTGTTCTTTGCGATCGGCCTGCGGAAGGGGTTGATGGATTTCGTCGTCGAATGGTACGCGCAACGTCGCGGGCAGCGGCCATGAGACGTAGGTCTATTGCACAGTCATTCCGGGGCGCGCGCAGCGCGAACCCGGAATCTCGAGATTCCGGGTCTGGTCCTTGCGGACCATCCCGGAATGACGGTGTGAGGGAGCTTGCCTAGAATGCTGGAGATACGCTCCCTTTCCAAATCGTTCGGCGGCGTCAAAGCGACCGATAACGTCACGCTGGATTTCGCCGATGGTTCGCTCACCGCCGTGATCGGCCCCAACGGCGCCGGCAAGAGCACGTTCTTCAACTTGATCACCGGCGCGCTGAAGCCGGATTCCGGCCAGATCCTGCTCAACGGCATCGATCTCGCCGGTCGCTCGCCCCCGGAAATCGTTCGCCACGGCATCGGCCGCGCGTTTCAGGTCGCGAGCATCTTTCCGTCGCTGACGGTGCAGGAGACGATGCTGGCAGCGGTGTGCGCCGATCAGCGTAAAGCCAGCGTCCTGCACCGTCGCTTCCCGCTGGCGGAGACCCGCGACCGCGCCGAGCATGCGATGGAATTGCTGGGACTGGCCAGCAAGCGAAACCGCACTGCGGCGACGCTGTCGCATGGCGACCAGAAGCTGCTCGATATCGCACTCGCCCTGGTGCTCGATCCCAAGGTGCTGCTGCTCGACGAGCCAACCGCCGGCATGGGCACCGAAGAACGCTGGCGGATGATCGAGAAGGTGAGGGAGCTCTGGGAGACGCAGAGGATCACGGTGGTGTTCATCGAGCACGACATGGATATCGTGTTCAAGATCGCGCCCGAAATCGTCGTGCTCTGCTACGGCCGCATTCTTGCAACCGGCAAACCGGATGCGATCCGCCGCAACGAGGCGGTGATCGAGGCCTATCTCGGCACCGAACATCATGCGGGGATCACTGTATGAGTGCGCAGCCGGTCGTGCAGGTCGAAGACCTCGACGTCTATTACGGCACCAGCCAGATATTGTTCGGCGTCAGCCTGTCGGTGCGGCAAGGCGAGACGATGGCGCTGCTCGGCCGCAACGGCGCCGGTAAATCGACCACCATGAAGGCCATCATGGGGCTCGCGCCAGCCCGCCGCGGCACGGTCACCTTGCAAGGCAGGATTGTCTCCGGGCTGAAGCCGCATCACATCGCGCGCGCCGGCCTCGGCTTCGTGCCGGAGGATCGCCAGATCTTTCCCGAACACACGGTCGAGGACAATCTGGTCATCGGGACCAAGAAGGGGCCGAATGGCGAGGACGAATGGCCGATCCGGCGCATTTACGACGTGTTTCCGCTGCTGGAGCCGTTGCGGCACCGGATCGCGGGACGGCTGTCGGGTGGCGAACAGCAGATGCTGGCGATCGCGCGCACGCTGATGGGCAATCCCGCATTGCTGCTTCTGGACGAGCCGAGCGAGGGGCTGGCGCCGATCATCGTGCAGCGGATCGGCGAACTCTTGCGGCAGCTCCGCGGCACCGGAGCCACTGTGCTGATCGCCGAGCAGAACATGCATTTTTGCCTTGGCCTTGCGAGCCACGCGACGGTTATCGACAAGGGCCAGATCGTCTACACATCCGGGATCGAAGAGCTGAAAGCTAACGACAACATTCGGCAGCGCTATCTCGCGCTGTAGCTTTCGGCGTAGCATTATCGACGATCTGGTCGAGGCCGGCGCGGTGCGCCAGGTCAGGGGAGGCACGGCATGAGTACCGATCTGGTTCGTTATTCCGTATCTAGCAACATTGCCGAGATCATGCTGGATCGCCCGCCGGTCAATGCGCTGAGCATGGACCTGATCGATGCGTTGCTGGCGGCGCTTTCGAAGGCGAGGGACGACGAAGCGGTGCGCGCTGTTATTATCGGCAGTGCGCACAAGGTGTTTTGCGCCGGGCTCGATCTGGATATCGTTCGCGGCAAACCCGGAATCGAGACCAAGAAGTTTCTCGAACGGCTGTATTTTGCGCTCAACGATATCCAATATCGCATGGGTAAGCCGACGATTGCTGCAGTCGACGGCGCGGTTCGCGCCGGCGGCATGACGATTGCGATCTCCTGCGACATGATCATCGCGGGCGAAGGCTGTACCTTCGGCTATCCCGAGATCGACGTCGGCCTGATCCCGGCCATTCACTTCGTGCAACTGCCACGGCTGGTCGGCAAGCACCAGGCTTTTGGGCCGCTGTTCCTCGGCGAGCCTTTCGATGCCGCAACTGCCTTTCGCATGGGGTTGCTGAGTGAAGTCGTTCCGAAGGGAACCGCGCTGGATCGGGCGCGGGAGATCGCGCGCAAGCTTGCTGCCAAATCCCCCATCGTCATGAAGATCGGGCGCGATGCTTTCATGCGGGCGGTCGACGCCGATTTCCGCCGCTCGGTCGAAAATGCCGCCGAGAGCTTTGCACTCGTTGCAACGACGGAGGACTGTCAGGAAGGCTTGAATGCGTTCGTCGAGAAGCGAACGCCAAACTACAGGGGGCGCTGATGGCTGGATTGTATTTCGAGGAGTTCGAGGTCGGCCGCGAATTCCATCATGAGTTCAGCCGCACGGTGACCGAGATGGACAACACGCTGTTCAGTCTCCTGACCATGAACCCGCAGCCGTTGCACATTGACGCGCATTTCGCCGAGAATACCGAATTCGGCCAGCGGCTGTTCAACAGCCTCTATACGCTCGGCATCATGATCGGCATGAGCGTCTACGATACGACGCTCGGCACCACGATCGGCAATCTCGGCATGACCGATGTGAAATTTCCAAAACCGGTATTCCACGGCGATACGCTCAGGGCGCATACCAAGATCATTTCCAAGCGCGAGAGCAAGTCGCGGCCGAACCAGGGCATTGTCGAGTTCGAGCACACCATGACCAATCAGCACGGCGAAGTGGTGGCGAGCTGCCGCCGGACCGGCCTGATGCATTGCAAACCGAAGGCGTGAAGACATGCGATCGTTCCTGTTCGTTCCCGGTGACAGCCTGCGCAAGTTCGAGAGCGCCAAGAAGACGGCGGCTGACGCGCTGATCCTCGACCTCGAGGACTCGATTGCGCCGGATGAGAAAGTCGGCGCGCGGCGGATCGTGCGCGAGATGCTCGACGCCCGGAATCCGGACCAGAAGATGTATGTCCGCGTCAACGCGCTCGATACCGACTTGACGCTTGGCGACCTGGCCGCGGTCATGCCGGGCCGGCCTGACGGCATCGTGCTGCCGAAATGCGCCGGCGCTGCCGACGTGAACCGTCTGTCGCTGTATCTCGATGCTTTCGAGGCCGCCGCCGGGATTGAACAGGGATCGACGAGGATCGTCACCGTGGCGACGGAGACGGCGAGAGCGGTGCTCAAGTTGCTGGATTTCGAGAACATGAGCCCGCGGCTGTGGGGCATGATGTGGGGTGCCGAGGATCTCGCCGCGTCGCTCGGCGCGTCGCGCAACCGGACCGCCGGCCGCTTTCATGGTCCGTTCCTGCTGGCACGCGATCTCTGCCTGATCAGCGCGGCCGCAGCGGGCGTCGTCGCCATCGATACCATCGCCACCGATATCAACGATCTTGACGCGCTCCGGGAGGAATCCATCGCCGCGCGACAGGATGGGTTCCTCGCCAAGGCGGTAATCCACCCCAAGCACGTCGATGTCGTCAATGCCGCCTTCATGCCGACGGATGAGGAAATCGCCTGGTCGGAGAAGGTCGTCAAGGCGTTCAACGACAATCCGACGTCAGGTGTCGTGAAGATCGACGGCAAGATGATCGACAAGCCGCATCTGCGCGCCGCGGAGAAGATCTTGGCGCTGCGAGGACGGTAGCGCTCATCTGCACCATCCTTAACAAAGTGTTGCCATCGCGCCCTCAGCGCATATCCGCATCCTGTTTTCGGACCTAGTCGCATCGGGCGAATTGGTGTTTTTTACAACCTCGCCCGATTCGAAAAATTACTGCCTATCGAGATTGCCGTGACACCGCCCCCCGCCGCAGCCGCCAGGCTGGACAGCGTCCATCTGCCTTTGCCCGAAAAGAAGTCGACGATCCGCAAGGCGCCCGCGCGCGCCGACCGGCCGTTCAAGGGCATCGCGCTGGTGCTGGCCTCGACGGTGTTTCTCGGCGCCTCCGATGTCACGGCGAAATATCTGTCCGCGACCCTGCCTTCGATCGAGATCGCCTGGATCCGCTTCCTGGTGTTCGCAATGATCATGACGCCGGCGATGCTGCCGGGTTCCCCGCTCTATGCGCTGCAGACCAAACGCCGCGGCCTGCATCTGTTGCGCGGCGCGGCGCTGTTGGGCTCGTCGCTGTTCTTCATCTCCGGCCTGCGGTTTCTTCCCATTGCGGAGGCCTCCGCCACCGGCTTCGTCGCGCCGCTGTTCGTCACCGCGCTGTCGATCATCTTCCTCGGCGAGAAGGTCGGTCTGCGCCGCTGGATTGCGACCGGCGTCGGCCTGGTCGGCGTGCTGATCATCCTGCGTCCCGGCACCGGCGCGTTTCACCCCGCGGCGTTCTTTCCGCTGGTCTCGGCGCTGGCCTGGGCCTGCACGCTGATCATGACGCGAATGATGAGCGGCACTGAGCGCGCCATCACCACCATGACCTATTCGTCGATCGCGGGCCTGCTCATTCTCTCCGCGCTGGTGCCGTTTGTCTGGGTGACGCCGACCTGGCACGATATCGCCTTCGGCGTCCTGATCGGCGTCGCATCGACCGCGGGGCAGTGGATCGTGGTGTTGGCGTTCCGCTATGCCGACGCCTCCGTGCTGGCGCCGTTTTCCTACACGCAACTGCTATGGGTCAGCGTGCTCGGCTTCCTGATCTTCGGCGAAGTCCCGGATGCCTACACGATCACCGGCGCCGCCTTCATCGTCGCCTCCGGGCTCTACACCGCCCATCGCGAGCGGGTCCGCCGCTCGCAGCTTCTGACGGTCTCGGGCGAGTCGTCGCCCAACGCCTGATCGCGCACTGATTGCGATCCGCGCCACAAAATCGTGGCGCGGGTGCCACAGTGCATCCGGAAAGCGCCTGACTATCAGCGCCAAATCAGAGAATTCCGGAACAGCCGCACCCTGGGCCGGAACCCGCGTGCTAACGTGAGTTCCCTGGAATGGCGCCGAAGAGCGCCGGGGAATGGGGTTCGGGCGTTGCATTTTCAGTTGCTACCGTCGGCGCAGGGCCGACGCCGCCGGGATGCGGCTGCGTGGACAGTCGCGATGTCGGCGTTTCTCTTCGGTGCGTGCCTGTCGACGGCGCCCGCCAACGCGGCGTGTGCGCCCGATCCGGCGACGAGCGGCCAGACCGTCACCTGCAGCGGCAGCACCCCGGGCGGCTTTCAGGCCGGCGGCGGCGTCGACAACCTCACTCTCAACGTGCTGGAGGGGGCGACCGTCAGCCATGGCGGCGGTGGCTCGGCCATCGGCGTCAATGACTTCAATACCATTACCAATAGCGGAACGATCACCGGCGGGACATTGAGCACCGGTATCTTCGCCGGCGTGAACAACACGATTGTCAACGCCGCCTCCGGCGTCATTACCATGGCCGACCTAAGTCAGGGAATTTTCGTCGCCGGCAACAGCACGGTGACGAACGCAGGCCAAATCACGATCACCGCGCCCGGGCCGGCAGACGGCATCCTGGCGACCAACGACGACAACACCGTCAGCAACCTCGCCGGCGCAACCATTACCATATTCGGCCAAGCTTCCGGCATCTCGATGCAGGGCAATCGCGCCATCGTCAACAATGCCGGCACGATCAACGCCGGTCCCCTCAGCACCGCAATCGATGTGTTCGGCCACGATGCCCTGATCACGAGCAGCGGCGTGATCAACGTTGCCAACAGCACCGCCGGGATCGTGGCGCAGGGCGACCGCGCCCTGATCACCCATTTCGGCACCATCAATGGCAGCACCGACAGCGCTGGCATCGCCTATAACGGCTCGTCCGCCACGATCAGCAACAGCGGCCGTATCCTTCTCGGCGACGATACGCTCGGCATCGTCGCCAATACGGTCGGCATCGTCGTGCTCGGCGATTCCAACACCATCACCAACAGCGGCAACATCACCGTCGGAAATGGCTTCGCCGCCGTAGGAATCGACGTCAGCAGTTTCGGCGGCAGCAACTCCATCATCAACACCGGAACGATCAACGTCGGCGCGGACGCGACGGGTATTTTACTCCAGGGCACCGGCACGGTTTTCAACTCCGGCACGATCAATGCAGCGGCTGGATTCGCGGCGATTGAACTCTGCGGCTGCGGCAACAGCGTGCTGACGCTGGGTCCGGGCAGCGTCATCAACGGCCTCGTGATCGGCAACGGAACAGATACGTTGCAGCTTGGCGGTACCGGCAAGGATACCTTCAACCTCAGCCTGATCGGCGCGGGCCAGCAATATGACGGCTTCTCGATCTTCAACAAGGTCGACGGCTCGAACTGGAGCGTCACCGGCACGGGCGCGCAGAACTGGAACGTGCTTGGCGGCACGCTTTCGGTCAGCGGCGTCATCAACGGCATCGTCACGGTCAACGCCGGCGGCACGCTCGGCGGCACCGGCACGATCGACGATGTCCTCGTCAATGGCGGCACGCTGGCGCCGGGCAACTCGATCGGCACCCTCAACGTGGCGGGCAGCCTGACGTTCTCGGCAGCCTCGAGCTACATGGTCGAAATCTCGGGCACGAGCAGCGATCTGACCAGGGTCACCGGCGTGGCCACGCTCGGCGGCGCCACCGTCGTGATCATTCCCATCGGCATGGTGACGAAGCAATACACCATCCTGACCGCAACCGGCGGCGTAGCGGACACGTTCAATCCTGTTGTGTCAGGCATTTCGCCGAACCTGAATCCGAGCCTCAGCTACGACACCAACAACGTCTATCTCAATTTCGCGCTGAACTACGGCGGCGGCCTCAACGTCAACCAGCAGAACGTCGCCAACGCGCTGACCAATTTCTTCAATACCACCGGCGACCTCCCGGCCGGCTTCGCCTCGCTCTCGCCGGCCGGTCTCACGCAGATCTCCGGCGAACTCGCGACCGGATCGCAGCAGGCGACCTTTGACGCCATGAACCTGTTCCTGTCGCTGATTTCAGATCCGTTCGTGGCGGGCCGCAATGGCGGCCTCGGTGGCAACACCGGTGCGATCCCGTTCGCCGAGGAGAGCGCGCTCGGCTATGCCGCGAAGAAGTCCCGCGCCGCGCGCGACGCCTTTGCCAAATTTCCGACCAAGGCGGATCTTGCACGTAGTGATCTGTTCGACCAGCGCTGGAGCGTCTGGGGCTCGGCCTTTGGCGGCGGCAGCAACACGTCAGGCAATGCCGCGCTCGGCTCGAACGACGCGACCGCGCGCGTGTTCGGCTTTGCCGTGGGTGCGGATTATCGCCTCTCGCGCGATACGCTGGCAGGCTTTGCGCTTGCCGGCGGCGGCACCAATTTCAGCGTCTCGGGTTTCGGCTCCGGGCGCTCGGACCTGTTCCAGGCCGGCGCCTTCGTGCGGCACAATATGGGTCAGGCTTACGTCACCGCCGCTGCCGCCTATGGCTGGCAGGACGTAACCACGGAGCGCACCGTCACGGTGGCTGGCTTCGAGCGCCTGCGCGCCGAGTTCAACGCCAACGCGTATTCCGGCCGCATCGAGGGCGGTTACCGCACCACGACGCCGTGGATGGGCATCACGCCCTATGCCGCCGGCCAGTTCACCACCTACAGCCTGCCGGCCTATGCCGAGCAGGTGCTGGCGGGCGCCGGCACCTTCGCGCTGAACTATGCGGCCAAGGACGTCACGGCCTCGCGCAGCGAACTCGGCGTTCGCACCGACAAGTCCTTTGCCGTGCAGAACGCTGTCCTGACCTTGCGCGGCCGCGCCGCCTGGGCGCACGATTTCAATACCGATCGCAACGTCACAGCGCTGTTCCAGACGCTGCCGGGCGCGGCCTTCGTCGTCAACGGCGCAGCGCAGGCGCATGATTCCGCGCTCGTCACGGGCGCGGCCGAGATGAAATGGCTGAACGGCTGGTCGGCCGCCGCGATCTTCGAGGGCCAGTTGTCCGACGTCACCAGTTCCTACGCCGGCAAGGGCGTTGTGCGCTATTCGTGGTGATCCTCCCGCTAGCGTTTTCGAGCGAAGTGGGTCCCGGTTCGCGTGAAGAAAGCGCGTCAAACAAGAAAACAGCGCATCGGTTCTGATTTCAATCAGAACCGATAGTGCTCTAAGGTGAGCAAAAATCACCGGGAGGACCCTTCGTGCGCGCAGCCATTTTCCGCAATGGGGAAATTGTCGTCGACGAGATGCCGGAGCCGAAACCCGGTGCCGGGCAGGTGCTGGTGAAGTCGCTGGCCTGCGGCATCTGCGGCTCCGACCTGCATGCGCGCAAGCACGCGCACCACATGGTGGAGCTCGCCAAGCATTTTCCGGGCCGCAAGCCGATGGACCTTTCGCGCGACGTCGTGTTCGGCCATGAATTCTGCTGCGAGGTGCTGGACTACGGTCCTGGCACCACAGGCAAGTTCAAGACGGGCACCAAGGTTTGCTCGCTGCCGGCGCTGCTGACCCCGGAAGGCCCGCTGGGCATCGGCTATTCCAACGACAATGTCGGCGCCTATGCCGAGCGCCTGCTGCTCAGCGAAGCCCTGCTGCTCGAAGTTCCGAACGGCCTCGCCGCCGAACACGCCGCGCTCACCGAGCCGCTCGCGGTCGGCGTTCATGCCGTGGCAAAAGCCAACATCGGGGGAGGCGAGGTGCCCTTGGTGATCGGCTGCGGCCCGGTCGGGCTCGCCGTCATCGCAGCGCTGAAGATCAGGGGATTGCACCCGATCGTGGCCGCCGATTACTCGCCGGCACGCCGCGCGCTCGCCGAAAAGCTCGGGGCCGACGTCGTCGTCGATCCCGCACGCTCACAGCCCTACGCGACCTGGGCCGAGCACGCCCAGATGTCGCCGGAGGAAAAGGCCGCGCGCCCGCCGCTGCAGGCATTGTTGCCGGCGCTGAAACCCGCGCTGATCTTCGAATGCGTCGGTGTTCCCGGCCTGATCCAGCAGGTGTTCGAAGGCGCACCGCGCGATGCGCGCATCGTCGTGGTCGGCGTCTGCATGGAGACCGACCGCTCCGAGCCGATGCTCGGCATCCTCAAGGAGCTGAACGTCCAGTACGTGCTCGGCTACACGCCGGAGGAATTCGCCTATTCGCTGCGCCTGATCGCGGAAGGGCAGGTGGACGCCGCGTCGATGGTCACCGCCACCGTCGGCATCGACGGCGTCGCCAAGGCGTTCGCCGATCTCGCCAATCCCGAGGCGCACACCAAGATCATCGTCGAGCCATGGCGGTGAGGTGCTTGGGGCGGCGTGGCCGCTCTTAAACCCTCATGGTGAGGAGGCGCTTTGCGCCGTCTCGAACCATGCGGCCCCGCTGGTGCCATTCATCCTTCGAGACGCGCGAAGACGCGCTCCTCAGGATGAGGTCTGACAGCGTGCCGTAGGGTGGGCAAAGGCGCGCAGCGCCGTGCCCACCATTCATCCATGATCTCGTTTGATGGTGGGCACGCTGCGCTTTGCCCACCCTACGGCATTTGATGCTTCGGATACTCCAACTGCATCGCGACGAAGTCGGCGGTATCTGTTCCGTAGCGCGCAGCAATGCCCGCAAGCGCGTGGTCCAGCGCTTCCGCCGGTTTCGTGCCATCGCTCGCCGGCAGCAATTGCGCCGCGGGCCAGTTCGCCGCGACCTGGTCGGAAAGTATCCGCAAGCCGCCGCGACTGTGCTGCGCGCCAGCCGCACTGGCGAACGTCACCGCCTGCGAGCGATAGGTTCGCGACCAGGCATCGGTGACGAGCGCCAGTGACACCTCGTCGACGCCTTCCTTGAGTTCGATGCCGAGTTGCTCGTGCGCCCAGAACGCGGCCGTATTGCGGATAGCCGTCAGCGCAAATGGGCGCGTGAACTTGAACGCGTCGCTGTCATGCCGCGCGTCCCAGTCGGCGAGGCCGATATCCCGTCCCACGGCGCGCGCCTTGTCGCGTCCGGCGATCGCCTCGATCAGCGTCAGCGATATCGGCATTGACGCGCTGATGCCGGTGGTGGTCGCGACGCCGTCGTCGACGACGAACCGCCGGTCCTCGACATAGCGCATCGTCGGATGCTTGCCGCGCAGTTCCTTAACTGAGTACCAGTGTGTGGTTGCCCGCTTGCCGTGCAGCAGCCCGGCATCGCCGACCACCTTGGCGCCGGCGCAGACGCCGATCACGATCGCGCCTCTGGCCGATTGATTCCTGATCCATCGCAGCGCCACCGGATCGTCGTCGCGGCTCATCGCAGGCACGATCACGTAGTCGGCGCCATCGGGATGCTGGGCATCGAACTCGGCAATCGTCGCCTGTGGCTCGACCTTGAGCACCGGAAAGAGCTGCACGGGACCGGGCGCGGTCGCCAACGTCACGACATCGGCGATATCGGCGCGCTTGAGGATGCCGTACGGCATGAGATAGTCGGTTGTCTCGGTGGCGTCGTTGATGCCGATGATGGCGATCAGCGGACGCTGCCGCTTCGGCGGCTTCAGCGCCGCGACCGTCGCATCGCGCTCGTCTTGCGCGATAGCAGGCGGGGCTGCGGCCGAAGGCGCCGGTGGCAATGAGAAAATCCAGGCTCCGCCGATCACGGCGACAAGCGCGACTGCGCCGAGCGCGCTCCACAATACACGTCGCGAATTCATCGGTTTGCCGGCACGCGCCTTCTCATATCGACCAACCGCAGTCTACAACCGCAGTGATCCGCCTGAAATGACGTAAATCCGGCGAAAACGGCCACGCGCCGAGAGATGCGAAGCGACAATCTCGTGTCCCGGACGCGGCGCAGCGTGCTCCCGGCGATGCGAAGCATCGTCCGGTACGCTGCACCGCACAGCCGGGACCCACCGTGCCCGTGAGATGGACCCCGGCTCTGCAGCGCATCGCCGGAGTCGCGCGAAGCGCGATCCCGAACGCGCTGCGCAGCGTCCGGGGAACGCAAGCTGAGAGATCGCTGCCGCGATCCTCCCGGTTTGCGGGAATGTCCATCCGGCGTGGCAGTCATTGTCTCATGCCTGGTGAGGCCGCAGCTTTGCGGGCGAGCATCACGGGCTCTGGACAAGGAGGGCTTCATGCCATCGGACCGACGTATGTTCCTGGGCGCGGGCCTCGGCGTCACCGCTGCGCTCGCTTCGCACGCCAGCGGATTGACGGCATCGGCGCAGGCGGTGTTGGCAGACGGTCCGCCTCTGCCTGCCAATGTCCGCCTTGAGCCGGAGGTTCGCGCCGCCGCAGCCCATGATTTTGGCCGCCTCATTCACAAGCAACCGCGCGGCGTGCTCAGGCCAGCATCGAGCGCTGACATTGCGGGCCTGATGCGCTTGGCCAGAGGCGCTGATGTCAAGGTGGCGGCGCGCGGGCAGGGCCATTCGGTCTATGGCCGCTCACTGGCCGAGGACGGCATCGTGGTCGATATGAGCGCGATGAACGCAATTCGCGAGATCCAGCACGATCGCGTCGTGGTCGACGCCGGCACAGTGTGGCGAGATCTGCTTGACGCAACCTTGGCGCAGGGACTCACGCCGCCAGTGCTGACCAACTATCTCGGCCTATCGGTCGGAGGAACAATCGCGGTGGGCGGCATCGGAGCGACTTCATCCCGGCATGGCATGCAAACCGACAACGTCGTCGCGCTGGACGTGGTGACGGGTGATGGCAATGAGCTGAGTTGTTCGGCAGACACTAACGCCGATCTGTTTGACGGCGTCCGCGCCGGTCTCGGCCAATGCGGCATCATCACGCGGGCGACGCTGCGCCTGGTGCGCGCTCCCGAGCGTATAAGGCGCTTTCAGCTCTTCTACCGCGATTTGCCATCGCTGACGGCGGACCAGCGGCGCGTGCTGACCGAAGGGCGCTTCGATCAGTTGCAGGGGGCCATTCTTCCCGATGGCAGCGGCGGCTGGCGGTACCAGCTCGACGGCGCGATACCCTATAGCAGCGGCTCGGCTCCCGATGACAAGGCGGTACTTTCCGGATTGTCGGATGAGCGCGGCGCCGCCGTCATCGCCGACCGGACCTATCGCGAGGATGCCCTGGCGTTTGGAAAATTCGAAAATCTGCTGCGCTCCAAAGGCCAGTGGTCCAATCCGCAGCCCTGGTTTTTGACGTTCCTGCGCGGCAGCAACGCCGAACGGGTCGCCGGCGACATCCTGGCTGGTCTGAAGGGCGATGCTGTTGGCGCGTTCGGGCGGATAACTCTCTACCCTTTGCTCACGCGGGCGTTTCACACGCCGCTGGTTCGCCTGCCGAAGGAAGACATGGTCTTCGTCTTCAATCTCATTCGCATCCCCGCATCGAACGACGCGGCGGTGGCGGAGCGGATGGTTGCGGAAAATCGTACGCTCTACGATCGCATTCGCGAAGCCGGCGGCGTTCAGTATCCGGTCGGTGCCTTCGCCATGTCGCCTGGCGATTGGGAGGTTCACTTCGGATCAAGCTGGCCGCAGCTTCGCGAAGCCAAGCGGCGCTACGATCCACAACATCTGCTGGCGCCCGGATATAATGTATTCTGATGCGCGCATTAGTCCCTCATGGTGAGGAGCGCCAACGGGTCGCGCGAATGCGGCGCCCGATGACAGGCTCCGCGCGTCTCGAACCATGAGGCCCGGCTGGTGGCCCACATCCTTCGAGACGCCGCTTCGCGGCTCCTCAGGATGAGGGGTTGAGAGCTAAAGCAGATCGGTCTTCAGGCTGCTCGCCAGAAAATCCGAGAAGCGCCGGACACGTTCCAGCGGCGCCCGTGTCGGCGGCCAGACCAACTGGATCTGCATTCCCTCGGTTTCGAATTCAGGCAGAACGATCGTGAGCGCGCCCTGCGCGACGAGATCGCTGATCTGCCACAGCGGCAGCCGGGCAAGCCCGGTGCCTTCGCGCGCGGCGGCGCGGATCGCAGCGGCGCTGTTCGAACGAAAGCGGCCGTGCACCCTGATCGACTGCAGCCCGCCGTCGATCCGAAACGGCCATTTGTCGATCACCTCGACGCCGGCCCGCAAGATGCAGGCGTGCCGCTCGAGATCGCCGGGATGCTGCGGCCGGCCATGTTCGGCGAAATAAGACGGCGCGCCGACGATGACCACGCGCAGCGTATGCAATCGGCGGGCGATCAGGGATTCATCGGCGGAGTCGCCGATCCGGACAGCAATGTCGAGGCCATCAGCAACGAGATCGACCTGCTCGTCGGAGGCGCGAAGCTCGACATCCACGTTGGGATAGAGTTTTAGAAAACGGCTGACGATCGGCGCCACGTAGGCCGACGCAAACAGAATGGGCGCACCGATTTTCAATGGCCCCAGAATTTCGCCGCGCAGGTTGGCTGCCTCGGCCCGCGCCTCGATGATTTCTGCAACCGCCGGCTTGATGCGTTCGTAAAATACCCGCCCGGCCTCGGTTGGCTCCGACCGCCGCGTGGTGCGTTTGACGAGCTCGACGCCGAGCGCGCGTTCCAGCGCCATCAGCGACCGGTTGAGGGACTGCAACGGGCGCCGAAGATGACGTGAGGCCGCCGCCTGGCTGCCCTTCTCGATGACTGCGAGAAAGGCTTCGAGATCGTCCAACCGTTCCAATTCGATATACCGCGTCTGATATGCCGCTCCTTGGGAAGGTGGATCGAACATCCAGTAATTGCAAGGTCGGCAAAGGCGATAGGCAAATCACTTCTGATTTTCAGAAATCGTGTCAAGCCCAGGAATCAAAAATATTTCGCTTAACGCGAGAGGCAAATCAGTCACATATTCCGCCCGTCTCACCCATTGAGGGGCGCTCGCGATCGTCACGAACGTGCGGTGAGATGCGATGGACGCTGAATGCGCAAGACGTAGGCGCAGGATCCGCCTTCGCTAAAGCTTCGGCGGACCGGTACCAAACCCGGCGAAGCCTCTTGGCGAAGACGGGAGCGTACGGCGAAGTCGTGTGGTTCGGGCGCCGCGGTGCTGGCGTTAAGTCCTTAGGAAGCGAAGCTTCTCAGGGGCGACGGAGGCAAAAGAGCCGTTCTCCGGGAAGAGCACGAAGTAAGCCGTCAAACCATTGCGCAGGGAAGGCCGGGATGCTCCCGCTGTACCTGTATGCTCGTGTGCGTGTTCTTGATGCGCACCTGCACACGAGACCGCGGGTGCAGCAAGCACCCGGTCTTCCCTGCGCCCTCTGTTTGGAGAGGGCGGGAAGTTGATGGCAAAACTCGCACAGATGATGTGGCGAGATCGCGAAGTCATATTCCGTTGTCGTCAACCCGCGAAAGCGGGTGACCCAGTATTCCAGAGACGTCAATGATCGAACCGAGAAGCCGCGGCGTACTGGATCCCCGCCTTCGCGGGGATGACAGGTTGTGGTGCTTCAGCACTCGTCGTCATTGCGAGCGAAGCGAAGCAATCCATCCCTCCACGCGAACAGTCTGGATTGCTTCGTCGCTGGCGCTCCTCGCAATGACGGGGAGAGAGCCGCGCAATCAAACCGGCAGCGCGATCGAGTACTTCACCTGGCTCAACGCAAAACTCGACTCGATGGATGCGATGCCGTCGAGCCGCGTCAGCTTGGTCTTCAGGAACGCTTCATAGGAGGAGAGGTCGGCCGCGACGACGCGCAGGAGGTAATCGCGATTACCGGTCATCAGATAGCACTCCAGCACCTCGTCCCATTTCGAGATCGCTTTGGCAAAGCGGTTGAGGTCTTCCTCCTTCTGCCGCGCCAGCTTGATCGAGATGAAGACGCTGACATGGAGCCCCAACGATTTCTGGTCGACGGTCGCGATGTAGCGGGTGATGACGCCGCGCTCTTCCAGAAGCTTGACGCGGCGATGGCAGGGCGACACGGACAGGCCGACCTTGTCGGCGAGCTCCTGCATGGTCAGGCGGCTGTCGGATTGCAGCAGGGCGAGAATCTTGCGGTCGATGGCGTCGAGCGGCATTGGGATGAACTCAGGGTTTGGAGGCCAATCGTGGTAAACTATCCCAATATCGGGCGGTATGTCGCAGGAAATTGAGAATTTTGACACCTCACGACCCGCTAAAATCGGCGCATACTGAACGCCTCCGGAGCATGGACATGCCGATCGAGCCCGCACGCCTGGAAGTGCTGACCGCGCTGGCGCGCAAGGTTTTGTGGTTGTCGTCATGGACCATCCATCACGCCAATCACGTCAGGCCTAACGTCGATGGCTTGAAGGTCGGTGGCCATCAGGCGTCATCCGCCTCGCTCGCCAACATCATGTCGGCGCTGTATTTCTCCGTGCTACGGCCGCAGGACCGCGTCGCGGTGAAGCCGCATGCGAGCCCGGTGTTTCACGCCATCCAGTATCTGTTCGGCCACCAGACCCGCGACAAGCTGGAAAATTTCCGCGGCTTCAAGGGCGCGCAATCCTATCCGTCGCGCACCAAGGACGTGGATGACGTCGATTTCTCCACCGGCTCGGTCGGCCTCGGCGTCGCGCAAACCCTGTTCTCCTCGCTGGTGCAGGATTACGTCACTGCCCACGGCTGGATGAAGGAGCGCCCCGAGGGGCGGATGATTGCGCTCGTCGGTGACGCCGAAATGGACGAGGGCAATATTTTCGAGGCGCTGCTCGAGGGCTGGAAGCATGCGCTGCGCAACACCTGGTGGGTGGTCGATTACAACCGTCAAAGCCTCGATGCGGTCGTCCGCGAAGGGCTGTGGGCGAAGTTCGAGACGATGTTTCGCAATTTCGGCTGGGAGGTCGTGATCGTGAAATACGGCCGCCTGATGCAGGCGGCGTTCGCCGAGCCCGGCGGCGAGGCCTTGCGGCGCTGGATCGACAATTGCCCGAACCAGATGTACGCCGCGCTGTGCTTCCAGGGCGGCGCGGCGTTCCGCAAGCACTTGCAGGACGACATCGGCGATCAGGGGCAAGTGTCGCAACTGATCGACCGGCGCAGCGACGACGAATTGCTGGCGCTGATGTCCAATCTCGGCGGACACGACATGGCCAGCATGATCGAGGCGTTTGAATCGATCGATCACGATCGGCCCGTCTGCTTCATCGCCTACACCATCAAGGGCGTCGGCCTGCCGATGCAGGGCCACAAGGATAACCACGCCGGCCTGATGACGGTCGCGCAGATGGAGAAGTGGCGCGCCGCGCAGAACATCCGGTCCGGCCATGAATGGGACAAGTTCGAAGGCCTGTCACAGACGCCGGCCGAACTCGAAGGATTTTTGGCGGCAGCGCCCTTCAACCAGGAAGGCCGCCGCCGGCTGACCGCGCCAGTGATCGAGGTGCCCGAGCGGCTTACCTTCAAGCCGGCGGCGCAGATGTCGACGCAGCAGGGCTTTGGGCTGGTGCTCAATGAACTTGCGCGCGGCGATACCGAACTGGCCGCGCGTATCGTAACGGCATCGCCTGATGTCACCGTCTCGACCAATCTCGGCGCCTGGGTCAACCGCCGTGGACTGTTCGCCAAAGCCGAAAACCACGACCTGTTCCGGCAGGAGAAGATCCCGTCCGCCTATAGTTGGGAGTTCTCGCCGAAGGGGCAGCATCTCGAGCTCGGCATCGCCGAGATGAATTTGTTCATCATGCTCTCGGCGCTGGGCCTGTCGCATCAGATCAACGGCGAGCGGCTGCTGCCGGTCGGCACGTTGTACGATCCCTTCATCGAGCGCGGCCTCGATGCGCTGAACTACGCCTGCTACCAGGACGCGCGCTTCATGGTGGTGGCGACGCCATCCGGCATCACGCTGGCGCCGGAAGGCGGCGCGCATCAGTCGATCGCGACGCCCTTGATCGGCATGGCGCAGGACGGGTTGGCTTCGTTCGAGCCAGCCTTCGTCGATGAACTTGCCGTGATCATGGGCTGGGGCTTTCGCCATATGCAGCGCGAAGACGGCGAGGGCGGTTCGGTCTATCTGCGGCTGTCGACCCGCACGGTCGACCAGCCGCAGCGCATCATGACGCCGGCCCTGCAGAGCGACATCACCGCGGGCGCTTACTGGCTGCGCGAGCCAGGCGCCAATTGCGATATCGTGATCGCCTATACCGGCGCGGTCGCCCCCGAGGCGATCGAGGCGGTGGGCTTGATCGGTGAAAGCCACCGCGATGTCGGTTTACTGGCGGTAACCTCCGCGGACCGGCTGCAAGCGGGTTGGTCCGCCGCGCGGAACTTGCGCCGTGACCGCCGTGGCATCCAGCATCTCAGCCATATCGAAAAGCTGCTGGCGCCGCTGTCGCGCGATTGCGGCATTGTCACCGTGATCGACGGCCATCCGGCCGCGCTCGGCTGGCTCGGCAGCGTCCGCGGCCACCGCACTGAAGCGCTCGGCGTCGAACAGTTCGGCCAGACCGGCACTATTCGTGACCTCTACCGCCACTACGGCATCGACGCCAACGCCATCATTGACGCCGCCGAAAGCCTCACCGTAGGCGCGCCGGTGCGGCACAGGAAGATGGCGGTGTGATGAGCAACCGACAACATCGGTGACAGTTCAAACCGGCGACATCGATGACACAATTCTCGTTTCGTTCAGGTCTGTTGTTGTTGGCTGTGGACCCTGTGGGCAACGCGCAGCGTTGTCCACAAGTCCACAGCCTTTGCGTTTGGGTTTGCGTAGCCGGTCGCCGCGATAGGCGATGGTGCCAAGGACCACCGGTCCATAGCAGACGCTCCAGCCATCCTCGGTTTCGGCAAGAGCAACCGGTTCGCCGACCAAGGCTTCGCTGATGTAGATCATGTTGCCGTCCAGCTTGATCTCCCCGTTGTGACGGACCCGACGCACTTCCTGGTCATCGTCGTAGTTCGGCTCGCGCAGGATGCCGTCGAAGCGGCGCGCGGAGATCTGGTAGCGGTCGGCCGGCGTCGCATTGTCGAGCGCCTGGTGCGGGCGCTCTTCGTTGTAAAAATGCTGGAACTTGCGCAAGCGCTTGAGCTGTTCCCGCATGCTGTCTGCCGGCGGGTCGGCGACCTCCTGCAACAGGGTGAGATGCATGCGCTCATGGCGGCCGTTCTGCTGCGGCTTGCCAGGCGCGATGCGTTCCGGCGTCACGCCCGCCTTGATCAGCTTCACAGACAGCCTTGATAGACCACCGGCGCCGCGCGAGGCAAAGGGCGAGCCATTGTCCGAGCGCATGTAGCGCGGCAGGCCGAACTCGCGGAACGCCGCATCGAGCACCGGCCAGACATGCTCGGTATCCGTGCGCGGCAGGGCCTGGCAGCGCAGCAGATAGCGGCTGTGGGCATCGGTGATCGTCAGCGGTTCGCACCGCTTGCCGTCCCCGGTCAAAAACCAGCCCTTGAAGTCGATGCACCAGACGTCGTTGGCGGCCTCGCAATGGGCAAAGGGGGCGCTCGATGGCGGGCTGCGCCGGCGCAGCTTGCGCTTGACCGTCAGCCCTTCGCGGTCGAACAGCGCACCGATCGTGCTCGCCGCCGGCCACTCGGTCGCAGGTGCGCGGCGCTCCAGATAGGCCCGTACCTTCAACGGACCCCAGGTCGGATGCGCCCGCCGCACCGCAAGGCAGCGTTCGGCAATGTCCTCCGCAATCGCTTGCGGATGATGCAGCGGAGCTCGCGAGTGCTCCTGCAGACCTTCCAAACCTGCCTCCCGGTACCGGGCAAGCCATTTGTAGCCGTTCTGCCGGCTCACCCCGAACCGTCGGCAGATGGCCGCAAACGAATCTTCTCCCTTCTCCGCCGCAAATACAAAACGCATCCGTTCTTCCACCGCACAGGTCTCCTTCCACCCCATCAGCAAGGTCCTCCCTTGCTGACCAGTTGACCTGTCATCGATGTCGTCGGTCTACTCTGTCACCGATGTAGCCGGTTAGGACCGTGATCTCACCCTCCCCTGGAGGGGGAGGGTCGACGCGCGGTCCTGACCGGCTACATGGGTAACAGAATAGACCGGCGACATGGGTAACAGGTCAACTAGTCGGCAAGGAGGGCCTTGCCGATGGGGTGGAAGGAGACCTGTACCGTGGAAGAGCGGATGCGGTTTATGGTGGCGGTTGAGAAGGGCGAGGAATCGTTTGCGGCAATCTGCCGGCGGTTCGGAGTGAGCCGGCGGATCGGGTACAAGTGGCTGGCGCGCTTTGAGGAGGAAGGGGCTGCCGGCCTGCTCGACCGTTCGCGGGCTCCGCTGCACCACCCGCAAGCGATTGCGCCGGACCTTGCCGAGCGCTGCCTGGAGGTGCGGCGCGCGCATCCGACTTGGGGGCCGGTGAAGGTGCGGGCCTATCTGGAACGGTGCACGCCCAAGACAGATTGGCCGGCGGCGAGCACGATTGGAGAGCTGTTCGATCGCGAGGGGCTGACGGTAAAGCGCAGGCTGCGCCGGCGCAGCCCGCCATCGAGTGCGCCCTTTGCCCATTGTGAGGCCGCCAACGACGTCTGGTGCATCGATTTCAAGGGCTGGTTCCTGACGGGCGACGGCGAGCGGTGTGAACCGCTGACGATCACCGATGCCCATAGCCGCTATCTTCTGCGTTGCCAGGCCCTGCCTCACACGGACGCCGATCATGTCTGGCCGGTACTTGATGCAGCGTTCCGCGAGTTCGGGCTGCCCCATTACATGCGGTCGGACAATGGCTCCCCCTTTGCGTCACGCGGCGCTGGCGGACTGTCAAAGCTGTCGGTGAAGCTGATCAAGGCCGGCGTCACGCCGGAACGCATTGCCCCCGGCAAGCCGCAGCAGAACGGCCGCCATGAGCGCATGCATCTCACGCTGTTGCAGGAGGTGGCCAACCCGCCGGCACACAGCATGCGCGAACAGCTCAAGCGACTGCGTGCCTTCCAGCAACTTTACAACGAAGAACGTCCTCACCAGGCGCTCGGCAATGCTACGCCTGCCGAGCGTTACCAGGCTTCAACGCGCCGTTTTGATGGCATTCTGCGCTCGCCGGAATATGACGACCAGGAAGTCCGCTGGGTTCGCCACAATGGAGAGATCAAACTCGATGGCAAGTTCGTCTACATCAACGCGGCTCTGGTGGGGGAGCCGGTTGGTCTGGCTGAATCGGACGGCTGTTGGACCGTCAGCTACGGCCCGATCATGCTCGGCACCATCGCCTATCGGAGCGATGAACTCCGAAAACCAAAGCGCAAGGGCTGTGGACTTGGGGACAACGCTGCGCGTTGCCCCCAGGGCCCACAGCCCCAGCAACAACAGACCTGAACGAAACGAGAATTGTGTTACCCATGTCGTCGGTTTGAACTGTTACCTATGTCGCCGGTTGCTCAGCGCGTGCAACGCGCGGCGGGGTGGGGTGACGGTCTCTCCACATCCAACAATGCCCGTGAGGAGAGACCGTCACCCCACCCCGTCTCACATTTCGCTACGCTTCATGCGAGCCGACCCTCCCCCTCCAGGGGAGGGCAACAGCAGTGCGCACCTTGCCACCCTCACACCGCCACGCTTATATCCAGCGCCTGCCGCATCGCGGCATCCCGCATATGGCGGGTTCAACTGCCCTGGCTTTCGTGCAAGGATGCCTGCCGAACGCTTCCGTTCCTCCCTCCATTGCTCCGAGATTAAAGAGGTTTCCGATGGTCAATCGCATGCAATTCTACATCGATGGCGCCTGGGTCGATCCTGTCGTCAAGAAGTCCACACCCGTCGTCAATCCGGCGACCGAAGAAGCGATGTATGAAGTTGCGCTCGGCTCCAAGGCCGACCTCGACAAGGCCGTTGCCGCCGCCAAGCGCGCCTTCGTGACCTATTCGCAGACCAGCCGCGAAGAGCGCATCGCGCTCTTCGAGAAGATCATCGAGATCTACAAGGGCCGCATGAAGGAAATCGGCGCCGCCGTGTCCGACGAGATGGGCGCGCCGCTGCCGATGGCCGAACGCCTGCAGGCCGGCGCCGGCCTCGGCCACATCGCCTCCACACTCGAGGTGCTGAAGAACTATCATTTCGAGGAGACGCTTCCTTCGGCCGTCGTCGTGCGCGAGCCGGTCGGCGTCGTCGGCATGATCACACCCTGGAACTGGCCCTTGAACCAGATCGCCTGCAAGGTCGCGCCCGCGCTCGCCGCCGGCTGCACCATGATCCTGAAACCTTCGGAATTCACGCCGACTTCGGCCTTGATCTTCGCCGAAATCCTGTATGAAGCGGGCGTACCGAAGGGCGTGTTCAACCTGCTCAACGGCCTTGGCCCCGAAGTCGGTGCCGCGATGGCCGAGCATCCCGACATCGACATGATCTCGTTCACGGGCTCGACCCGCGCCGGCGTCGACGTCGCCAAGCGCGCTGCGCCGACCGTGAAGCGCGTCAGCCAGGAACTCGGCGGCAAGTCGCCGAACGTCATCCTCGAAGGCGCCGACCTCACCAAGGCCGTCACCGGCGGCGTCATGCACATGTTCAACAACTCCGGACAGTCGTGCAACGCGCCGTCGCGGATGATCGTGCCGCTGTCGAAGATGAAGGAAGTCGCCGCCATCGCCAAAGGTGTCGCCGACAAGACCAAGGCTGGCGATCCGCGCGCCGAAGGCACCACCATCGGCCCCGTGGTCAATCGCGGCCAGTGGGACAAGATCCAGGCGCTGATTAAGAAGGGCATCGACGAAGGCGCAACGCTAGTTGCTGGCGGTCCCGGTCTCCCCGAGGGCGTCAACAAGGGCTTCTATGTCCGCCCGACCATCTTCGCCGACGTCACCAACGAGATGACGATCGCCCGCGAAGAAATCTTCGGACCGGTGCTGACGATCATCGGCGCCAAGGATGAAGCCGATGCGGTGCGCATCGCCAACGACACGCCCTATGGTCTCGCCGGTTACGTCTCGGGCGATACGGTAGAAAGCGCGCGTCGCGTCGCCCGCCAGATCCGCGCCGGCAACGTCAACCTGCAGGGCGTGCCCAACGACCGCACCGCGCCGTTCGGTGGCTACAAGCAGTCCGGCAACGGCCGCGAATGGGGCAAGTACGGCCTCGAAGAATATCTCGAGGTGAAGGCTGTCGCCGGCTACAACGCGGCGTAATTAATGCGGCGCTCGCGCCGTTCGTAAAGGATGCCGGCTGCGGAACCGCGGCCGGCATTTTTTTGACCAGAATCGTCGGCAGGCTGAAGCCAAGTCAATGCGCGCCGATACAGCGACGATCTAACAAGAAAAGTGTGGAGGATGCCCGTGAAGAAGATTGCCGTTGCACTTGCCACGCTGATGTCGCTGACGGCTGCCGCGGAGGCGCAGACTCCCAAGGATCTGATCGCGGCCCTCAAGGTAAAGTGGAACACGCCGACCGAGCCGTTCAAGATGATCGGCAACGTCTATTATGTTGGAACCGACGGCCTCGCCTCCTATCTGATCACGTCGCCGCAGGGCCATATCCTGGTCGATACGGTGATGCCGGAATCAACGGCGCAGATCAAAGCGAACATCGACAAACTCGGATTCAAGATCACCGACGTCAAATATCTGCTCAATACCCACGCCCATATCGATCACACCGGCGGCCTCGCCGAAATGAAGCAGGCCAGCGGCGGCCAGATGGTCGCCGGCGAAGCCGACAAGCCGCTGCTCGAAGGCGGCTACTATCCGGGCGAGCAAGAAGATACCGCACTAGCGTTCCCGCCCGTGAAGGTCGATCGCACGGTTCGCGAAGGCGACACGGTCAAGATCGGTGACGTCACGTTGGCCGCCCGCGAAACCCCCGGCCATTCGCCGGGCTGCACGAGTTGGTCGTTCTCGGTAAAGGACGGTGATGCCACGCGCTCGGTCCTCATCTTCTGCAGCGGCACGGTGGCGCTGAACCGCCTCGCCGGCAACCCGACCTATTCCGGTATCGTTACCGATTACCGGAAGACGTTCGCGCGGGCCAAGGACATGAAGGTGGATGTGCTGCTCGCGCCGCATCCGGAAATGTACAAGATGGCCGAGAAGCGCGCCAAGCTCACCGAAGGTGGACCCAATCCGTTCGTCAGCCCCGGCGAGTTCAATGCCTATGCGGCGACGCTGGAGCAGGCGTTCGAAGACGCGCTTGCCAAGCAAACCGCCGCCGCGCAGGAAAAGAGGTAAGCCTATCCCCCCAGCGCGCCCTGCGTGTTCACATAGAGCGCGTAGATCGACTGGCTCGCGGCCATGAACAGGCGGTTGCGTTTCAGGCCGCCGAAGCAGAGATTGGCGCAGCGTTCGGGTAGCGCAATGCGGCCGATCATGACACCGTCGGGCGCGAACACGACCACGCCGTCGAGTTCGGGATCGCCCATGCCCCAGCCGCACCACAGATTGCCGTCGATGTCGATTCGGAAACCGTCCGGCGTGCCTGGTCCCGCATCGACAAACACGCGCTTATCGGAAAGCTTGTCGCCGGAAGGCGAGACGTCATAAGCGAGGATCTTGCGGTTGGGCACGCCGCGGGACTCGATGATGTAGAGGATTTTTTCATCCGGCGAGAAAGCGAGCCCGTTCGGTCCCAGCACGCCCTCGGCGACGATGGTGGCTTTGCCGGTCGCGGTATCCAGCCGATAGACATTGGCGTCGATTTCGGGCTCGGCCTTGTAGCCCTCGTAATTGCCGAGCAGGCCGAACACAGGATCGGTGAACCAGATCGAGCCGTCGGACTTCACCACGACGTCGTTCGGAGAGTTCAGCCGCTTACCGTCGAAGGAATCGATCAGCACCGTGATCGATCCATCATATTCGGTGCGCGTCACCCGCCTCCCGCCATGCTCGCAGGTGACCAGGCGTCCCTGCCGGTCACGGGTGTTGCCGTTGGCGAAATTCGACGGCTTGCGGAAGATGCTGACCGCGCCGGTCTCCTCCTCCCACTTGATGATACGCTGGTTCGGAATGTCGCTGCACAGCAGATACCGCCCGTCGCCGAACCACACCGGCCCTTCGGCCCAGCGCAACCCTGTGGTCAGCCGCTCCACCGCCGACAGTTTGAGCCAATACTTCTCAAAGCGCGGATCGAGCGCACGGATAGCCGGATCGGGATAATAGGTGGCCGGGCGCCAGCCGGCTGAATGCGATGCTGCATCGGACATTTGCTGTTCTCGTTGGTGCGTTCTCAGAGCGTTTGGGTTAGCTATCATTACCTGCTAATGACCGCAAATCGATCGCGAGACTAAGAGGAAACAAATGCCACGCATATTGATGACCGGCGCCGCCGGCGGAATCGGCACATCCTTGCGCAAGCTGTTGCCGCCGATCTATCCGGACCTGCTGCTGAGCGATTTGAAGGCGCCGGCCGATCTAGGCAAGGATGAGAAGTTCAAGGAGGCCGATCTCGCCGACATGCCGCAGGTCGAGGCGATCTGCGAAGGCATCGACGGCATCCTGCATTTCGGTGGCTATTCGGTCGAAGGACCCTGGGATTCGATCCTGCAGTCGAACATCATCGGCGGCTACAATCTGTTTGAAGCGGCGCGGAAAAAAGGCGTCAAGCGCGTGGTGTTCGCCTCGTCGAACCATGCGGTCGGCTTCTACCCGCGCCATCACCGCATCGGCACCGACGTCACCGCACGCCCCGACAGCCGCTACGGCGTCAGCAAGGTGTTCGGCGAGGCCGTGGGCGCGCTCTATGCCGACAAGCACGGGCTCGGCGTCACCTGTATCCGGATCGGCAATTTCGGCGAGATGCCGCTGGATCACCGCCGCCTGTCAATCTGGCTGAAGCCAGAGGACCTGGTGCAGCTCTGCCGCATCGGGCTCGATCATCCCGACATTCACTTCGAAATCTTCTACGGCGCCTCCTACAACGAGCGCGCCTGGTGGGATAACCATCGCGCCTTCGAGCTCGGCTATCGGCCGACTGGCCGGGCCGAGGACTTCCGCGAGCACGCGATGGCCGAGCAGGCCAAGCTGAAGCCGGATCCGGTCGGCGATTACTACCAGGGCGGCACGTTCTGCAGCATGGAGTTCGACGGCGACGAGAGCCGGATCGTGGATTGGAGCAAGCGCTAGCGCTTGCCTTCATCCTCGGCGATGCGGCCGAGATAGTCCGACTTGCTGAACTGCATATGATCGACGCAGAGCTGCGCCAGCGCCCAGCTATCGCGGCCCTTCAAGAGTTCAATCATGAGTTCATGCTGCCGACGCGACAGCGCCAACCCTTCCCGGTCGGCGAGATTCTTGGCACGCATCGGCAGCGTCAGGTTCATGTAATCCTGCAGCGAGCGCACCAGGTACGGATTGCCGCAGGCGGAGAACAGCGCGACGTGGAACGCGTCGTTGGTCTCGTGAATGCCGCGCAGATCCTGCGCGTCGGCTTTGGCACAGTATTGCCGCTGCAGCTCGTTCAACAGCTCGATCAGGCCGGCCGGGGCGGGCAGCGCAATCATCAGCGCCGCCTGCCGCGTCAGCATTTCCCGGACCTCGTAGATCTGCCGCACCTCCTCGGCCGAATAGAACCGCACGGTGGCGCCGATGTTTTTTTCGCGCAGCACGATGCCCTGGCGTTCGAGTTGGAATAGCGCCTGGCGGACGAAATGTCGGCTAGCGCCGTAGCGCTGCATCAGCGTGTCCTCGACCAGCCGCGAGCCCGGCGCGAAGCGGCCGAAGATGATGTCCTCTTCCAGCCGGCGGATAACTTCCGCCTGTTCCTCCTCGCGCGTCGGCGCGGAAATTTCGGTCAATGATTCCTGCGGCTTCATCGCAAGGCCTCCCAGCCCGACAGCCGATAGCAATCCTCGATGCGGGCTTGATCTGATATGCTCGCCCAGGCGATGAAATGATGGCGGCTCACCATGCCGGCGCCGACGAGGCCAATGCGCAACGGTTGGTTCATGAGCGCGTTTCCAGTCTGGACGGAAAGTCAGCACGCAAGCGCATTATTGTCAATAATACCGCAGTATGCTGGGTCGAAATGCCCGGTCACGGCGCCAAATGATCAAACATTGACAATAATCTGCCGGACTCCTTAAGTGCCCATCCACGACGACAGGAAGAAAAAATGGCCGACGGACTTCGCAAGGGACTGACGAGTTATGGCGATGCTGGCTTCTCGCTATTCCTGCGCAAGGCCTTCATCAAGGCCATGGGCTACTCGGACGATGCGCTGAACAGGCCGATCGTCGGCATCACCAATACCTACAGCGACTACAATCCCTGTCACGGCAACGTTCCGCAAATCATCGAAGCGGTGAAGCGCGGCGTGATGCTGTCGGGCGCGATGCCGATGGTGTTCCCGACGATTTCGATCGCCGAGAGCTTTGCCTATCCGACCTCGATGTACCTGCGCAATCTGATGGCGATGGACACCGAGGAGATGATCCGCGCTCAGCCGATGGACGCCGTGGTCGTGATCGGGGGATGCGACAAGACGTTGCCGGCGCAGATCATGGCCGCAGTCTCAGCCGATCTGCCGACCGTCGTCATTCCGGTGGGCCCGATGGTAGTCGGGCATCATAGGGGCGAGGTGCTCGGCGCCTGTACCGATTGCCGCCGGCTCTGGGCAAAATATCGCGCCGGCGAAATCGATGGCAACGAGATCGAAGCCGTCAACGGCCGGCTGGCGCCTTCAGTCGGCACCTGCATGGTGATGGGCACCGCCAGCACCATGGCGTGCATCACCGAGGCACTCGGGTTGTCGCTGCCGATGAGCGCGACGATCCCGGCGCCGCATGCTGAACGTTTTCGTTCGGCGGAGGCCAGCGGCAGGGTGGCGGCCGAAATGGCGAAAGCCAAGGGACCGAGGCCGAGCGAGATTCTGACGCCGGCATCGTTGCGCAACGCGCAGGTCGTGATGCAGGCGATCGGCGGCTCGACCAATGGCCTGATCCATCTCACCGCGATCGCCCATCGCTCGCCGCACAAGATCGACCTCGAGACATTCGACAGGCTCGGCCGCGAGGTGCCGGTGCTGGTCGATCTGAAACCATCGGGCGAACATTACATGGAGCATTTCCATCATGCCGGCGGGGTGCCGAAGCTGATGGCGCAGCTCGGTGATCTCATCGATCTCGACGCCAAGACCATCACCGGCCAAACGCTGCGCGACGTTGTCGCTGGCGCGGAAGATGTGCCGGGACAGGACGCCATCCGTCCGCGCGACAATCCGATCAAGGCCGAAGGCGCGATGGCGGTGCTGCATGGCAACCTCGCGCCGCGTGGCGCGGTCATCAAGCAGTCGGCGGCGAGCCCAAAACTGCTGCAGCACACCGGGCGCGCCGTGGTGTTCGAATCGGTCGAAGACATGACGCTGCGGGTCGACGATCCCGATCTCGACGTCAACGCCGACGACGTGCTGGTGCTGCGCAACGCCGGCCCCAAAGGCGCGCCGGGCATGCCGGAAGCGGGCTATCTGCCGATTCCGAAGAAGCTTGCGCGTGGCGGCACCAAGGACATGGTGCGGATATCGGACGCGCGGATGAGCGGAACGGCGTTCGGCACCATCGTGCTGCACATTACGCCGGAGTCGGCCGTGGGCGGGCCGCTGGCGCTGGTGAAGAACGGTGACATGATCCGGCTCGACGTCGCCAAGCGTAGCATCGACCTGCTCGTCGACGAGGCGGAGCTGGAAAAGCGGCGCGCCGCGCTGGCGCCGGCCGTGACGCCCGATTGGGCCAAGCGCGGCTACGCGCATCTGTTCAACGAGACGATCCTGCAGGCCGACGAGGGCTGCGATTTCGACTTCATGCGCGGGCAGGGGAAGAAATAGCCCTGCGGCGTCATGCCCCGCCAACGGGTCGCGCGAATGCGCGCCCGATGACAGGCTCCGGCGGGGCATCCAGTACTCCGAGGCGTTGAATTTGAATAGAGCGAGCGCGGCGTACTGGATCATCCGCCTTCGCGGATGATGACAGTTGAGCAAGCGGTAGACAATGCGCCGCTACTTCGCCTTGCTGGTGAATCTCTTCACCGCAACACGAAATTCATCCGTTTGCATGGCGTCGATGATCTTCGCCTCCTCGGCATCGAGCTGCTGCTTCGTCGGCGTGACCGCGGCCTGATAGACTAGCGACTTGGTGCCGCTGATCGCCGCTGGCGGGTTCTGTGCCAGCCGCTCGGCGAATTTGCGCGTTTCAGCCTTCAACTCTGCCGCCGGAACGACGCGGGCGACCAGGCCCCACTCGTAGGCCTGCTGCGCGGTAAAGCTGTCTTCGGCCAGAAAGATTTGCAGGGCGCGGCGGGTGCCGACGGTGCCGACCATGCCGACCGTGCTGCCTCCGTCAGGCGAGACGCCGATCTTGGCATAGGCCGGCGTGAAGCGGGCGTCATCGGCTGCGATGCAGAGGTCGGTGACGAATGCCAGGCCCATGCCGGCGCCGGCAGCAGAGCCGTGGACGCTCGACAGCACGATCTTGGGCATCCGCCGCACCGCTTCGATGAAGGCGTGGTAGTGCTTCAACAGCTCCCCGACCACGGGCGCGATCGTATCGTTGGCGGCGGCGGCGCCGATGGTCTGCAGATCGCCGCCGGCGGAGAAGGCGCGGCCTTCGCCCTCGATCACCAGCACCCTTATCTCGTCATTGCCTTCGACCTCCGCGCCGAGTTGCTCGAGCTTTTGCGCGATCGACAGATTGATCGAGTTGAAGGCCGCGGGGCGATTGAGCGTGATCGTGGCAATCGGGCCCTCGATCCTGAGCAGGGCAGGGGCGGCGGTATCATCGGAAGTCGACATGGCAAGGCCTCCGGGGGACGGATGGGCCGGGCATTTAAATAGAGAAGGCAACAGGTGACAATCCCCGGCCAGGTCCGCAAAATGCGGCAAAGGCCGCCCTCAAGGCCGCCGACGCCCTTGCGTCTCGTCGTTCCATGAGGTCAGATAGTGCCCGTCATCGTTCGGGACGGACACGAGCGCCGCTCCCAAGGGACGAGGCAGGCAAGCCAAAATCATTGGAGAGGAAACGACATGGGTCATTCCCGTGCGCTCGAACGTAGGATGTCCCTATGACGGTAGGAACAGTTGTCATCATCGGCGCAGGCCACGCCGGCTATCAGCTTGCGGCCTCGCTGCGCCAGCACGGCTTTTCGGAACGCATCGTGTTGTTGAACGATGAAGGCCATCTGCCCTACCAGCGGCCGCCGCTATCAAAAGCCTACCTGAAGGGAACCGGCGGGCCCGACAGCCTGATGTTCCGGCCGGAAAAATTCTATCTCGACCAGAGGATCGACCTGATCTCCGATCGCGCGGTGTCGATCGACCGCGCCGCCCGCAAGGTGGCGCTCGCCTCCGGCGCTTCGCTCGACTATGGCCATCTGGTGCTGGCGACCGGCGCGCGCAACCGCCTGCTCGACATTCCCAACGCCAATCTCGACAGCGTGCGCTACTTGCGCACGCTCGACGAAAGCCAGTCGCTGCGCGACTACATCACCGAGGGCCAACGCGTCGTCGTCATCGGCGCCGGATTTATCGGCCTGGAGTTCGCGGCGACGGCGCGAGCCAAGGGCCTCGAAGTCGACGTCGTCGAACTCGGCACGCGCGTGATGGCGCGCGCGGTGACGGCGGAGATCTCGGAGTTCTTCCAGTCGCGCCATACCGCGGCGGGCATTCGTATTCATCTGGGCGTGCAGGTCACCAGCATCGAGGGCGACGGCCGCAAGGTCACCGGCGTCAGCCTCAGCGACGGCCGGCACATGAAAGCCGACCTGATTGTGGTCGGCGTTGGCGTGTTGCCGAATGTGGAACTGGCGGCGGACGCCGGCCTGCCGGTCGCGTCGGGCATCATCGTCGATGAGCACCTGCTGACCGCCGATCCGAATATCTCGGCGATCGGCGACTGCGCGCTGTTTGCGAGCCCGCGTTTCGGCGGTTCACTGCGGCTGGAGTCGGTGCAGAACGCCACCGATCACGCGCGCTGCGTCGCGGCCCGGCTGACCGGCGATGCCAAGCCGTATGACGGCCTGCCCTGGTTCTGGAGCGATCAGGGGCCCGACAAGCTCCAGATCGCAGGACTAACCACCGGCTACGACCGCGTGGTGGTGCGCGGCGATCAAGCCCAGGCGGCATTCTCGGCTTTTTGCTACAGGGGCGGGCAACTCGTCGGCATCGAGTCCGTCAATCGCGCGGGCGATCACATGTTCGGACGGCGCCTGCTTGCCGCCCATGGCTCGATCACGCCCGAGCAGGCGGCCGACCCGCGCTTCGACCTGAAGGGTGCGCTGACTTAACTTGCGGCTTCGTAGGTGGGCAAAGCGACTTGTCCGCCGTAGCTCAACGAGCGAAGGCGGAAGCGTGCCCACCGCTCTTGCGGAGTACGCGATGGTGGGCACGGCGCAAACGCGCCTTTGCCCACGCTACGAAGTCAGGCTATGAACGCAACACCGCCGCCACCTCGGCCGCCGTCGGCATCGACGGCGCGGCGCCCATTCGCTGCACGCAGATCGATGCAGCGGCATTGGCGTATTCAAGCGCGTCGCGGATTGCCTTGCCGTTGGCAAGCTGCGCGGCGAGGGCGCCGACAAAACAATCGCCGGCGCCGGTGGTGTCCACGGCCTTTACGGCGCGTCCCGCAATCATCAGCGAGGGTTCGCCGCCGACAAGGGCGAGCACGCCTCGCTTGCCGAGCGTAACGCAGATGATTTTCCCGGAGCCCGTTGGCAGGCGCCGCGCCGCTTCGGCGAAACGAGTGAGGTCGTCGGTGTCGTGAAGTTCGGTCTGCGCGAGAAGCCCCAGTTCGGTTTCGTTCAGAATAAGGATATCGACGAGATCGAGCAGCTCGTGGCCGCAGACGGTCGCCGGCGCCGGATTGAGGATGGTGGTCGCGCCGGCCGCGCGTGCCCGTTTGAAGAAGGCGACGATCGTGGCTTGCGGAATTTCGAACTGACTAACGGCAACGTCGCCTTTGGCAAGCACGGGGGCTGTGACATCCCCGGCACTGACCAGCGCATTGGCGCCGGGTACGACGACGATGGTGTTGTCGGCGTCGGCGATGGTGATCACGGCCGTTCCGGTATGGACATCCGCGGTGTCCTTGACCAGAGCGAGGTCGACGCCTTGGGCGGTGAGAAATTGCCGCAATTGCTGGCCGAACGCATCCGCGCCCAGTCGGCCGATCAGCGTTGACGATGCGCCGAGCTTTGCGGCGGCCACGGCCTGGTTGGCGCCCTTGCCGCCTGGAAAATAATGCACCGCTTGGCCTGCGACGGTCTCGCCGACCTTCGGATGGCGGTCGGCCGTCGTCACCACATCCATGTTGATGCTGCCGGCGACGAACACGCGCCCCATGCGTACTTACCCCCGTTTCGCTTCCTCAGGCGCTGACCTGAAACTCCCGCGTGATCGCCTCGATGTCGGCGAGCGTCGGCAGGCCGGCCTCGTTGCCGAGACGCTGGACCTTGAAGGTCGAGGCGGCACGCGCAAGCTCGAAATGCTCCTGCCAGCTTTTAGCGGGATTGGCGAGATAGGAATAGACATAAGCGCCGTGGAAGACGTCGCCGGCGCCGTTGGTATCGATAACGCGTTCTGGTGTAACCGGAAGCGCGGGAAGGCGGCGGACGGCGCCGGTCTCGTCATACCAAAGCAGGCCCTTCTCGCCCATGGTCACGCCGCCGATCCGGCATCCGCGGCTCTTCAGATAATCCAGCATGGCCTCTGGCGTCTTGTCCATCTGTTCGCACAGCCGTTCGGCCACGATCGCGACATCGATGAATTCCAGCAGCTCATGAGTGTTGGTGCGCAGGCCGCCGCCGTCGAGCGATGTCAGAATGCCATCCTCGCGGCAGAGTTTGGCATAATGGATCGCAGCGTCCGGCTGATGGCCGTCGACATGCAGCGCGCGGCAGCCCTTCAAGTTCAGCATCGGGAAGGGATGAATGTGCTCGTCGTCGCGGCAGCGTACGATGGCGCGTTTGCCGTCTTTCGGCATGATAAACGACAGCGAAGAGGAGTTGACCTTGCGTGGATGGATCGAGATTCCATATTTCGCGGCCATGTCCTGAAACATGCGGCCGAGCCAGTCGTTGGCCATGGTCGAGATCAGGTCCGGCACGATCCCGAGCTTGGCGCAGCAGAACGCCGCCGTCACGGCGTTGCCGCCAAACGACACCGCGTAGGCCGAGGCCACATGTTTTTCGTCGCCGGTCGGCATGTGGTCGGTGATGAAGGTAACGTCGATATAGGTCTGTCCGATGAAGAGGGCCTGCATGCGTTTTCCGTCATATCCTGCAGAGTGTTGGGCGAAGATGGTCCCGGCGCGGCGCACACACATTAGCACTGGTTATCGGATGCATTCGCTGAAATTATTCGCAACCGTGCCGTCTTTGCTGCTTGAGATCGGAGTATAGAGGAGACTGCGATCGTCCTTAAGGGGGGCTCGGGCATACCGTCGTATAACGGCTGACGGCTGCCCGGGTTTCCCCAGCGGCGCGACAAAAGTGGAGAAAATGATGACGGTTTATTCCGGTCCCGTGTTCGACATGGCCGTTAATCAGTTTGGCGTCATAGCCAACCATCTGGAAATCCCGATGGATGAGCGCGGCCGCATCCTGATGCCGAAGCGGGCGGTTACTGTCTCTTGCCCGATCCACCGCGACGATGGCACGGTCGCCGTATTCGAAGGCTATCGTGTCCAGCACCACCTCACCCTCGGTCCGACCAAAGGCGGCACGCGGTTTGCACCCTCGGTCGACATCGGCGAGGTCGCGGCGCTCGCGATCTGGATGAGCTGGAAGTGTGCCCTTGTCGGTTTGCCCTATGGCGGCGCCAAGGGCGGCGTCAATGTCGACCTCTCCACCATTTCCAAGCGCGAGCTGGAAGGGCTGTCGCGGCGCTACATGCAGGAGATGATCCCGTTCGTCGGTCCGCATACCGACGTGATGGCGCCGGACATGGGCACCAACGAGCAGGTGATGGCCTGGTTCATGGACACCTACTCGATGTACCAGGGCCAAACGGTGACCGAGATCGTGACCGGCAAGCCGGTCTCATCCGGCGGTACGCTCGGCCGACGCGAAGCAACCGGGCGCGGCGTGGCCTATCTCGCCAAGCGGGTGCTCAAGGAACTCTCGATCAATCCGGGCAGCGCGACCGCCGTGATCCAGGGCTTTGGCAATGTCGGCTCCTACGCCGCGCTGGAACTACAACAATATGGCCTGAAGATCATCGCGGTCAGCGATCACACCGGCGCGCTGCATGATCCGAAGGGGCTGGATATTCCGGCATTGATGCGACATGCGGGCGCGCATGGAAGTATTGCCGGGTTCTCCAACGAGTTGACTTTCGATCCCGAGCAAATCCTCACGCTGCCCTGCGACGTGCTGGTGCCGGCGGCGATGGAGCGCGTGATCGATGCCAAGGTCGCTGAAGATCTCAAATGCCGCGTGCTGGCCGAGGGCGCCAACGGGCCCACCACGCCGGAAGCCGATCTGGTGCTGGAAAAGCGCCAGGGCGAAGTGTTCCTGATCCCCGACATTCTCTGCAATTCCGGCGGCGTCGTCGTCAGCTACTTCGAATGGGTTCAGGACCTGCAGCAATTGTTCTGGGAGGAAGAGGAAGTGACGCGGCGCGAATACGCGATCCTCGATCGCGCCTTTGACCAGATGCTGCAGCGGGCCAAAGCCGACAAGATCCCGCACCGCACGGCGGCGATGGCGATCGGCGTCGAGAAGGTGCGCGCCGCCAAAAACGTGCGGGGACTTTTTCCGTGATCACCGGCCTCGATCACGTCGTCGTTCTCGCCGGCGACATCAACGCAGCCTCCGTCGCTTACCAGACCTTGTTTGCCCGTGCGCCGGCCTGGCAGAACAGTGGGGACGGCGCCGACCGCGTCCTGTTCACGCTCGACAACACGACGCTGGAATTGATGGCGCCGAGCGGCGAGGGCGCCAATGCCGACCGCATTCGCAGCGTTCTGGCCGCGCAGGGCGAGGGGCTCGCAAGCATCTGCTTTCGAACCAGCGACATCGCCCAAATGCATCGCAGGCTCGACCGGCTGACGCTGAAGCCGGACGTGATCGCCGACGTCGAAAGCCGCGACGCGATCTCGGGTGCTGTGCTGTCGTGGAAGCGCACGCGCGCGGCGACGGAGGCCACGCGCGGCGTCCGGATGTTTTTCCTCGAGCGCGACAAGGAGCGCCCGCTGTCGGTGCGAACCACGCCCGGATCGATCACGGCGCTGGACCATGTCGTGGTCTCGACGTCGGACCCGGAACGAGCCGCAGCGCTCTACGGTGCGCGGCTCGGCCTCGACATGGCGCTCGACCGCTCGCACCCCGATTGGGGCCGGCTGATGTTCTTCCGCTGCGGCGACCTCATCGTCGAGGTCACGCACCGGCCGGGCAAGGCGACGGATACGTCGCAGGAAAAACTTCAAGACAAACTTCGCGGCCTGTGCTGGCGCGTCACCGACATCGACGCCACCCATGCGCGGCTTGTCCAGGCCGGCGTCGACGTCTCGGAAGTCCGCACCGGCCGCAAGCCGGGAACGCGGGTGATGACGGTACGGAACGGGACGTGCGGTGTACCCACGCTGCTGGTACAGCCGTCGGCGGGGAAGCCCGACTGAAGTTACCGAAGCTACCCTCCCCTGGAGGGGGAGGGTCGGCTCACGTTGAGCGTAGCGAAACGTGAGACGGGGTGGGGTGATCTCTCCACCCGCACCACCGCCTCAATGGAGAGACTGTCACCCCACCCCGTATCGCATCTTGCTTCGCGCGATGCGATACGACCCTCCCCCTCCAGGGGCGGGTGAACAACCTTCATTCTCAAACGCTTCCCTGCATGCTACAGCTTGGCCGATGCGACCAACGGGCGACTGATTTGGCAAAGGCAAAACGCGTTCAGAAATGGCAGCGAGACCCCGAGGGGATGCGGCTTCGCATTCTCGAGGCCGCCAAGCAGGAATTCGCCGCCCATGGCCTGGCCGGCGCGCGCGTCGACCGCATTGCGGCCAACGCCGGCGCCAACAAGCGCATGCTGTACTACCATGTCGGCAACAAGGAAGACCTCTACCTCGCGGTGCTGGAAGGCGCCTACGAGAAAATCCGCTCCGAGGAGCGCGGGCTCGATCTCGAACACCTCGATCCGCCCGAGGCGATCGAACGGCTGATCGATTTCACCTGGAATTATTTTCTCCGCAACCCGGAATTTTTGGCGCTGCTCAACACCGAGAACCTTGCAAAGGCGCGCCATCTGAAGCGCTCGACCAAGGTAAAGTCGATGCACTCGCCGTTCGTCGAGATGATCCGCACCGTGGTGAGACGCGGCGTCGAAAGCGGCGATTTCCGCGTCGCCGTCGATCCCGTCCAGCTCTATATCTCGATCGCCGCGCTGTGCTTCTTCTATCTCTCCAACAGCGCAACCCTTTCCGTGATCTTCGGCCGCGACCTCCTGAAGAAGGAGGCGAGGGACGAGCGCCTGGCGCATATGGTGGCGCTGGTGCTGGCGGCGCTGACGGGGAAATCGACCGCGGATTTCGGCAAGCCCGAGAAGCCGGGCGTGCGGCCGCCAGCGCATCAGCCGGTCTAACCGTCGTTCCTGCGAACGCAGGAACCCATAACCACCGATCTTGATTGTCGTACCGGGACGGCGGCCCAGCGTTCGCAAAACAGACACTTATGGTCATGGGCCCTGCGTTCGCAGCGGCGGCGGGGTCATGACGCCGGGGGGCGTTCGTAGGGCGACGGAAAACAGGCCATTTCGCCGCACAAAAACTTGCTTGCCAGTATTTATCCAACGGGTTAATTTCCCGCCCATAAGACGATGACCAGGGAGCGGGATGTGGCCGAGCTGAAGCGCGAGAGTGGCGTGTCGAAAGCGCTGAATGCTGCGTGGGTGCGGCCGTTTTTGTTCCTGCTGTTCATCGTGGTGATGTGGGACCTCACCATTCGCCTGTTCCAGATTCCGGCCTACCAGATCCCGGCGCCGGGCGATGTCGTGGCGGTGCTGCGGACGGATTGGCCGGAACTGCTGCGGCAGGCCTGGCCCACCACTTACGCCACGATCTGCGGCTTCCTGTTGTCGGCCGTGTTCGGCATTCCCGTCGCGATGCTGATCGCGGGATCGAAGACGGTGGAGAGCTATGTCTATCCGCTACTGGTATTCTCCCAATCTGTGCCGAAGATCGCGATCGCGCCGCTGTTCGTGGTGTGGTTTGGCTTCGGCATTATCCCAAAGGTGATCTCGGCGTTTCTGCTCGGGTTTTTCCCGGTGGTAGTGTCGGCGGTGCAGGGTTTCAAGTCGGTCGACCCTGATATGGTCGATCTCGCGCGCGCCATGCAGGGTAGCCGTTTTCAGGTGTTTCGCGCCGTCAACCTGCCGCACGCGATGCCGGCGATCTTCTCCGGCCTGAAAGTCTCGGTGACTCTTGCCGTCGTCGGTGCTGTCGTCGGCGAGTTCGTCGGCTCCAATTCCGGCATCGGCTACGTGATGCAGCGCTCGATCGGCACCTTCGACCTGCCGACGATGTTTGCCGCGCTGGTGATCCTGGCGCTGCTCGGCGTGGTCCTGTTCTGGGTCGTCGACCGGATCGAGCGGCTCGTGATTCCCTGGCATGTCAGCCAGCGCGAGGACATCATTTTTGCTTCCTAAGCCAAACCAACAGGCGGCCTATCCAAGGGCTGCATCACCAAACGGGAGGATGACCATGATACGAGTGATAACGGCGATCTCCGCCGCCCTGATCTGGACCGCGCTTTCGGTGCTTCCGGCATCGGCCGCCGACAAGGTCGTGCTGATGCTGAACTGGTACGTCTATGGCGAGCACGCGCCGTTCTATTACGGCAAGGCCAAGGGCATTTATGCCGCCGAAGGCATCGACCTCGAGATCCAGGAAGGCCGCGGCTCGGCGGCGACCACGCAGGCCGTTGCGGCCAAGACCGCGAACTTCGGCTATGTCGACGTTCCCACCATGATGCGCGCGGCGGTCAAGGGTGCCCCGATCGTCGCCACCGGCGTGCTGCTGCAGACCAGCCCGATGTCGGCGATGGGCTTTGTCGAAAAGAACATCAAGAAGCCCGAAGACATCAAGGGCAAGACGGTGGCGATCACGCCTGCGGACTCGATGACGCAGATCTGGCCGCTGTTTTTGAAGAAGACCGGCCTGAAGGAAAGCGACTTCCAGACGGTCGCCGGCGACGGCCAGACCAAGCTGAACGCCGTCATCAACGGCCAGGCCGATCTGTTGCTCGGCTATGTCATGGACCAGTCGATGAAGATCAAGGACGCGACGGGTAAGGACGTCAACGCGATCAAGTTCGCCGACTACGGCATCAACATGGTCTGCTCGGGCGTCGTCGCCAACACCGACTTCGTCAAGGCCAATGCCGATCTCGTCAAGCGCTTCATGTCGGCGACGACGAAAGCGGTCGAAGCCGCCGAGAAGGATCCGAAGGGTGCGGCGCAGTCGATCCTCGATGCCAACCCGAAGGGCGGCAAGATCGAGACGCTGACGAAGGGTTTTGAGCTGACGATCCCGCTCTACCGCACGGCTGAAACCAAGAACAAGCGGCCGTTCCAGGTGACCGACCAGAACATGACCGACACGGTCAATCTGATGGTCGAATATGGCGGGTTGGATGCCAAGGCCAAGGACAATCCGAAGGCGTTTTATACCAACGACTATCTGCCGCAGGGCGGTTCGTGAATAAGCCGTCATTCCGGGGGGATGCGCAGCATCGAACCCGGAATCTCGAGATTCCGGGTCTGGTCCTTCGGACCATCCCGGAATGACGGGCATCTCGACAACGGAATGAGCTGAATGAATCCTGCGACCAAACCAACCGAGATCGACCAACCAGCCGCGCATTTGCGCCTGGTATCCGATCGCGCCAGCGGCGCGGCGTCCGGCATCACGCTATCAGGCGTCTCAAAAACCTATCGTTCACGCGACGGCGACGTGCCGTCGCTGCGGCCGCTGGATTTCCACATCAACGAAGGCGAGTTCTTTGTCGTGGTCGGCCCGTCCGGCTGCGGCAAGTCCACGCTGTTGAAGATGATTTCCGGGCTGCTCGCGCCATCGACGGGGGAGATTCTGGTCGAAGGCGAGCAGGTTACAAAACCGCACGGCAATGTCGGCATCGTGTTCCAGAACGCGCTGCTGCTGCCCTGGCGCAACATCCTCTCCAACGTGATGTTGCCGATCGACATGAAGAAATTGCCGCGCGACGAATATCTGCCGCGGGCGAAAGCGCTGTTGAAGCTGGTCGGCCTTGAAGGCTTTGAGAAAAAGCTGCCCTGGCAATTGTCCGGCGGCATGCAGCAACGCGCCTCGATCTGCCGCGCGCTGGTGCACGATCCCAAGATCATGCTGATGGACGAGCCGTTCGGCGCGCTCGATGCGATGACGCGCGAGAAGATGAATGTCGAACTGATGCGAATCCAGCGCGAGACCGGCAAGACCGTGCTGCTGATCACGCACTCGATTCCGGAAGCGGTGTTCCTGGCCGACCGCGTGCTTGTCATGACCGAACGGCCCGGCGCGATCGCCGCGATCTACGACGTGCCACTGCCGCGCCCGCGCTCGCTCGACGCGATGGCCGATCCCGCCTTCACCGAACTGGTGCAGCGGATTCGCAAGCATTTTTTCACGCAAAGCGCGCTCGACTGAAAGCTGGCTCGATGCCGTTACGCTTGGCCGTACGAGACATCTCATTTTTCGAACGCCCGGTCACCTTTGCCCGGCCGTTCCGATTCGGCGCGGTCGTCATCAATGCGACGCCGCAGGCTTTTGTGCGGGTCGAGATTGAGGTCGAGGGCAAGGGCAGGGCTGTCGGCGCGAGCGCCGAGTTCTTGGTTCCAAAATGGTTCGACAAGCGGCCGCACCTCGCGCCAGAGCAGACAGTCGAGGAACTACGGCGCTCGCTTCTAGTCGCGCGGGATATCTATCTGGCGCATTCGGGCTTCGAGACCGCGTTCGGCCTGCATGCGGCCTGCATCGGCGCGCAGATCGAAGCCTGCGCGCGAGAAGATATTCCGCCGCTGGCGGCGGCCTACGGGCCGGCCGAAATCGATAAGGCGATTCTCGACGCGCTGCTGCGTTGCGCGGGAACCAGCTTCTTCGACGGCATGGCCGACAACATCGCAGGCATGGATGCGCGCCTGTCGCGCGATCTCGGCGATGATGACGTGTCGCGCTTTCTCGCAGGCCGGAAGCGGCTGGAGCGCGTCGCGATCCGGCATACGGTTGGCATGGACGACAAGGTCGAAGGCGAGGGCGGCGTTGCCGACATCAGAGAGAACGCCGGCGCGCGCTACTTCAAGCTCAAGCTAAACGGCGACCCCGCGCACGATGCGGATCGGCTGATCCGGATCGGCAATGAACTGGCGACGCTGTCGTACGATTACCGCGTCACACTCGACGCCAATGAACAGTACGCCGACCTCACTGCATTGAATGCGCTTGTCGAGCGGCTCGACCGCGATGCGGTCCTCCGGCCGATCGCGCAAAAGCTCCTCTACATCGAGCAGCCGATGCCGCGCGACATTACGCGGCAATCGCCGCTCGGCGCGCTGGCGCGGCGCGATTTTATCGTCGACGAGGCCGACGATTCCTACGACGCCTTCCCGGTGGCGCGGGCGCTCGGCTATCGCGGCATCTCCTCGAAGTCCTGCAAGGGCATCTACAAGTCGGTGATCAACGCCACGCGTGCGGCCAAATGGAGTGCCGCCGGCGAAAAATGCTTCATCGCCGGCGAGGACCTGACCTGCCAGGCGGGCCTTGCCGTGCAGCAGGACCTCGCGCTCGGTGCACTGATCGGCGTCACCCATGCCGAGCGCAACGGCCACCACTATGTGGATGGTTTTGGCGATACGCCTGCCACGGAGGCGGAGGCGTTTCTCGCAGGTCATCCCGATCTCTATGTCCGCGACGGCAACAAAATTCGTCTCGCGATCCATGACGGCGATCTCCTGACGGGATCGCTGACCACACCTGGCTTCGCCACGGCCACGCATCCGGACTGGTCCGCGATGTCGCCGCTCGCGCAGTCCTCGCTCAGAATTCCTTTGGAGAAAGCAGTATGACGACCAAACGCCTCGGCCTGATCATGAACGGCGTTACCGGCCGCATGGGACTCAACCAGCATTTGGTCCGCTCTATCATCGCGATCCGCGACCAGGGCGGCGTGCTGCTGTCGAACGGCGACCGTATGCTGCCCGACCCGATCCTGATCGGCCGCGATGCGGACAAGGTGGAACGGCTCGCCAAGCGCTTCAATGTGGAGCGGTGGTCGACCGATCTCGACAAGGCGCTGGCCGACAAAAACGACACCATCTTCTTCGACGCTGCGACCACGCAGGCGCGCCCGTCGCTGCTGACGAAGGCGATCGAGGCCGGTAAACATGTCTATTGCGAAAAGCCGATCGCGACCAATCTGGAGGAGGCGGTCGCGGTGCTGAAGCTCGCCAAGGCCAAAGGCATCAAGCACGGCACGGTGCAGGACAAGCTGTTCCTGCCGGGCTTGAAGAAGCTCGCCTTCCTGCGCGATTCCGGCTTCTTCGGCCGCATGCTCTCGGTGCGCGGTGAGTTCGGCTACTGGGTGTTCGAGGGCGGCTGGCAGGAAGCGCAGCGGCCGTCGTGGAACTATCGCAGCGAGGACGGCGGCGGCATCATTCTCGACATGGTCTGCCACTGGCGCTATGTGCTCGACAATCTCTTCGGCGAGGTCGAGAGCATCTCCTGCCTCGGCACCACCGACATCCCCGAACGTTTCGACGAAAAGGGCAAGAAGTATACGGCGACCGCCGACGACTCCGCCTATGCCACGTTCCGCCTCAAGGGCGGCGTGATCGCGCATATCAACATGAGCTGGGTGACGCGGGTCTATCGCGACGATCTCGTCACCTTTCAGGTCGACGGTACCCACGGCTCGGCGGTGGCGGGCCTGACCGATTGCGTGATCCAGACGCGCCAGGCGACGCCGCGGCCGGTGTGGAATCCGGACGAGAAACGCACTCATGATTTCTACGCCGACTGGCAGAAGGTTCCCGATAACGTTGTCTACGACAACGGCTTCAAGGAGCAGTGGGAAATGTTCATCCGCCACGTCTGCGAGGACGCGCCCTACAAATACACGCTGCTGGAAGGCGCCAAGGGCGTGCAGCTTGCCGAATGCGCGCTGCAGAGCTGGCGCGAGCGGCGCTGGATCGACGTTGCCCCGATCAAGGTGTGAGGAGGCTTAAGCATGAACAAGCCAGTCCTGCCGATGTCATCGCTATCGCTGAAGCTGCCGACGGCGGATCGCAAAATAGAGGATTATCGCCTGGCGGCGTCGCGGACGTTTCCGGCGAAGCTTGAAGGTGCGCTCAACCGCGTGGCGTTTTCCGCTGCCCATGTCGTGGCGGACCCGCTCGCCGACAACGACCCGTGGCTGACATCCGCCATTGACTGGGACCGCACCATCGCGTTCCGCGAGCATGTCTGGGATCTCGGCCTTGGCGTTGCCGAAGCGATGGACACCGCGCAGCGCGGCATGGGGCTGGATTGGCCGACCTCGCTGGAACTGATCCAGCGTTCGGTAAAGGCTGCGAAAGCGAAGGGCAATGCGCTGGTGTTTTCCGGCGCCGGCACCGACCACCTCGCAGTAGAAGATGCAAAATCGATCGACGACGTGATCCGCGCCTATGAGGAACAGATCGCGGCAGTCGAAAAGGCCGGTGGCCGCATCATCCTGATGGCCTCGCGTGCGCTGGCAAAACTCGGCCGCAGCGCCGACGATTACGCCAAGGTCTACAACCGGGTACTGTCACAGGTTCGCGAGCCCGTGATCATCCACTGGCTCGGCGACATGTTCGACCCGGCGCTGTCGGGCTATTGGGGAACGGCCGATCTCGACAAGGCAATGGATACGGCGGTTGCCATCATCAACGCCAATGCCGCCAAGGTCGATGGCGTAAAAGTCTCGCTGCTCGACAAGCAGCGAGAGATCGACATGCGCCGTCGCCTCGATCCCAAGGTGAAGATGTATACCGGCGACGATTTCAACTACGCCGAACTGATCGCGGGCGACGAGCAAGGCTTTTCGCATGCGCTGCTCGGCATCTTCGATGCCATCGCGCCGGCGGCGTCCTACGCGCTGTCACGGCTGGCTGCCGGCGACCAGGCCGGTTTCCATGACGTATTGGGGCCGACGGTGCCGCTGTCGCGGCATATCTTCAAGGCGCCGACGCGATTCTACAAGACCGGCATCGTGTTCATGGCCTATCTCAACGGCCACCAGGATCATTTCACCATGGTCGGCGGGCAGGAGAGCACGCGCTCGACGCTGCATCTGGCCGAACTGTTTCGCCTTGCGGATAAAGCTGGGCTGCTCTCCAACCCCGAACTGGCGACACGGCGCATGAAGACGGTGCTGACAACGCGCGGCATCGAACCCTGATGCGTGATTTCTCGAGCGATCATCGCTGGCTGTCGCTGAACACGGCAACCGTCCGCAAGCAGGGCGACCTCGTTGCCATCATCGACGCCTGTGCGCGCCATGGCATCCGCGCCATCGATCCCTGGCGCGACCAGGTTGCGGCCATCGGCCTCGAGCGCGCAGTGCGGACCGTGCGCGACGCCGGCCTTGAATTGTCCGGCTATTGCCGCGGCGGCATGTTCACGGCGGACGCCGCGCATCGCATCGAGGCGCGCGACGACAACCGACGCGCAGTGGACGAAGCCAAGGCGCTGGGTGCGCCCTGCATCGTGCTGGTCGTCGGCGGCCTGCCGCAATATTCGCGGCCGGGAAGCGCGGCCTCGAAGGACATTGCGGCTGCGCGTACGCAGGTCCATGACGCGATCGCGGAAATGCTGGAGTATGCGAGAGAGGCCAACATGCCGCTCGCGATCGAGCCCTTGCATCCGGCCTACGCCGCCGACCGTGCCTGTGTGAACACGACGAAGCAGGCGCTCGACATTTGCGATCAGATCGACCCGCAGCGCACCGGTGCGCTCGGCGTTGCGCTCGACGTCTATCACATCTGGTGGGACCCGGAATTGATGCCGCAGATCGCGCGCGCGGGGAAAGATCGATTGCTGGCGTTTCACGTCTGCGACTGGCTGGTGCCGACAAAAGACGTCCTCAACGATCGCGGCATGATGGGCGACGGCGTCATCGACATCACATCTGTGCGATCAGCGGTCGAGGCGCAGGGCTTTGCCGGCTATTCCGAGATCGAAATCTTCTCCAACGAGTGGTGGGCAAGGCCGATGGATGAGGTCCTGCAGACCTGCATCGCGCGGCATCGCACGGTGGTCTAACAGCCGTCACTCGAAGATGCTTGTTCCTCTGTCTCAATGACGGACGATGTTGTCCCGTATGTGAACTGCCGCGCGTTCTGGTTGTGATAGTGTCGCATGAGGAGACAGCGCGCGGTTCCAGATTTAACCTTTTCCGCGGGTATTTAGATTAACAAAGGGTTACCGTTGCGCCTCGATAAACTCCGGCGCTAGCTAGTCGCACGGAGAAAGTCTCCTCGAGCGATGAGCGACAACATGAAAATCCTTTACGCAATTGCGACACTAGCCCTGCTGTCGACATCGGCGCAGGCTTGGCAGGTCGTGGAACGCTGCACCTACAGCAAGTTCTACGGCAGGGTGTGCACGACTTCCTATCTGGACGATCCGGTGCGCAGCGAGGCGCAGGATCAGGAAGACGCAAAGGCAAAACGCGCCAGCATCGAGAAGTGGGAAGCGTTCTGCAAGCCGAAGCGCACCTACGACAACGAAGGCGTCGTCCGCCTGGTTTACGCCCGCAAGGGCTGCGAATTCGGCCGCAGCGAGTAGCAAGCTTCTCCTCGCCGCGAGCGAGGAGAATTCCGAGCCTACAGCTCGATGAACGGTGGGCAACGCGTGCCCGAAAGACCGCTAAACCTTTATCGATCAAATTGCGATCCGGTTAGTCACACAGCTTTACGCCGCCTCAATGCTTGTCGGTCATTGCTGACAGACGCATTCATCAAGAGGCAGTGTCCATGCGCGTCTTCATCGCAATCTCGATCGTCGTCGCTTCGGTATCGTCCGCGTCCGCGCAATTTGCGATGGACCACGGCCATGCCGCAGATGCCGCCCAGGCCGCCCGCGCGGCGCGGGCCGCAGCGGATGCCAAGGCCGCGGCCATTGCCTCGGGCGCGCCGCTGCTTCCCAGCCAGCAAACCAATTTCTACGTCGGCAGCCGCGGCACCGTGAAGATCACGCCCCGGACCGCGGAAGAACTGAAGGCCGATGAAGCCGCCCAGGCCGCCTGGAGGGAACGCTGCCGGCCGACCGTCGTTGAAGACCGCGAGGGCCTGCGGCGCGTGAGATATGCCGAACGGGATTGCGACCTCTCCCGCTTCAACACTGCCGGCAACTAGGACTTCCCGAACTCTGTGGCCGAATCGGGCCGCGTCGAGCCGTCCGCTTGCGGACCGGCAATCCGGTTCCGGCTAGGCCCTCCCGGGTCGAAATGCTAGAGCTTCCCCAACTACCGTTGGGGCGGCATGACTTTCATATCCTGGCAGTTCGGCATTTTCGTCGCGATCGTATTTGCGGCGTATTATCTTCCGGCGCTGCGAGCATTTCAGGTCCAACTGCTGGTGTTCGCCAGCCTGTTCTTTTACGGCTATGGCCAGCCGGAACTGCTGGCGCTGTTGGCTGTCGCGGTTCTCGGAACATATCTCTTCCTGATCCTGGCGTTGCGGAACCGGCAGCTCTGGCTGCCGGCTGGCATCGCCTTCAACCTCGCGCTGCTGGCGTTCTTCAAATATAAATTGCTGTTTATCGATCCGGCGTCACCCAGCCTGGTCGATTTCGCGCCGCTCGATTTTCTTCTGAAGCTGCCGCTGCCGATCGGCATTTCATTTTTCGTCTTCCACAACATCAGCCTCCTGGTCGATTTGACCCGGCAGAAGGGCGCGCCGCCGACGCTGACCGGCGTATTCCTCTACATCATTTTCTTTCCGCAGCTCGTTTCGGGTCCGATCACGCGCGCGGAAATGTTCATGCCGCAGATCAAGCCGAAATACTTTGCGGACATTCCGTTCGTCGAAGCCGCGAAATGGATCCTGACCGGGTTTTTCTTCAAGCTCTACGTTGCCAACAACCTCAATGAAATGACGTCTTACATGAGCTTCCCGCTCTACGAGACGCTGCAGACCCAGGATCGCTGGCTGCTGGTTTTTCTCTACAGCTATCAGATCTATGCGGATTTCTTCGGCTATTCCGCGATCGCGATCGGCCTTGCCCTGCTGTTCGGTTATCGTTTGCCGATCAACTTCAATCTTCCCTACATCTCGACCTCGTTCTCCGAGTTCTGGACGCGCTGGCATATCTCGCTGTCGACCTGGCTGCGGACCTATCTTTACGTCCCGCTCGGCGGAAATCGTCACGGCATATGGCGCACCTATTTGAACCTGATGATCGTGATGGGGCTGGGCGGCCTCTGGCACGGCGCCGGCCTCAGCTATCTGATCTGGGGACTATTGCACGGCCTGTTGCTGGTGCTCGAACGCCCCTTGTTGGCGCGTTTGGCGTCGATCGATTTTGCGGTATTTCGAGCAGCCCGGATGACTGTCGTTTTTGTCTGCGTCACCATGCTCTGGATCTTCTTCAAGCTGCCGAACTTCGATCATGCGGTCGGCTACCTCACGGGCATGTTTACGGCGAGCACGAATCCCAATCCGACGAAGCTGTTCTACAACCTGGCGCTACTCTATTCGCTGCCGGTCATGATTCAGCACCTTGGTGTTCGTCCGCTGTCCGAGGGAAAGCTTCGCTGGGCGGAGCCATATCTCTACGGCTCGATGGCCGCGCTGATGTATCTGGAAGCCGGTCCCGAAACGTCGTTCATCTACTTTCAGTTCTGAGGAGCGAGGAAGACGTGTCTGCCGTTCGGTGGTTGATAAAATGCGGGGCCGGCGCGGCGATTGTCTTGATCGCCTGCGGCTTCGCTACCGTGCGCTTCGGCAGCGGGCTGCAAATGCCGGCAACGACGACGCGGGACGGCACGCTGATTACGCTCAGCCGTTACCTGCGCGAGCCGGCGCCTGACGTCGTGCTGGTGGGCAGCTCGATCACGTTCCGCCTCAAGGAGGAATATTTTGCAACGCCCAAGTTGAGAAATCTGGCGCTCGCGGGCGGCTCGCCGCTCACCGGGCTGGAGATCGTTGCGAACCAGCCGCAGCTTCCGAGCTTCATTCTGGTTGAAGCGAATGTTCTCGCCCGTCAGGCCGACGCCGCGCTGGTCGAACGTTACTCACGCGGCGATGCCGAACCATTGTTCTTTCGCCCGATCAGGGCCGCGGTAGCCGCCTACGAGCAGCGGCTTCATACGCCGCTGACGCATGAGCAGGTTTCGCTCGAGCTGCGCAGATTGGTTGCGCAGCCGCCGAGTGATTTCGACAGCCGGGTTTATGCGGATCGCGCGCTGCAGCAATTCAACGCGGAGGATCCGACGGATACGGTGCAGTCTAACGCGAAACGGATTGGGGAGCTGATGCGGATCGTGGAACAGCGCGGTGCGCGCGTGTTGCTGTTCGAGTTACCCTATTCCGAGCCGATCGAAGGCTCGCGATCTGCGGCGATCACACGGGAAATTATTCATGCCGCGTTTCCGGATTCCAATCGATGGCTGTCTATCGATGTGAACCGACACGAACTGCGTTGGGCCGATGGTGTCCATCTCGACGAGCGCTCTGCGGTCATCGTAGCGCGGGTGATGGAGCGCGCTTTGGCATCGGCACGCGCGGTGAAATGACCGGGGCGTTTTTTCTCTAGAAACCCAGGCTGCGGCGTTACCGTGATTGAGCAAGGAAGGAGATGATCTTTTTTCTATCCTCGCTCGATGAGAGACCGCCATACGGCTTCATGCTGTTGCCGGGCACGACCTCATCGGGGTTAGCAATGAAGCGATCGAGCTTCTCCTCATCCCAGACGAATCCTGCCTCCTTCATTGCGCTGGAAAACCCATAGTCTGGTAGCGATCCCGCTTTCCGTCCGACGATCTTGTGCAGGTTGGGACCCAGCCGATTGTCGCCCTCTCTCATGATGTGGCACGTTCGACAGGCATTGTTGAACGCCTGTTGTCCTGAGACGCCCTCCGCGCCTTGCGGCGCCTGGGGCAGGGCGGAAGGCGATAAAAGCATGCACGCCAGTCCGCTCAACGCGCCTATCAGCAACGTCCGACCGTGCCGCAAACGTGCGTCTCGCCGGCCGGATGTCGGCCGGACGAGCAGCGTGACAAAATGCGATTGACTCATTCGATCCTCGTCAAGAAAGGATGCCGGGCATGTTTCGGTCACTGGCTTGCGACCTGCGGCATCGTATTGAAGCGCGCCTTCTGCTCGTTGCTCAGCGTGGCATAGAACTCGTCCAATGCCGGCTGCACCAGCGCGGCTGCCTGCAGCATGGCCTCGAGCCGCTTCTCCATTGCCTCCAGCCGTCCGAGCGGTGTGAGCGGCACCTCGTCGGGGCAGGCGGCCTGCAACTTCTGGACCGCGTCGTTCGTCGCCTTGCTCAAGAGATCGAGCGCGTCCTTCTGTTTGCCCGCCGGATGTATCACGGCCTCGATCCGCTCAATCGGTAGCTGCGTGAGGCTGGACTTCGGCTCGCCGCAGCGCTCGGTTTGCGTATTCGCTTCCTGCTGCGGCTGCTGTTGCGAACGCTCGCCGACGTTCGGGCCGAGCGCGTTGAAGCGCGCTTTTTGCTCGTCGTCCAGCGAATTGTAAAACCGCTCAAGCGCCGGACGCACGATCCTTACCGCGTCGAGCGTAGCCGTCACGCGGTTCGTCATCGCCCGCAAGCGACCGGGCGGTGTCATGGCAAAGGAGTCAGCGCAAGAATCCTTGAAGACGTCGGCAGCCTTTGCCGCGGCGGCCTTCAACTCGTCGAGCAGGGCGCGCTGCTCGGGTGTCGGCTGCACGGCGCGCACGATCGACGCGATCGGCCAGGCGGTCACGCCCTCGTCCGGTTCTCTGCACACCTGCCGGAGCGCCTGCTGGCTCACGCTTGCGCGCTTGCCCGGTCGGAAATCGGTGACCGCCGCCCCGGGCTCGGGATATCTGGCATATGCGGAATAGGGGCTGTCTGTACCCCAAAACACGGTGTCGACGAAGTCGTCGTAGGCATACGCCCAATAGCCGGGGTCGTAGGCGTGGGGCCAGAACGTGTAATTGAAGATGTCGGAATAGGCGTAAGGCCAGAACACCGGGCCGAGCCATGCCACGAACGCGGCGCGATGGCCGCGCCGCCAGGCGTGGCGCGGAGCCCAGCGGTTCTCCCGGGCGGTCAGCGCCGCTCGGGCTTGCAGGGCATCATTGCTGCGGAACTGCGCGGAAAATCGCCCGCGGGCAGCGGCCTGCATGGCCGCCGCAGAGGCGGATCGTTCAGCCGAGGGCTGTGGCCCCAGCCGCTGCAGGCGTGCCTGGTCACGTTCCTGGATGCGCTGCTCGCGCTGGAGCAGGCGGTTTTGAGTCTGCAGCGATCTTTGCTGCTCGCGTTGCGCCCGGGGACCTTCCGGCTTTTGCGACTGCAACTGCTGGACGCGCTGCTGCAAGCGATCGATGCGGCCCTGCCGCTCCGTGCTTTGACGCGACAGCATATCGCGCTGGCGCTCCTGTACCATTTGCTGCCGCTGCTGGAGGCGCTGCTCGCGCTGCTGCGCACGCGTTTCGATCTGCTCCCTTCGCGACGGGCTCGCGCCCGCGACAGGCGATGCGCCCGGCCGCGACGGTGCGGTGATGCGCGGTTCGGGGTGCCTCGCCATGGCCGGTCGCTGCGGCGGCGCGGCACGCTGAATCTCAGGCCGCGGCGCTACGACACGCGGCGCTGCCGGCCGCGGTGGCGCGGCGATACGCGGTGGCGCGGCCCGTGGGGCTATTGATGGACGTTGCGGCGAAGGAGCTGCACGGATCGTCGGGGCGGCGGGTCGCGCCATGGCCGGAGGCGCGGCCGGGCGGGCCATCGCCGGTGGCGCCGCTGGGCGGGCCATCGCCGGTGGCGGTGCAGCCGGCCGGGCTGCTGGCGCGCCTCCGCCAGCCGGACCAGCGCCTCCTCGATGCTGGGCGGACGAGCCGGTGCTCACCGCTATCGCGGAGATACCGAGCAAAAATGCTGCGATGCGAGCGCTGCTCGAAAGCATGATCTCACTCCCTCGCTTCGTCGCCCGGGAGCATCAACGCGCAAGCGCAGGAATCGTTCGTCGCGGCTATGACTTACGTTTGCGATTTTACGACGCAGGACTAATACAGTTCGCCTGCGCCTTAGCTGACCGTGCAAGGTACGCTCAGAAATCCACGGAAGCGCACGCGGCCGCCGCGTACCGGTTCGCCGTCGAGCGCATAATCCGGAAAGCGCGCGAGGAAACGCGAGATCGCGATGGCGCCCTCGAGTCGCGCCAACGCCATGCCGGCGCATTGATGCGCGCCGGTGCCGAAGGCCAGATGCCGGTTCGGCGTGCGGCCGATATCGAAACGTTCGGGATCGGCGAACTGGGCGGGGTCGCGGTTGGCGGCGCCGATGCACAGCGTCACAGGTGTGCCCGGTGGCATCGCGACGCCGCCGAGTTCGAACGGCTCGACGGTCATGCGGTTGCCGAGCTGGTTGGAGCTCTCGAACCGCAGCATTTCCTCGACCGCGGTCTTGATCAGATCGGGATTTTCAATCAGCCGGCGTTTCTCGCCTGCGTGGTTCAGTAACGCGACCAGCCCGTTGCCGATCAGGTTGGTGGTGGTCTCGTGCCCGGCATTGAGCAGGAAGATGCAGTTGTGCAGCAGCTCCTTTTCGGTCAGCCGCTCGCCATTGTCTTCGCCCTGAATCAGCCGCGTCAGCACGTCGCGGTCGGGATTGCCGGGCTTGGCCCGTCGCCGCGCCACCAGCCCTTCGAGGTACGCCAGGAAATCCTTCACCGCCTTGTTGCCGCGGGCGAAGGCGTCCGGGCCGATCACCGGTTCCAGCGCGCCGAGAATGGCCAGCGACCAGTCGCGCAAGGGATCGCGCTCGCTCTCCGGCACATCGAGCAGATTGCCGATCACTTCGATCGGAATGGCAGCAGCGAAATCGTCGATCAGATCCACCTTGCCCTTGGCGGCGATGGCGTCGAGCAGGCGGTCGACCAGCCGGACCAGATCGGGCTCCATGCCGGCGATCGCGCGCGGCGATAATGCGCCCATGATCAACCGGCGGACGCGGGTGTGGGCGGGGGGATCGTTGAACACAAGGCTCGTGGTGTGGTGCTCGTAGAGCAGGGAGTCGCCATACTTCGGCGAGAACTCCTTCTTCTTGTCGGACGAGAAGGCCTTGGTGTTCTTGTAGGCTGCGACCAGATCGTCGTAGCGGGTCAGGAAATACGACCCATTCGGCAACCGCTTGACCGGTTCGCTCTCGCGCAGCGCGCGATAGGTCGGGTAGGGGTTGGCGTAGAACTCTGGCGTCAGCTTTTCGAGGTCGAACGTGGCCGCCAGTTCGCGCGCATCCAGATTCATGGCTCGCCGTACTCGTTGGGAAGACGGAAAGGTAAGCGGCCGTCAAATTAGTCGCATTTGCAACTATCTTAGACGCCGCTTTCAAAGCGTCAAGTCGGCGCAGCTTTCAGGCTACACCGTCCAAGCGCCCTGATCCAAAGCGCCTTGATCCAAGCGCCTTGGGGTTGCGATCAATTCGGGATAAGTCTGCAACGCGAGAGCCCGATTTCCCAAAAAATCGTGCTCAAACAAAGCGATGAGGCTGTGTCTTTGACGCCACCCGGTGACGGAATCCGCGTGGTGCGCTGCAATGTATCCTTGACTTCGTCAAGGTGAGTGATTACTCACGCCCCCATGTCTACCCTGCGCATGACCAGTGACTTGCGGCGGCAATTGATCTTGAGCGCCGCCAAGCGATGCTTTGCCCGTCACGGCTTTGCCGGCACCACGACCAAGAGCGTGGCGGCGGCTGCAGCCATTTCGGAAGGGCTGTTGTTCAAGCATTTCCCGTCCAAGGCCGCGCTCTATGCCGAAATCCTCGCCGAGGAGTGCGAGGCCGATCCGGATTTCGCGCACCTGCTCGGCCAGCAGCCCTCAACTGCCACACTGGTCGAACTGGTCAAGAGCATGGTTGGCCATTTCATGGAGGTGTCGGACGGCTCGGATCAGGAGGAAGCGCAGCGGCTGCGGCTGATGACGACCAGCCATCTCGATGACGGCGAATTCGCGCGTTTGCTCTACGACAAGATCTCCGGCCTGATCGGGCCGGTGTTCACAGCATCGATCGAGCGCGCTGTAACGGCCGGCGACGCGACGCGGATCGGCAGCGATCCGCTCAACCTGTTCTGGTTCGCGCACCACACCGTGCTGATGGCGGCGCTGACGAGGCTTCCGCCCGTGCCCTGTCTTTCTTACGGCAACGCCGCCGACCTGGAGCGGCAGTTGTGTCAATTCATCCTGCGCGGCATCGGACTTACCGAAGCCGCAATTGCTTCTCATCTGGACGGCGAGCTGTCACCGAATTCGGGACAATCGGTAACTGCAGAAAGTGCATGACATGAATATCGTGACCGAACACAAGATTTCGGGCAAGCCGATTACCGACAAGCCGCACAAGCGGCCGGTCCGCATGGTGCGGTGGCTCATCATCGTTGGAACGCTGCTGGCCTTGCTGGTTGGCGGCCTGGTCTGGTTCAACTACTTCCGAGGCAAGATGATCGCGCAGTTCTTCGCGACCATGAAGCCGCCGCCGACCAGCGTCAACATCGCCACGGCGACCACTGAGACGATTCCGAATCTTCTGACCGCGGTCGGCGATCTCGCCGCCGTGCACCAGGTCAACGTGACCTCCGACGTCAACGGCCGCATCACCGATATCCAGTTTACGGCGGGCGCCAGCGTGAAGGCAGGCACGCCGCTGGTGCAGCTGTTCGACGGTCCCGAGCAGGGCGACCTTGCCAACTTCAAGGCACAGCAGCGGGTGGCACAGCTCTCGCTGGATCGCGCCAAGCAACTGGCCGAACGTCAGGTTGGACCGCAGGCGACGGTGGACAACGCCCAGGCTGTGTTCGACCAGGCCAGCGCCGGCATTGCCAAAACGGAAGCCATCATCTCGCAGAAGCTGGTACGCGCTCCCTTCGACGGTGAACTCGGTGTTCGCAGGGTCGAAGTCGGACAATATCTGACTGCGGGTACGCAGATCGTCTCGCTGACCGATCTGTCGATGCTGTATGCGAACTTCACCGTGACGGAGAAGGACTCCGGCCAGCTCAAGGTCGGCCAGATCGTTCGGATCGCGGTCGACGCCTATCCGGGCCGCACATTCGAGGGCAAGATCACCACCATCGAGCCGCAGATCGCGGCGGACACGCGCAACATTCGCGTGCAGGCGACGATCCAGAATCCGGACAAGATCCTCAAGCCCGGTATGTTCGCGACCACCACCGTGGTGCTGCCGGACAAGCCGCCGGTCGTCACCGTGCCCGAAACCGCGGTCGACTACACGCTCTATGGCGACTCGGTCTACCTCCTCAGTGAAAAGAAGGAGGAGGACGGCAAGACCAGCCTGATAGCGACGCGCACCTTCGTGCAGACCGGAAAGCGCCTCGAGGGCCGCGCCGAGGTCCTGAAGGGCTTGAAGGAGGGCGACCGCGTCGTGGCGGTGGGACAGCTCAAGCTGCAGTCCGGAGCCCCGGTGACGATTTCGAACGATCCGGTGCCGGCGATTCCGGCGAAGCCGCCGCGCTACTGATACCGCGTTACTGATACATGATGCGGCTCCCTTGAGGAGCCGCGGCGAGAGAAAGATGGGCGGCGGTCTTATGGCTCGGCCGCGCCCCGGAAATGCTGAACCCAGCGGGATGATTTTGCGATGGCCTTCACCGATATCTTCATCAAGCGTCCGGTCCTGTCGGTCGTCGTCAGCCTGCTGATCCTCCTGATCGGTCTGCGCGCCGCCAGCGTGTTGCCGATCCGGCAATATCCGAAGCTGTCGAACACGGTGGTCAACATCACCACCTCATATCCGGGCGCGTCGGCCAACCTGATTCAAGGCTTCATCACCACGCCGATCGAGCAGGCGGTGGCTTCCGCCGAGGGCGTCGACTACATCACTTCCTCGTCGGTGCAGGGCACCAGCACGATTCAGGTCTACATCAAGCTGAATTTCGATCCGAACCAGGCGCTGACCGAAGTTCTCGCCAAGGTGAACTCGGTCAAATACCTGATCCCGAAGGAATCGAACGACCCGGTCATAACCAAGACGACCGGCCAAACCACGGCCGTGATGTATCTGGGCTTCTCCAGCGAAGAACTCTCGGGGTCGGCGATTTCAGACTATCTGACACGCGTGGTGCAGCCGGTGCTGTCGACGGTCGATGGTGTGGCGTCGGCCGACATTCTCGGCGGCCAGACCTTTGCGATGCGGCTCTGGCTCGATCCGGTGCGAATGGCGGGCCGTGGCGTGTCGCCGACCGACGTTTCCGCGGCGATCGCCGCCAACAACTTCCAGGCAGCGGCCGGTCAGTCCAAGGGCTATTTCATCGTCTCGAACGTCCAGACTAATACCGACCTGCGGAACCTCGAGCAGTTCAAGAAGATGATCGTGAAGTCCAAGGACGGCGGCTTCGTGCGGATCGAGGATATCGCAACCGTCGAACTTGCGGCGCAAAGCTCGGACGCAAGCGTCGCGTTTAGCGGCGAGCGCGCGATCTTCATCGGCGTGCAGGCGACCCCGCAAGGCAACCCGCTGACGCTGGTCCAGGGCGTGCGCGCGTTGATGCCGGAGATCGAACGCAACCTGCCGCCATCGATGAAAATGAAAGTGGCCTACGATTCCACCAAGTTCATTCAGTCGTCGATCGACGAGGTGAAGAACACGCTGATCGAGGCCGTGCTGATCGTGGTGGTCGTGATCTTCCTGTTCCTGGCCTCGTTCCGCTCGGTCATCATTCCGGTGGTCACGATTCCGCTGTCGCTGATCGGCGTCTGCAGCCTGATGCTGATGATGGGATTCAGCTTCAATCTTCTGACACTGCTGGCGATGGTGCTGGCGATCGGGCTCGTGGTCGACGACGCCATCGTGGTGGTGGAGAACATCCATCGCCATCTGGAGGAAGGAAAGACGCCGGTGCAGGCGTCGCTGCAGGGCGCGCGCGAAATCGTCGGCCCCGTGATCTCGATGACGATTACGCTGGCCGCCGTGTACGCGCCGATCGGCTTCCTCGGCGGCCTGACCGGTTCGCTGTTCCGCGAATTCGCCTTCACGCTGGCGGGCTCGGTGATCGTGTCGGGCGTGATCGCGTTGACGCTGTCGCCGATGATGTGCTCGGTCCTCCTGAAGAGCGCGGACGAGGGGCGGTTCTCGAGGCTGGTCAACAGGGTGTTCGGCTCAATGACACGCTGGTACGGCCGCCAGCTCGACCGCTCGCTCGACTATCGTCCGATCACCGGCTTGTTCGCGCTGACGATCCTGGGTCTGGTCGGTTTCCTCTACATGAACACCTCCAAGGAGCTCGCGCCCGAGGAGGACCAGGGCATCGTGTTCTCGGTGACCAAGGCGCCGAAATACGCCAACATCGATTATGTCGACTTCTACGGCGACAAGCTCGACAAGGCTTTTGCCAAGTTTCCGGAAACGGACCTGCGCTTCGTCCTCAACGGCATCAACGGCCCGCAGGGCGGCATTGCCGGCATGCTGCTCAAGCCGTGGGACGAGCGTGAGCGATCCTCGATCGCGCTGAAGCCGCTGGTGCAGGCCGAGATCAGCAAGATCGAAGGCGTCCAGGCGTTTGCGTTCAACCTGCCGCCGTTGCCGGGCGGACCGGGTGGCCTGCCGATACAGATGGTGATCAATTCGACCGCCGGCTTCCAGGCCGTCTATGACCAGATGGCGAAGCTGAAGGAAGCCGCACGCAAGAGCGGTATGTTCATCGTCTCGGACAGCGACCTCGAATTCAATCAGCCGGTGGTTCGCGTCTCGATCGACCGCTCCAAGGCGAGCGACCTCGGCATCAACATGTCGCAGGTTGGCGCTACCTTGCAGACGCTGTTGGGCGGCAATTACGTCAACCGCTTCAACCTCGAGGGACGCTCGTATCAGGTGATCCCGCAGGTGTCGCGCGACAAGCGGCTGTCGCCCGAATCGCTTGGCGGTTACTACGTCCCGACCAACACCGGGCAGCTAGTGCCGCTGTCGACCATCGTGTCGATCGAAACCGCCACCGATCCGAATGCGCTGACGCATTACAACCAGCTCAATTCAGCGACGTTCTCCGCGGTGCCGATGCCGGGCGTGACGGTTGGGCAGGCGGTGGATTTCCTGGAGGGCGAAGCGAAGAAGATGCCTGCCGGCTTTGGCCACGATTATCTGGCCGACTCCCGGCAATATGTGCAGGAAGGCAATCAGCTCGCGATCACCTTCGGCTTCGCGCTGATCATCATCTTCCTGGTGCTGGCGGCGCAGTTCGAAAGCCTGCGCGATCCGCTGGTGATCATGATCAGCGTTCCCATGGCGATCGTCGGCGCCTTGATTCCGCTGTTCTTCGGCGGTGGCGACCATCAACATCTACACCCAGGTTGGGTTGCTGACGCTGGTCGGCCTGATCACCAAGCACGGCATTCTGATGGTGGAGTTCGCCAACGAGCTGCAGCTCAAGGAAGGTCTCGACAAGCGTTCGGCGATCGAAATGGCTGCCCGCATCCGGCTGCGGCCGATCCTGATGACGACGGCGGCGATGGTCACCGGTCTGATCCCGTTGCTGACCGCCACGGGCGCGGGCGCTGCCAGCCGGTTCTCGATCGGTCTCGTGGTGGTAGCCGGCATGTCGATCGGCACGCTGTTCACGCTGTTCGTGCTGCCGGCGGTCTATGTCTGGTTGGCCACCGATCACCAGGCCAAGCTCGGCTCCAAGCGGACCAAGGAGATCGCGGATTTCGATCTTGGGTCCGCGCTCAAGCCGACCTGAGCCTTTGTAACTGCAGAATAGCAAGCGGCGGCAGCGGGAAATCGTTGCCGCCGCTTTTTCATGCCGGGAGATGCGACGCCGGTGTGTCTCCATGCTAAAAGATAGAAAAACAGGGAGGCAACATGACAAGCGACTTTCCCGCCGGCAATTACCGCTTCATTCCCGCCGTGTTCCAGTATTCGGGAGGTGTCGCAGCAAATCCCGGATTTGAGATCGAGCGGGTGCGTTTCGACAAATGGCTGCCGCTGGCCGAAGGCTTTGCGCGGATCGCAAAATACATCCAGGCGGCGGGCAGGCCACTGACGTCGTTCTGCGCCTGTGAATTGCGGTCGCCGGCGGCATTCACCGACGAGGGATTCCGCAATTTCAACCTGCACTACGTCAAGACGCTCAGCGAATGGGGCGTCTATGACGGCACGACCAATCCGGTGGCGCGCAGCAATGTCTGTCCGGAGATCGATCCGCCGGCCGAACCGTCATTCTACGCCTTTTCATTCACGCGGCCGAGCCAAAGCCCGGCGCCGAGTTTTGTCATCGCCGGCAGCGGCGAGTCGCAGGAAAGCAACGCGAGCTATGCGGAGCGCACGGTCCGCTACCGCGACACAAGCCCGGACGGCATCGCGGAGAAGGTCCGCTACGTCGCCGGCGTGATGGAGCGGCGCATGGGCGAGTTCGGGTTCGGCTGGAAAGACGCGACGGACGTGCAGACCTACACCATCCACGATTTCCACCACGTCTTTGCCGATGCACTGGTTCGCCGCGGCGCCGCGCGTTCGGGTTTGACCTGGCACTTTGCACGGCCGCCGGTGATCGATCTGGACTACGAGATGGATTGCCGAAGGGTGATGCGGGAGTTGGTTATCTAGACCCTCATCCTGAGGAGCCGCGTAGCGGCGTCTCGAAGGATGAGGCCACAGTGGGGCCGCATGGTTCGAGACGGCGCTTCGCGCCTCCTCACCATGAGGGTCTAATCACCTCTCCCTCGGATCGAGCGCGTCGCGCAAACCATCGCCGACCAGGTTGAACGACAGCACCACGAGAAAGATCGCCAGTCCCGGCCAGACCGCCATCCACGGCGCGTTGGTCAGGAAGCGCTGCGCGGCATTGAGCATGCTGCCCCAGGACGGCGCGGGCGGCTGTTGGCCGAGACCGAGGAACGACAGCGCGGCTTCGGCGATGATGGCAGCCGCTATCGACAACGTCGCCTGCACCAACAGCGCCGGCATGATGTTCGGCAGGATGTGAAACAGCGCGATGCGCCAGCGCGGATTTCCCATGGCGCGCGCGGCCTCGACATAATCCTCGACCTTGACGCTCATCACCTGGCCGCGGGTCAGCCGCACGAAGATCGGCGTCGCCGAGATGCCGATCGCGATCATGGCGTTGCCGAGGCTGGGCCCTAGGAATGCCGCGAGCGCAATCGCCAGGATCAGGAACGGGCAGGCCAGCATCGCATCCGTGATGCGGCTGATCAGGGCATCGATGAAGCCGCCGCGATAGCCCGACAGGAGGCCGAGCGGCACGCCGATCGACAACGCGATCCCGACCGAGATGGCGCCGGCCAGAAGCGATGCCCGCGCGCCGTAGATCACGCGGGCAAGAATGTCGCGGCCGAGCTCGTCGGTGCCGAACCAGTGCAGCGCGGAAGGCGGCTTGCGCACCAGCGACCAGCTTGTCGCGATCGGCTCATAGGGCGAGATCAGCGGCGCAAACAGCGCGAGCAACATGAAGGTTACGATCACGACAAGCCCGGCCACCGCGCCCCTGCGCTTGACCAGCCGGCGCAGCGCGCGCCGCGCCGGGCTCTCCAGTTCGTCGGAGGTAGTTATCTTGATCGCGCCGAGGGCAGCGTCAGTCATGGCTTAGGTCCTCAGCCGCGGATTGACGAGGACGTAGGCGATGTCGGCAATGAGATTGAGCGTGATGTAGATCGTTGCCGTCGTCAGCACGACGCCTTGCACGACGGCATAATCGCGGTTGAAGACCGCGTCGACGATCAGCTTGCCGAAACCGGGAATCGAGAAAATCTGCTCCGTCAATACCGCGCCCGACAACAGCGTGCCCAGCTCGAGCGCGCCGAGCGTAATCACCGGCGTCAGCGCGTTGCGCATGGCGTGCTTGAGAATGACCGAGCGCTCGAGAAGCCCTTTGGCGCGGGCGGTGCGGACGTAATCGCTTTCCAGCACCTGCAGCATGGCGCTGCGGGTATGCCGCATCAGGATCGCGGCGATCGCGTTGCCGAGCACGAAGGCCGGCATGATGGTGGAGGCGATGCTGGCGCGCCAGTTTTCGGTCAGCGGCACATAGCCCGATGCCGGCAGCCAGCCGAGCTGGATCGAGAACAGGAAGATCAGCATGATGCCGAGCCAGAAATTCGGTGTCGAGATCCCCCATAACGCAAAGAAATTGGCGCCATAATCCCAGGCCGTGCCTTTCTTCACCGCTGAAACTATGCCGGCGGGGATCCCGATCAGAAAGGCGATGATGATCGCCATCGACGCAAGCTGCATCGTTACCGGCAGCTTTTGGGCGATCAGTTCGCGCACCGGCACCTTGTTGCGAAGCGACTCGCCGAAATCGCCCGACAGCACGCCCTTGACCCAGTAGACATATTGCACCGGCACCGGCTGATCGAGCCGGTACTGCTCGCGGATCTGCGCAATCACATCAGGATCGCGTTCCTCGCCGGCCATCACCAGCGCCGGATCGCCCGGCAGCAATTGCTGCAACGAAAAGATCAGGATCGAGACAAAGAACAGCGTCGGGATGAGCTGGGCGATCCGGCGCGCGAGGAAATTCAGCATGGCACTATCCGTGTCCCGGGCGCAGCGCAGCGTACCCGGGTCCGCGCTTCGCACGGCCCGAGCACAGGCTCCACGCTGCGCTGCAGAACCGGGACCCCATGCGAGAGGGGCGGTAGGTCCCGGCTCAGCGTTGCACCGCTTTGCGCTGCGACGCGTCCGGGACACGAGACTACACGAGCCACCCTCACTTCAGCTTCAGCCCGACCACGCGAACCAGCCCGTCCGGCATCTGCTTGTAGCCTTCGAGCTTCGTCGTATGCGCGATCAGGATGCGGCGGTGGTAGATGTAGAGCAGCGGCTTCTCCTCCAGCACGATCTTCGCCAGCTTTTCGTAGATCGCCTTGCGCTGCGCCTGATCGGTGACGAGGCGGCCGTCATCGAGCGCCTTGTCGACCTCCTTGTTGGACCAGCCGCTGTAGTTCTGTGGTGCATCGCTCTTCTGGAAGACATAGGAATTGCCGTCAGGATCGATTCTTCCGCTCCAGGCCAGGAGAAAGGCCTGGTATTCTCCGGCCTCGGCCTGTTTCAACGACGTCGCGAACTCGGTGACCCTGAGCTTCATGTCGAAGCCGCTCTCCGCCGCCATCGACTGGATCACCTGAGCCGCCGCTTCGGTTTCCGCGCCCTTCGAGACCATGAAGTCCACGCTGACCGGTGGCGTGACGCCCGCTTCCTTCAGCAGCGCCCTGGCCTTGGCGACATCGCGCTTCGGTATCGGAAAGGCCTTCTGGTAATAGGGATGATCGGGGTTGACCCACTGGTTACCAGGCTTGAACTCGCCGTTGGACACCACCTGGCTGATCGCGTCGCGGTCGAGCGAGAGGTCGAGCGCCTGCCGCACCTTGGCGGACTGGCTGAGCGGCCCCTTGGCCTTGTCCTTGCCGACGTTCAGCGTCACGCCCTGATAGCCGAGCTCGATCGCGCTGGACAATTTCAGCTTCGAGTCCGCCTGCACTTCCTTGAGGTCCGTCGCGAGCACGCGTTCGATCAGGTCGAGCCCACCGGATTTCAGATTGGCCAAGCGGACCGTCGCGTCCACCAGCGGCAGATAGACGATGCGGTCGATATGAATGTTGTCCTTGTTCCAATAGTCGGCGAATTTCTCGAACACCATGCGGTCCTGCTGCACGCGCTCGACGAATTTGTAGGGACCGGCGCAAACCGGACGCAGGCCGAATTTGTCGCCGGCCTCTTTGGCCGCCTTCGGCGATACCATCATTCCGGCGCGATCGGTAAGCTGCGCGACCAGAGGGGAATAGGGCGCCTTCAATGCCAGCCTGATGGTGAGGGGATCGACGACGTCGATATGATCGACGGCTGCCAGTTCCGGTTTGCGGAACGAGCCCTGCATCGTCAGGTGGCGCTCCAGCGAAAACTTTGCCGCCTCCGCATTGAAGGCCTCGCCGTCGTGAAACTTGACGCCGGACCGGAGCTTGATGGTGACTTCCTTGCCGTCGGCCGAGGTCTCGTGGCTCAGCGCGAGCTGCGGCACGATATTGAGCTTCTCGTCGATGTCGAACAGCTTGTCGCAGAACGATGCGAACACGATACGGCCGACGTAAGTGCGGGCCATGGTCGGGTCGAGGATATCGGGGTCCTCGGCGAGCCCGATCCGCAGCGTGGTCTGGGCCTGAACGGTTGCCGGAAGCGACAGCAGCAGCGCCGCCGCGGTGACTGCCAAACGAAAGATTTTCATTGCTGCCATCCCCTTATCCACGATTACACCGCCGTTGGCCGTGTTCCTGATACCTCAACCCCGACGCGGCCTGCACCTTCCGTGCCACCGCTGAAGGCGGCGACCAACTTTTCCAGCACCGGCGAAAATCCGCCATCGGCGGGAACGATGGCCCCGGGCGACGGCAATTCGGCCGTGCGGTGACACGCCGTCGCGTGTCCCGTGTCGTCGGCGAGCAGGGCCGGAATTTCGGTGCGGCAGCGCTCGATGACATAAGGGCAGCGGGTATGAAAGCGGCAGCCGGAGGGCGGATTGAGCGCGCTCGGCATCTCGCCTTCCAGCACGATGCGGCCGCGCCTGGCCTGCGGTTTGGGCACGGGAATCGCCGACAGTAGCGCACGGCTATAGGGATGCCGGGGCGCGGCGAACAGCGCCTCGGCGTCCGCCGTCTCGACGATACCACCGAGATTCATCACGGCGACGCGGTCGGCGATGTGCTTCACGACCGCCAGATCGTGCGAGACGAAGATGTAGGCGAGGCCGAGCCGGTCCTGCAGGTCGCGCAGCAGATTGAGGATTTGCGAGCGGATCGAGACGTCGAGCGCGGAGACCGGCTCGTCGCAGATGATCAGTTTCGGCTCTACCGCCAGCGCTCGCGCAATCGCGATGCGCTGGCGCTGACCGCCGGAAAATTCGTGCGGGTAGCGGCGGGCAAAGCGCGGCTCGAGCCCGACCAGCCGCAACAGCTCTTCGACCCGTTCGCGGCGGCGCGGGGCCGGCACCAGATCGTGCAGCGCCAGCGGCTCGCTCAGAATCTGGCTCACCGTCATGCGCGGGTTGAGCGACGCATAAGGATCCTGGAAGATAATCTGCGCATCGCGGCGGAAGGCGCGCAATTCGTTGGCGCTGAGCGCGCCGAGGTCGCGGCCCTCGAAGCAAACGTTGCCCGCATCCGGCTCGATCAGCCGCAGCACCAGCCGGCTGACGGTGGACTTGCCGCAACCGGATTCGCCGACCAGCGCCAGCGTCTTGCCGGCCTCGACCGTGAAGCTAACGCCGTCGACCGCTTTGACATAAGCGGTGGGTCGGCCGAACACCGATCGTGCGGCGACGAAATGTTTTACGAGGTCTTCGACTTCGAGCAGCGCCGTCATCGCGGGCACCCCTCGTGTCCCGGGCGCAGCGCAGCGCCTCTTGGCGATGCGCCGCAGAACCGGGACCCATGTCGCATGGGACCCCAGATGGGCCCCGGTTCTGCAGCGCAGTGCAGCGCTTCGCTTGCGCTGCACTGCGCCCGGGGAACGAGAGCGGAGAGCGCAGCGATCATGACACCAGCCGCTCCAGCGGTGCGCGGATGCAGCGCGAGGCGTGGCCGGGACTGACTATCGCCAGCGGCGGCGGCGCGGCAACACAAGGTTCAACGACAAAGGGACAGCGCGCGGCGAAGCGGCAGCCGGCGGGCGGGTTCGCCATGTTCGGCACCATGCCCTCGATCGTCGCCAAGTGTTCGGTACGGCGGCCGAGCCGCGGGATCGATCCGAGCAGGCCGACGGTGTAGGGATGCTGCGGGCTGGCGAAGAGTTCGTCGACCGGTGCGCGTTCGACGATCTCGCCGGCATACATCACAGCGACTTCGTCGCAGACTTCGGCGACCACGCCGAGATCGTGCGTGATCAGGATGATTGCGGCACCGCTGGCGGCCTTCAACTCGCGCATCAGATCGAGGATCTGCGCCTGCAGCGTGACGTCGAGCGCGGTGGTCGGCTCGTCGGCGATCAAAAGGCGCGGGTCGCAGGCCAGCGCCATCGCGATCATCACGCGCTGGCGCATGCCGCCGGACAGCTTGTGCGGATATTCGTCGACACGTTTCTCGGGCGAGGGGATGTGCACCTGCCGCAGCAGCTCGATCGCGCGCTCGCGCGCCTGCCGCCGCGACCCGCCGCGATGGCGCAGGATGGTCTCGATGATCTGATCGCCGATGGTGAAGCTCGGATTGAGCGACGTCATCGGCTCCTGAAAGATCATCGCGAGGCGATTGCCGCGCAGATCGCGCAGCGTGTCGTCGGGAATGTCGAGGAGATCAAACCCGTCGAAACGGATCGAACCCGACACCTCAGCGGAACGCCTTGGCAATAATCCCATGACGGCGAGTGAGGTCACGCTCTTGCCGCAGCCGGATTCGCCGACGAGGCCAAGCGTCGCGCCATTGGCCACGCTGAGATCGACACCGTCGACCGCGTGCGTGGTGCGGCCATCGTCGCCGTGGAAAACCACGCGCAGGCCCTCGATTTCGATCAGCGGGTTTGCCGTCATGCCTTGCCCGTCGTCGCCGCGTCGATGCGGGCATCGATGACCGTGCGGTCGGTGATCCCGGCCGGATTTTTGCGCGTCGGCAGGAAGGGGCGGAAATGCACCCAGCGCTCGCGGCTCACCTGTTCGAGACGTTCGAGTTCGGCCAGCGGATCGGTATGGTCGTCGACACGCAGGTCGAGATCGGACCATTCTTCTTCGCCATGGATCAACAGCGCCGCCGATTGCTTGCCGCGCTTGTCGCCGCCGGCGGCTTCGCCGGCCTTCATCGCTACGATCAGCCGCTGCGCAAAGGGAAGGCTGGCATTGGCGACAAAGGCTTTCGCCGTGTCATCGAGCACGGCGGCGCCCGCCAGCATGTTGCCGGCGAGGGAGAAGCCGTCACCCTGGATATGCCCGCACCAGTCGATGCATTCGCGGCCGGTATGCGCTGCGATGCGGCCCTTGATATCCATGACATGAAGTTGGCGGGCCTCGTGTCCATCGTCGGTAACGAGCAGAATGTCCACCACCTCGCGGGGGCTGCGGCCCTCGCGCAACAGCTTCACGCCGTCAATGCCGTAGTAGGGATTGACGAGCGCCTGCGTCGCGATGCCGCCGACGCCGGGCGCGATATGCGGCACGCGCGCGCCGACCGCAAAAAACCTGGTCGCGACCGCGATGCCGATCTGGCCGGTTGAGGAATCACGGGCGATGATCGACCAGGTCATCTTAAACCTTCAAAGTCATCTCAAGTCGCCTCTACCGGCCCGCCGCGTAGCCCTGCATGCCCCTCGGATTGGCAGCAGCGCGACGGCGACGACCGACCTTGGAGGCAGCGGTGAGGCGGCCTTCCGACCATTCGGGACCGATCTCGACGACATGGCCACGGCTCTTCAGCGTATCGACGGTCGCGTTCGGTACGCGGCTTTCGAGCACGAGCACGCCGGGACGCGCGGTGCGCGGCCAGAACGAAATCGGAAAATGTTCGGAGTGCCAGGCGGGTGCGTCGATCGCTTCCTGCAGGTTCAGTTTGGCGTGGACATGCCGCAGGAAGAACTGCGTGGTCCATTGATCCTGCTGGTCGCCGCCGGGCGATCCCCAGGCCATGTACGGCTCGCCGTCGCGCAGCGCCATGGTGGGCGAGAGCGTGGTGCGCGGGCGCTTGCCGGGCGCAAGTGCTGCCGGGTGATCTTCCTCCAGCCAGAACATCTGCGCGCGACTGCCGAGGCAGAAGCCGAGTTCGGGAATGACCGGCGAGGATTGCAGCCAGCCGCCGGACGGCGTCGCCGAGACCATGTTGCCGGCCTGGTCAATGATGTCGAAATGCACGGTGTCGCCGCGCACCTCGCCGAACCGGCCGACGGTCGGCTCGCCCGCGCCCATGGCACCGACCGCCTCGCGATGGCCTTCCGCACGGCGCAGCTTGACGACCGAGCCGAAACCTTCGACCGAGCCGGGGACGAAATCGAGCGAGGCCTTGTCTCTGGAGATCAGCTTGCGGCGCTCGTCATTGTAGGCGTCCGACAAGAGCGTCGCGATCGGGATGTCGGTGAATTTCGGGTCGCCATAAAACTTCTCGCGATCGGCGAAGGCGAGTTTTGCGCATTCGATCTGCAGATGGATGAAGTCGGGCCCGGCAGGGTCGAGCCCGTCGAGCTCAAACCCCTTGAGCAGCGCGAGTTGCTGCAGCATTACCGGGCCCTGGCTCCAGACGCCGGACTTGCAGACGGTGTAGCGGCCGTAATCATAGGTCAGCGGCGCCTCGACGGTCGGCTGCCAGCGTGCCATGTCGTCGGCGCTTAGCACGCCGCGATGCGGTGAGCCGCTGACGTCCATTACTTCCTGCGTGCGGCAGAACTTGTCGATCGCTTCCGCCACAAAACCCTGCGACCAGGACTTTCGCGCGCGCTCGATCTGTGCGATGCGGTCGCCGCCCGCGCTTTCCGCCTCTTTGAGGATGCGGGCGTAGGTTTCGGAGAGCTGCTTGTTGGTGAACAGGGTGCCGGGTCTTGGCACTTCGTTGTTCGGCAGGTAAACCGCCGCCGATGTCGTCCAGTGCTTCCTGAACAACTGCTCGACGACCTGGATCGTTGCGGAAGCGCGCTCGACCAGCGGGTAGCCGTCGCGGGCGTAGGCGATCGCCGGCTCCAGCACATCGCGCAGCCGCATCGTGCCGTAATCGCGCAAGAGCAGCATCCAGGATTCGAACGTGCCGGGCACGCACGCCGCGAGGAGCCCGGTGCCGGGCACCATCTCCAGCCCTTCGCTCTTGTAGTGCGCAATGGTTGCCTTCGCAGGCGCCGGACCCTGGCCGCAGATCACCTCGGTGCGGCCGCGCCTGGTGTCATGCACGATGATCGGCACATCGCCGCCGGGACCGTTCAGGTGCGGCTCCACCACCTGCAGCGTGAAGGCCGTGGCAACGCCGGCATCGAATGCGTTGCCGCCTTTCTCCAGAATGCTCATCCCGACGGCGGTCGCGATCCAGTGGGTCGACGTGACGACGCCAAAGGTGCCTTCGATTTCCGGCCTTGTGGTGAACGGATCGGGACTGATGTTGCTCATGGGAATCCAATGCCGTGCTGGTATCGCGGTGCGTGCGCACTTGACCACAGGCAAGGCTGGATGCCAACCGCTGGGATGCCACGCATTGCACCCATCTCCGTGATCATACCGCGGCGGCAGCCTCAACCGGTTGGTTGACGGCGTGGCAGGCGACCCCGTTGATCAGCTCGGGCGCCTGCCGCCGGCACAGATCGAAGGCGAGCGGGCAGCGCGGGTTGAAGGCACAGCCGGGTGGCGGGTCGATCGGATTTGGGATTTCGCCCTTGACCGGAATGCGCTGCCGGCCGGACATCGCGAGATCAGGAACCGCGCCGAGCAGCATTTTGGTGTAGGGCATTCGCGGATTGGCGAATAATTCGCGGCCCTCGGCGATTTCAACAATACGACCGAGGTACATCACGCCGATGCGCGTCGCCATGTGGCGGACCACGGCGAGGTTATGGCTGATGAGGAGATAGGTCAGGCCGAATTTGTCCTGCAGGTCGCGCATCAGATTGAGGATCTGCGCCTGCACGGAGACATCGAGCGCCGAGGTCGGCTCGTCGCAAACAATGAATTCGGCATCTGACGCCAGCGCGCGCGCAATCGCGATGCGCTGGCGCTGCCCGCCGGAGAATTCATGCGGATATTTCAGGCCGTCGTCGGGATGCAGGCCCACGAGATTCAACAATTCGCCGACGCGAAAGCGGATATCGCGCTCGCCCTGGATCAGGTCGAAGGCACGGATCGGCTCGGAGACGATGGCATCGACCCGGAAGCGGGGATTGAGGCTCGCGTAGGGGTCCTGAAAAATCATCTGGATACGGCGGCGCAACCGCTGCCGCGCCTGCGCCTGCCTGGCATTCGTCATCGAGACGCCGTCGATGATGACTTCGCCCGAAGTCGGCGGCAGAAGTCCCACGACCATCCGTGCCACGGTGGTCTTGCCCGAGCCGGATTCCCCGACGAGCGCAAAAGTCTCGCCCTTCCTGATGTCGAACGTCACGCCGTCGACGGCTTTCAGGAATTCCGGACGGCCGCCTTCCAGCACGCGGTTGAGCCACGGCTTTGAGACGTCGAACACGCGGCGCAAATTCCTCACATCGACAAAGGGCGGGCTCATGCCACGGTCTCCTTCGCCGCTTCATGGGGCGCGGTGTCGAAGAGATGGCAGGCCACGGCGTGCGAACCATGCTTGAGCGGCTCCGGCCGATCGACGCGGCAACGGTCGAACACAAAGGCGCAGCGCGGATTGAATGGGCAGCCCGGCGGGATCGCCGACAGCCGCGGCATCGAACCCGGTATTTGCACCAGCCGCTTGTCTTCGCCGGCGAGCGTCGGGATCGCGCCCATCAGGCCCTTGGCGTAGGGATGCAGCGGGTTCTGCACCACATCCTGCACCGGGCCGATCTCGGCGATCCGGCCCGAATACATCACCGCAACCCGGTCGGAGGTCTCGGCGATCACGCCCATGTCGTGGGTGACCAGCATCACCGCCGTGCCGTGGTCGCGCCCGAGGCGCTTGATCAGCGAGATGATCTGCGCCTGCACGGAAACGTCGAGCGCGGTGGTCGGCTCGTCGGCGATGATCAGTTCCGGCTCGGCGCAGATCGCCAGCGCAATCACGACACGCTGGCGCATGCCGCCGGAGAATTCGTGTGGATAGGCGTCGATGCGCTTGTCCGGAGCCGGGATTCCGACTTCGGCGAGGAGATCGATGGCGCGCTTGCGCGCCGCGGTCTCCGACAGGTTCAAGTGGGTTCGAATCGTCTCGACGATCTGGTCGCCGATCCGGTAGAGCGGATTGAGGCTTGTCAGCGGATCCTGAAAGATCATCCCGATTCGTTTGCCCCGGATACGGCGGATTTCTTCCGGCGGCAGGTGATCGATCCGCGTTCCCGATAGATAGATCTCGCCGCCCGAAATGCGGCCGGGAGGATCGATCAGTCCGATCACGGCCAGTCCCGTGACCGATTTGCCGGCGCCGGATTCGCCGACCACGCCGAGCACTTCGCCCTTGGCGATGTCGAAAGAAACGCCGTTGATTGCGCGCAGCGTGCTGCGGCGGGTGAGGAATTCCACCTCGAGGTTACGCACGGAGAGGACGGGAACGGTCATCGGAGTTTTGGATTAAGCGCGTCGCGCAGCCAGTCGCCGAGCAGGTTGATGGAGAGGATCAGTCCCGCCAGCGCGATGCCGGGAAAGGCGACGATCCACCATTCGCCGGCAAACAGATAGTTGTTGCCGATCCGGATCAGGGTGCCGAGCGAGGGCATGGTGTCGGGCATGCCGGCGCCCAGGAACGACAGTGTCGCCTCGGTGATGATGGCGAGCGCGAGGTTGATGGTCGCGATCACGAGGATGGGGCCCATGGTGTTGGGCAGCACGTGGCGCAGCATGATCTTGGGCGCGGGAAGGCCGATCAGTTGGGCGGCTGCGACATAGTCCTTGTTCTTCTCGACCATGACCGAGCCGCGCACGGTGCGGGCGTATTGTACCCAGAAACTGAGACCGATCGCGACCACCAGCACCGCCAGCGTGCTCACGGCGTCGAGCCGGTTGTTGAACACCGATTTGGCGACGCCGTTGACCAATAGCGCGATCAGGATGGCCGGGAAGGTGAGCTGCACGTCGGCGATGCGCATGATCAGCCCGTCGACCGCGCCACCGACATAGCCTGCAATGAGGCCAAGCGTGATGCCGAGCGTGCCGGCGAAGATAACGCCCAGCACGCCGACTACGAGCGAAATCCGCAATCCGTAGAGGATCGCAGAAAACACGTCGCGACCCTGTTCATCGGTGCCGAGCAGGAACGGGCTCTGGCCCTCGGCGGTCCACAGCGGCGAGATGCGCGAATTCATCAATTGCAGTTGCGCCGGATCGAACGGGTTCTGCACGGCGAGTTGCGATGCAAAGATCGCGAGCAGGAAGAACAGGACGGTGACGGCAGCCGCCACCATCGTCATTCGGGAGCGGCGGAACGAGTAAAAGATGTCGCTGTCGAGCACACGCTTCAGCCAGCTCGCGTTCGAGCGCGCCCGCTGCGGGCTCGACTCTATTCGGTGCGGTACGACGGCGTCAGACATATCAGTCTCGCTTATGCCGGACGGCCGATGGTCGAGCGCAGGCGCGGATCGACGACGGTGTAGAGGATATCGACCACCAGATTGATGGTAACGAAAATCAGCGACACCATCAGCAGATAGGCGGCCATGATCGGGATATCGACATTTTGCACGGCCTGCACGAACAACAATCCCATACCCGGCCACTGGAAGACGGTTTCGGTGATAATGGCAAATGCAATTACCGAGCCAAACTGCAAGCCGGCGACCGTGATGACGGGAACCAGCGTGTTCTTCAGCGCGTGACCGAAATGGATCGCGCGCGTGGTCAGGCCGCGGGCGCGGGCGAAGCGGATGTAGTCGGTGCGGAGCACTTCAAGCATTTCAGCGCGCACCAGCCGCATGATCAGGGTCATCTGGAACAGGCCCAGCGTAATCGATGGCATGATCAGCGCCTTCAGGCCGGAAAGGGTGAGCAGGCCGGTCGTCCACCAGCCGATCCGCACCACGTCGCCGCGGCCGAATGAAGGCAGCCAGCCCAGCGTCACCGAGAACAGATAGATGAGAAGGATGCCGATCAGGAAGGTCGGCAGTGAGATTCCGATCAGCGACACTGCCTGGAAGAACTTTGTCAGAATCGTATCTCGCCGCAGCGCCGAATAGACCCCCATCAGGATGCCGAACACCATGGCGAGAACGGTAGCGCAGGCGGCAAGCTCCAGCGTCGCCGGCATTCGTTCCATCAACAGGTTCGAAACCGGCTGACGGAACTGATAGGAGACCCCGAACTTGAATTGCGCGGCATTGACGAAATAGCGTGCGAATTGCACCGGGACGGGATCGTCTAGCCCGAGCGACTTGCGGACCGCCTCGCGTTCGGCGGCCGGCGTGTCCAATGAGACGATCTGGTTGACGGGATCGCCAGCGAACCGGAACATCGAGAACGCGATGACGCCGACCGCGATCATGACGCCGATGGCCTGGATAGCGCGGCGAAGAGTGAAAGCGAGCATGTATTCCTTTCACTGCTCTCTTGGTGCGGCGGACGTCGCTGTCGCCTGGAAACGAAAGGTCCCGGAAGCCGCTAGAGCCACCGGGACCTGTGTCGAGCCTGACTAATCCTGTTTGGTCGCCCAGTAGAGCAAGACCTGGTTGTCGGCGCGCTGGCTCAGTTTCACTTTCTTCGACACACCCCAGGCCAGCGCCTGCTGGTGCAGCGGGATGTAGCCGACATCCTTGGTGCCGATCTCGAAGGCTTCCTTGATCAGGAGGTCTCGCTTGTTCGTGTCCGATTCCTGCAAGACCTTCTCGGTGAGTGCGTCGACCTTCTTGTTGCAGTAGCCACCGAGATTGGCCTCGCCGCGGTTGGACTTCGGATCGTCGCGACAGCCCATGATGTCATGCAGGACGTTGTGGGAGTCGAGCGTGCCGGGCGTCCAGCCGAGCAGATAGAACGAGGTCTGGTAACCGCCGGGCTTCAGCACCTTGGCGAAATACTGCGCCTTGGGCTGGGCCAGGAGCGTCACCTTGACCCCGATGCGGGCCAGCATGCCGACGACGGCCTGACAGATCGCGGCGTCGTTGACATAACGGTCGTTGGGGCAGTCCATCGTGACTTCGAAACCGTCGGGATAGCCGGCCTCGGTCAGCAGCTTCTTGGCGCCGTCGGGATCGAATTTCGGACGGGTAAAGTCGCCGGACAACTTGAACAATTGCGGCGCGATCATCAGCGCCGAAGGCGTCGCCAGGCCGCGCATGACGCGGGTCTTGATCAGCTCGATATCGACGGCCTTGAAGAAGGCCTCGCGCACCTTGATGTCCTTGAAGGGATTCTTGCCCTTGACGTTGGAGTAGAGCAGTTCGTCGCGGACCTGATCCATGCCGAGGAAGATGGTGCGGAGTTCCGGTCCCTTCAGCACCTGGGCGTTCGGGCTGGAATCCACCCGCGTAATATCCTGGATCGGAACCGGCTCGATGACGTCGACTTCGCCGGACAGCAGCGCGGCAACGCGCGTGGCGTCCGAGCCGATTGGCGTGAAGATGATTTCCTTGAGATTATGTTCGGGCTTGCGCCACCAGTTCGGGTTGGCCTTGAATACGGTCTTGACGCCGGGCTGGTGGCTTTCGACCGAGAAGGCGCCGGTGCCGTTGGCGTTGAGCGAGGCAAAGCTCGGCGTCGTTGCCGCCGCGGGCGTGGGTTCGACGGCGTTGTTAGCCTCGGCCCACTTCTTGCTCATGATGTACCAGGTATCCCATTGCGAATTGAGAATGGGATTGGGCGAGGTCAGGATGAAGTCCACCGTGTGGTCGTCGACCTTGACGACCTTGGTACCGCTGGGAATGCGGGTCTGCAGGTTCGAGCCCTTCTTTTGAACACGTTCCGCCGAGAAAAGCACGTCGTCGGCAGTGAAGGGGTCGCCGTTCTGGAATTTCACGCCCTTGCGCAAATGGAACCGCCAGCGGGTCGGCTCCGGTGTTTCCCATTTCTCCGCCAGAGCGGGGATGATCTTCAGATCCTTGTCGCGGGCGATGAGACCTTCAAAGATGTGACCGAGATGGGCGTGAGTGGTGCTCTCGTTCAGCGTGTAGGGGTCGAGGGACTTGAGGTCGCCCTGGTTGGCATAACGCAGGCTCTGGGCCGATGCCGGCGCCATTGCCGCGGCAAGGATGGAAGCCGTGGCCGCTGCAAGCAAAGTCTGACGTACCGACATTTGTTCGATTTCCCCGCTTTTGATCAGCAATTTCCGCCGGATATTGCCGAGCCATGTTGCCAGAGTCCAGCCACCGCGCAAGCTTCATTATCCCGCACTGCGTGCCGGTTTGCGCGGCGGTGCGGCAATGACTAGTGTCACCTTAAGACGTATGCGCAAGCGCGTTACATTGAACTTTCGGAGTGCCGGATGGCGGAACTGAAGGCCGACGTTCTCGTCCTGGGTGCAGGCATGGTCGGCGTCAGCGCCGCTTTGCACCTGCAAAAACGCGGCCGGAACGTGGTTCTGATCGACCGCCATGATACAGCCGGCGAGGAAACCAGTTACGGCAATGGCGGGCTGATCGAATGCGCCTCGGTCTTTCCCTATATGTTTCCGCGGGACGTGGGCCAGATCCTGCGCTATGCGTTTCTTCGCGCGCCGCAGGTGCATTACCATTTCAGGGATTTGCCGGTCTTCCTGCCGTGGCTGACCCGGTATTTCCTCGCCTCATCACCGGAGCGTGCACTGCACAGCGCAATGGCCGAATTGCCGCTGATCCAGCGCAGCCTGATCGAGCATGAGGCGCTGATTGCGGAAGCCAATGTGCCGGAGCTGTTGCGGCGGACCGGCTGGATCAAACTGTTTCGTTCCGAGGCGACCCTTGCGAATGCGGTGCAAGATCTCAAGCGTGCCGGGGAGCACGGCGTTGCCGGCGAGCTGCTGGATCGGCCTGCGATATCAGCACGCGAGCCGCATCTGACCGGCGATTTCAGCGGCGCGATCCATTTTCCCGCGCCGGGATTTGTGCCCGATCCCGGTGGGCTGGCCAAGGCCTATGCGGCGCTGTTCGGCCGCAAGGGCGGGCGTTACCTGGTCGGCGACGCCCGAACGCTCGAGCAGGCGGGCGGACGGTGGCGGGTGGCGACGCTGGAAGGCACTATTGCGGCGCGCGAAGTGGTGGTGGCGATGGGGCCATGGTCCGACCAGATCCTCGCGCCGCTCGGCTATTCGATCCCGCTTCAGGTCAAGCGTGGTTACCATTTGCATCTCAAGCCGCGCGGCAACGCGGTCTTGAACCATCCCGTGCTGGACACCGATCTCGGCTATCTCCTGGCGCCGATGAACCGCGGCATTCGGCTGACGACCGGCGCCGAGTTTGCCCACCGCGATGCACCACCAACGCCGATCCAGGTCGAGCGGGCGCTGCCGCGGGCGCACCGACTGTTCCCGCTCGGCGAGCCGGTCGACACCAAGCCCTGGATGGGGGCGCGGCCCTGCCTGCCGGATATGCTGCCGGTGATCGGCAAGGCACCCCGCCATGGCGGGCTATGGTTCGATTTCGGCCACCAGCACCACGGCCTGACGCTCGGACCCGCGACCGGCCGCCTGCTGGCCGAAATGATGACCGGCGAGACGCCATTTGCCGATGCCAAGCCGTTTGCCATCGAACGCTTTGGTTGACCATATCGGGAATTGAAGGGACCGGGGACCGGCTCTGGTCCTTGCATGACTCGGTCCGTCGTGTCGATACTGCAGCAAGGGCAGCGCGATAAGGAGCGGTCATGAAAGTTAATGTCGAAATCGATTGCACGCCGCTGGAGGCCAGGCAGTTCTTCGGATTGCCCGATGTCTCGCCGATGCAGACCGCCGTGATGGACAAGATGCAGCAGCAGGTGATGGCCAACATCGAAAAGGTGTCGCCGGAATCGCTGATCCAGAGTTGGTTCACGTTCGATCCCAAGATCGCCGAGCGATTCCAGGATATGTTCGTGACCATGGCCGGGCTCGGCGGCATGGCCAAGAAGGACAAGTGAGAGTGGCCATCGCAGAAAGCGGCGCAGCAACAGAAGAGCAGCGGCTTCGGCCGCCAAGCCTGTTTCTGATGCTGGCCGAGACGCGGGCGCTGTTCGAGCTGAATTCGAGTCTGTTACTGTCGCCGCTCTTGTTGCGTGCGCCGAGGGGCGACGGGCATCCGGTGCTGGCGCTGCCGGGGTTTCTCGCCAGCGATCTATCGATGGCGCCGATGCGGCGCTATCTCAAAGAACTCGGCTACCACACCTATGCCTGGGACATGGGCCGCAATTTCGGCGGCATCGCTTCCAAGCGCGGGGCACTGCAAGCTCTCCTGAGGCGCATCTATGAAGCCACGGGCCGAAAGGTCAGTCTCGTCGGCTGGAGCCTCGGCGGCGTCTATGCGCGCGATCTCGCACTGCAGATGCCGGACATGGTGCGCTCGGTGATCACGCTCGGCAGCCCGTTTGCCAGCGATATCCGCGCGACCAATGCCACGCGGCTCTACGAGGTGCTGTCGGGGGAAACCGTCGACGACAATCCGGAAATCCGCTTGGCCATTGCCGGTGACCTGCCGGTGCCGGCGACCTCGATCTATTCGCGGACCGACGGCATCGTGAACTGGCACACCAGCCTGTTGCGTCCCTCCGCCACGGCCGAAAACATCGAGGTCCACCTTGCCAGCCATATCGGGCTCGGCGTCAACCCCGCAGCATTGTGGGCAGTAGCCGACCGACTGGCGCAAGCGGAAGGCGTGTTTAAGCATTTTGACCGATCAGGACCATTTGCCATTGCCTATGGGCCCCCCGAAAATGCACAATCCTGAATCCACGCCCTGAGCTAAGGGCATGATCGCGAAAGATCCCGTTCTGCAATTGATGCAGGAGGGCTGTCGGTTTTCGGATATGCTCCAATAACAAAGACATTCCAGACGCCAGAAGCGCCGCCAAGGCGCCGCGTTTTCTACTGCGGGAGGAAAATATGGCGGACGCCAAGAAGCTGTCTTCGCTGGACGCGTCGTTTCTGTATCTGGAAACCCCGGAAATGCCGATGCATGTCGGCAGCATGGCGATCTTCCGCCTGCCCGAAGGCTACAAGGGCGACTTCTTCGAAGAGTTCAAGGCGATGATCGCCTCGCGGCTGCACATCGCGCCGATCCTGAAAGCCCGCCTGGAGAAGGCGCCGCTCGACATCGATCATCCGTCCTGGGTCGAGGACGACCAGTTCGATATCGACCGCCACATCTTCCGCGCCAGCCTGCCGGAGCCGCGTGACCGCGCGACGCTGGAGCGCATTGTGGGCTGGATGCATGCCAAATTGCTCAACCGCGCCCGCCCGCTCTGGGAGTTCTATGTCTTCGAAGGCATGAAGGATAACGAGATCGGGCTTTATTCCAAGATGCACCACGCCTGCATCGACGGCGGCGCCGGCGCAGCTCTCACCAGCATGATCTACGACATCACCCCGGTGCCGCGTCAGGTCGATCCGCCCACCGCGCGCAAGGTGGCGCCGGAGCCGCGCGACATCGCCGCCAACCTGATCGATTCCTACCAGCAGCTCTGGACCCAGCCGTTCGACGCCAAAGCCGCGCCAAAGAGCCTCGAACTGCCGCGCACGGGCAAGAGCGATCTCGGCTCGATCTTGTTCGACAACGCCATGTTCCAGATCGAGAGCGCGGTGAAATTCGCCAGCAGCATTCCGACGATGCTCAAGAGCGTGTCAGATGTGGTCGGCAAGGTTTCCGATCCCAAGTCGCGCGACAGCCTTGCCAGCATGGCCTCGCCGCCGACCATCCTCAACAAGACGATCTCGTCGGAGCGCAGCTTTGCCGGCACCTCGATCTCGCTGTCGCGCGCCAAGGCGCTGGCAAAGACGTCCGGCGGCAAGCTCAACGACGTGGTGCTGGCGCTGTCTTCGGGCGTGGTGCGCCGCTACCTGATCAGTCAGGGCGCGCTGCCCAGCAAATCCCTGACCGCAGCGGTGCCGATCTCGCTGCGCGAGGAAGGCAACGCCGACGCCAACAACCAGGTGTTCGGCATGATCTGCGCGATCGCCACCAATGTCGACGATCCCAAGACGCGGCTGGAAACCATCATCGCGCAATCCACCAAGTCGAAGGAGATGTCGCATCCGCTGCGGGCGCTGATGCCGCAAGTCTCCAACCTTTCGATGCTGGGCGCGCCGATCGTGACCCAGATCCTTGCGCTGCTCTACAGCCGCTCCAACCTCTCCGACGTGCTGCCGCCGGCAGCCAACATCACCGTATCAAACGTGCCCGGGCCGCGGCAGACGCTGTATGCCGCCGGCGCCGAGCTGCTGCACATCTTCCCGGTGTCGATCTCGACGCATGGCATCGCGCTCAACATCACCGTGCAGAGCTACCGCGACCAGCTCGATTTTGGCTTCATCGCCGGCGCCAACATCATTCCGCATGTCCAGATTCTCTGCGACATGCTCCCGATCGAATTTGAAGCGCTGGAGGCGGCGTTCGCGCCGCCGCCGAGCATGACCCGCGCCGCTGAATAGGGGGCTGCCATGATTGAAATGCCGCCGCTGCAATTCGCCGAGGTGAACGGTATTCGCATGGGCTATTACGAGGCGGGGCCCAAATCGGACAAGCCGCCGCTCGTTCTATGTCACGGCTGGCCAGAGATCGCGTTTTCCTGGCGGCACCAGATCAAGGCACTGAGCGACGCCGGCATCCGGGTGATTGCGCCGGATCAGCGCGGCTATGGCGCGACCGACCGCCCCGAGCCGGTCGAGGATTACGATATGGAGCATCTGACCGGCGATCTCGTCGGTCTGCTCGATCATCTCCAAATCGACAAGGCGATCTTCGTCGGCCACGACTGGGGCGGCTTCGTCGTCTGGCAGATGCCACTACGCCACCTCGATCGCGTCGCCGGTGTCGTCGGCGTCAACACCCCGCATTGGGATCGTATGCCGGCCGATCCGATCGAGCTGTTTCGGCAGCGCTTCGGCGACAAGATGTACATTGTGCAATTCCAGGACCCTGGCCGCGAGCCTGACAGGATTTTCGGCAGCCGGGTCGAGCAGACCTTTGACGCGTTCATGCGCAAGCCTGTGGCGCGGCCCGCGGGTACGCCGGAGGAGCAGCCGATTGCGGGTGTCGGCGCGTCAGCGCGACTCAACCTGGCATTTCCACAGATGATCGCGAATTACGATGCCAAGCACGATCCGCGCACGCCGATCCTGTCGCCGGAAGAAAAGCAGGTGTTCGTCGACACCTTCACCAAGACCGGCTTCACCGGCGGCATCAACTGGTACCGCAATTTTTCACGCAACTGGCAGCGCTCGGAAGGGCTCGACCATACCGTCCGCGTGCCGTCGCTGATGATCATGGCCGAGAACGACGCGGTGCTGCCGCCGTCGGCGACCGATGGCATGGAGAAGCTGGTGCCCGATCTCGAGAAGTATCTCGTGCGCGACAGCGGCCATTGGACGCAGCAGGAAAAGCCGGACGAAGTCAGCGCCAAGCTGATCGAGTGGCGTAGAAAAAGATTTGGATGAGGATGACGCGTCACGCGAGCGAAAACGTCTCGCGTCGTCATTCCGGGATGCGCGTAGCGCAGACCCGGAATCTCGAGATTCTCAGGTGCGCAATTGCGCACCATAGTTCGATGCTTCGCATCGCCCCGGAATGACGGCGTGGATGGGATTAGGCAGGGGAGACACTTCGACAATGGCGTCCAGCAATAAACTCAGTCCGATCCCGCATCCGCCGAAGAAGCCCGTCGTCGGCAACATGCTGTCGCTGGACCCGAACGCGCCGGTGCAGCATCTGGTCAAGCTGTCCAAGGAGCTCGGACCGATCTTCTGGCTCGACATGATGGGCGCGCCGATCGTGATCGCCTCCGGCCACGATCTGATCGACGAACTCTCCGACGAGAAACGTTTCGACAAGACGGTGCGCGGCTCGCTGCGCCGCGTCCGCGCCGTCGGCGGCGACGGGCTGTTCACCGCCGACACGACAGAGCCGAACTGGAGCAAGGCGCACAACATCCTGCTGCAGCCGTTCGGCAACCGCGCGATGCAATCCTATCACCCGAGCATGGTCGATATCGCCGAGCAGCTCGTCAAGAAATGGGAGCGGCTCAACGCCGACGAGGAGATCGACGTCGTGCACGACATGACGGCGCTGACGCTCGACACGATTGGGCTCTGCGGCTTCGACTACCGTTTCAATTCGTTCTACCGTCGCGACTATCACCCGTTCGTGGAGTCGCTGGTGCGCTCGCTCGAGACCATCATGATGACCCGCGGGCTGCCGCTGGAAAATCTGTGGATGCAGAAGCGGCGCAAGACACTGGCTCAGGATGTCGTCTTCATGAACAAGATGGTCGACGAGATCATCGCCGAGCGCCGCGGCAATGCGGAAGCTGCTGAGGCCAAGAAGGATATGCTGGGCGCGATGATGACCGGCATCGACCGCTCAACTGGCGAGCAGCTCGACGACATCAACATCCGCTACCAGATCAACACCTTCCTGATTGCGGGCCACGAGACCACCAGCGGACTTCTCTCGTGCACCATCTACGCGCTGCTCAAGCATCCCGAGGTGCTGAAGAAGGCCTATGAGGAAGTCGATCGGGTGCTCGGACCCGATATCAACGCCAAGCCGACCTATCAGCAGGTCACGCAGCTCACTTACATCACGCAAGTGTTGAAGGAAGCGCTGCGGATGTGGCCGCCGGCGCCGGCCTACGGCATTACGCCGCTTCAGGACGAGACCATCGGCGGCGGCAAGTACAAGCTGAAGAAGAATACGTTCATCACCGTTTTGGTGATGGCGCTGCACCGCGACCCCAGCGTCTGGGGTCCGAACCCGGACGTCTTCGATCCCGAGAATTTCAGCCGCGAGGCCGAGGCCAAGCGGCCGATCAATGCCTGGAAGCCGTTCGGCAACGGCCAGCGCGCCTGCATCGGCCGCGGCTTTGCGATGCACGAGGCGGCGCTGGCGATCGGCATGATCCTGCAGCGCTTCAAGCTGATCGATGTGCATCGCTACCAGATGCACCTGAAGGAAACACTGACGGTCAAGCCGGACGGTTTCAAAATCAAGGTGCGCCCGCGCGCGGACAAGGACCGTGGCGCCTTCGCCGGTCGCGCGGCGGTGGCCGCTGCCGCTTCGAACGCGGCGGTGCCGCAGGCGCGGACCCGCCCGGGGCACAACACGCCGCTATTGGTGCTCTATGGCTCAAACCTCGGCACCGCGGAAGAGCTGGCGACGCGGGTGGCTGACCTCGCCGAGGTCAACGGTTTCGCGACAAGACTCGGCGCGCTCGACGATTACGTCGGCAAGCTGCCGGAGCAGGGCGCTCTCCTGATCTTCTGTGCCTCCTACAATGGCGCCGCCCCTGATAACGCCACGCAGTTCGTCAGATGGCTGGACAGCGGCCTGCCGAAGGACGCATTCGCCAAGGTGCGATATGCCGTGTTCGGCTGCGGCAACAGTGACTGGGCCGCGACCTATCAGTCCGTGCCGCGCACGATTGACGAGCAGTTGGCGGCGCACGGCGCGCACGGCCTCTACGCCCGCGGCGAGGGCGATGCCCGCAGCGATCTCGACGGCCAGTTCGAAAAATGGTTTGCGGCGGCAGCACCCGCGGCCATGAAGGAGCTGGGCGTCGATTCCGGCTTCGCCCGCAGCGCTGACGACGCGCCGCTTTATTCGATCGAGCCGGTGGCTCCATCGACCGTTCACACCATCGTGGCGCAGGGCGGCGTCGCGCCGATGAAGGTACTGGTCAATGCCGAACTGCAGAACAAGGCCGGCGCCAGTCCTTCCGACCGCTCGACCCGGCACGTCGAGGTGGAATTGCCGCCCGGCACCACCTACCGCGTCGGTGATCACCTCAGCGTGGTGCCGCGCAACGATCCAGCACTGGTCGATTCCGTCGCGCGCCGCTTCGGTTTTCTGCCCGCCGACCAGATCCGGCTGCACGTCGCGGAGGGCCGCCGTGCGCAATTGCCGGTGGGGGATGCCGTATCAGTCGGGCGGTTGCTGACCGAGTTCGTCGAGTTGCAGCAGATCGCAACCCGCAAGCAGATCCAGATCATGTCGGAACACACGCGCTGTCCCGTCACCAAGCCGAAGCTGCTCGCCTATGTCGGCGACGACGATGTTTCCACCGAGCGTTACCGATCGGACGTGCTGGCCAGGCGCAAGTCGGTGTTCGATCTCTTGGAAGAGCATCCGGCCTGCGAACTGCCGTTCCATGCCTATCTGGAAATGCTGTCGCTGTTGGCGCCGCGCTATTACTCGATCTCATCGTCGCCTTCGACCGACCCGGCGCGCTGCAGCGTCACCGTCGGCGTGGTGGAATCGCCCGCGAGTTCGGGGCGTGGCGTGTATAAGGGCGTCTGCTCGAACTATCTCTCCGGCCGCCGCGTCGGCGATACCGTGCATGCGACCATACGCGAGACCAAGGCCGGCTTCCGCTTACCCGACGATCCGGCCCAACCCGTGATCATGATCGGTCCCGGTACGGGGCTGGCGCCGTTCCGCGGCTTCCTGCAGGAGCGCGCGCATCGCAAGGCGCAGGGCGCAAAGCTCGGCCCGGCGATGCTGTTCTTCGGCTGCCGCCATCCCGAACAGGATTTTCTCTATGCCGCGGAGTTGAAGGCCTTCGCGATCGACGGCATCACCGAACTGCACACTGCCTTCTCGCGCGCCGATGGGCCGAAGACCTATGTGCAGCATCAGGTGGCGGCGCAAAAGGACCGCGTCTGGAGCCTGATCGAGCAGGGCGCGATCATCTATGTCTGCGGCGACGGCGGCAGGATGGAGCCGGACGTCAAGGCCGCGCTGGTTGCGATCTATCGCGAAAAGTCCGGCGCCGACGCCGATGCCGGCCTGCGCTGGATCGACGATCTCGGCACCAGGAACCGCTACGTGCTGGACGTCTGGGCGGGCGGGTAGATTCTTCGTAGGGTGGGCAAAGCGTAGCGTGCCCACCATCTCTTGCACCAGACCTTAGAATGGTGGGCACGGCGCTTGCGCGCCTTTGCCCACCCTACGGTTCTGCCGACTATGCTAAAGCTTCCGTATGATTCCCTGGGAAAAGCTCGATACCGCCCGCATTCCTGGCACCGGCAGCGAACTCCGCCTGATGCGCCGCGGCACGGAGTTTTCCATCAAGCTCGGCAGCAACGAGCTGATGAACAGCCGCCTGTCGGGCTCGGAAGCCGCGCTCGCGACACTCGCTGCGAAGCAGATCGAGAAGGTCGCTAAACCGCATGTGCTGATCGGTGGATTGGGCATGGGCTTTACGTTGCGTGCAGCGCTCGCCGCGCTCGGCAATGAAGCGCAGATCGTGGTGGCGGAGCTGGTGCCGGCGGTGGTCAGTTGGGCCCGAGGCCCGATGGCAGAAATTTTTGGCGATAGCCTGGACGATTCCCGCGTGAGCATTCGAGAGACGGATGTCACCGACGTCATCCGGTCCGATCGTTCGAAGTTCGATGCCATTCTGCTCGATGTCGACAATGGACCGGAGGGGCTTACTCGTGAGGCCAACGATGCGCTCTACAACGCTGCTGGCTTGCGTGCGACGCGCGCCGCACTGCGACCGGGCGGCATCCTGGCCATATGGTCTTCGGGGCCAAACGCGGCGTTTGCAAAGCGTCTTCGTGGTGCAGGCTTCGAGGTCAATGAAGTCAACATCCGCGCCACCGGCAAAGGCCGCGGCGTGCGTCACGTGATCTGGATCGCGACGAAGAGTTAAGAAAGTAGGGTGGGCAAAGCGAAGCGTGCCCACCATTTCTACCGACTATTCGGATGCATGGTGGGCACGGCGCAAGTGCGCGTTTGCCCACCCTACTGGCCACGCAGGCGCTACGCCGCCTTCGCTGCCGCGCGTTGCGCGTGCCCTGCGATCGCGTTGATGATCTGCGGCCACATCGGGATCGGCAGCGCGTGGCCCATGCCTTCGATCATCAGGAGTTTTGCGCCGGGGATTGACGCCGCGGTATCCTTGCCGGCTTCGGGGCGCACCAGCGGATCGACGGTGCCGTGGATGACGAGCGTCGGGATTTTCAGGTGATGCAGCCGTTCCCTGCGGCTGCCGGAGGCGAGCACCGCCCGCAACTGCCGGCCGACGCCGTTCGGATTGAGGCCGCGTTCATAGGTGCGGGAGGCGCGGGCAGGGTCGAGGGCCTCGTCTTCCGGGAACGAGCCGACGCGCAGCACTTTCCAGGTCTGGGCGAACCGGTCGAAATACTCCTCCTTCGTCCGCGGCGGCGGCGCCATCAGCACTGCCGAAGCCTCGCGCGTCGGCGGCGGCAGTTTTGGATTGCCCGTGGTCGACATGATCGAAGTCAGCGAACGCACCCGCTGCGGGAACGAGAGCGCGACTTCCTGCGCGATCATGCCGCCCATCGAGGCCCCGACCAGATGCGCCGACTGGACGCCGAGCACGTCCATCAGGCCGACCGTGTCCTTGGCCATGTCGATCAATTTGTAAGGTGCGGCCACCGGAATCTTCAGGAACCGTAGCTTCAGCAGTTCGAACGGCGTCAGCCGCTTGCCGCCGGACATGTGAGAGGATTTGCCGATATCGCGATTGTCGAAGCGGATGACGCGAAAGCCGCGCGCGGCGAGCTGGCGGCAGAAGTCGTCATCCCAATGGATCATCTGGGCGCCGAGCCCCATGATCAAGAGCATCGGTTCCGCGGCCGGATCGCCAAAAATCTCGTAGCAAATATCGATGCCGTTGGCGCGGGCGATCCGAGGCGGCTGATGGGCGAGCATCGCGTGTCTTCCCTCAAGTGATATCTGGCTTCAGTAACTATGGCACGGTTTCCCGCACCGCAGAAGACGTCGCAGCGGTTGACCGGCCCGCTGCAACGGTGTGGTATGGGCCAAACACAAGCGAAGCGTGGCAAGCGCTCGTAATCTTTCGGGAGAGGGCGCTTATGGCCGACAAAGGCAACGATCCTGCCGTGATCTGGCAGACCATGATCGGGGAGATGGAGAAGGGGTTCAACTCCTTTGCCAACCAGGCGATGGCCTCGCCCGAATTCTCAAAAATGATGAACCAGGTCGGCGGCGTGAGCGCAGGCGCGCAGAAGCAACTCGGCGAGCTGATGGAGAAATACCTGCTGGCAATGAACCTGCCGAGCCGGGCGCAGCTCGTCGGCATGGCGGAGCGGCTGCAGGCGATCGAGGGCCAGCTCAACGAGATCAAGGCGCTGCTGCACCAGGTGCACCACAATTCGCTGGCGCCGGAGAGCGGCTACGGCACGCCGCGGCCGCCGCGCACCAAGCGTCCGCCGGCGGAGGGAGAGCAGAAATGAACGCTCCCGCGGGTCTCGATTTCGCTTCCATCTCGGAGCGGGTCCAGTCCGAGGTGCAGCGCGCGATCCAGCGTAGCATCAAGGGCGTCGAATATTTTTCTACCTCCGGCCCGTCGCTCGGCTCGACGCCAAAGGACATCCTGGCCGCCCGCGGCACCATGAACCTCTATCACTATCGGCCGATTGCGGATGAAATCTACCGCGTGCCGATCCTGATCGTGATGGCGACCACCAATCGCGGCTACATTCTCGACATGGTGCCGGGCCAGAGCTTTATCGAGTTTCTGCTGAAGCGCGGCTACGACGTCTACATGCTGGACTGGACCGCGCCGAAGCCGGAAGAAAAATCCTTGCGGATGGAGGACTACGTCCTCGACTTCATCCCGGATTGCGTCCGCCGCGTGCAGCAAGATTCCGGCGAGCAGGACGTTACCGTGATCGGCTATTGCTTCGGCGGCGTGCTGTCGCTCCTGTACGGCTCGATCTTCAACGACGGGCCGATGAAGAATTTGATCTGCTTCACCACGCCGATCGACTTCCGCGAGATGAAGCTGTTCCAGAACTTTTCGGACCGCCGCTATTTCGACGTCGATCGCCTCGTCGACAGTGTCGGCAACGTGCCGCCCGAAATGATCCTGTCCTCGTTCGAAATGCTGCGGCCGGCGTCGCGCACGGTCAGCCAGGTGCAATTGTGGGAAAACATCTGGAACGACGAGTTCGTGAAGTCGTACCGGATGTTCGACCGCTGGGCGACGGATACGCTGCCGCTGGCGGGCGAGTATTTCCGCGACATCACCAAGAACCTGATGTGGGACAACAAACTCTATAACGGCACCATGTCGGTCGGCGGGCGTGCGGCGGATATTTCCAGGATCACGGTGCCGATCCTGCATGCGGTCGCCGAACACGATCACATCGTGCCCTATGACGCCGCAAAACATCTGATCGCCAAGATCGGCTCAACCGACAAGGAAGAGGTGATCCTCAAGGGCGGTCACGTCAGCCTCGTCGCCGGCGCCAACGCGATCAAGCGGCTGTGGCCGAAACTGGATTCCTGGCTAGGTAAGAGATCAACATGAGCGAGACACGTTCCTATCCGCGCCACGTCAAGACCGATGCCGGCGATATCGAATTCCGCATGATGGGGCGGGCGGACGAAGCCGCCGTGCTGGCATTTGCGCAAAAGCTCCCGACCCATGATCTCTTGTTCCTGCCGCGCAATATCAGCCAGCCAAAAGTGCTGTCGGCCTGGATCAACGAGATCGAGCGCGGCGCGATCGTAAGCCTGCTGGCAGTGAAGGATGGGACGGTGGTCGGCTGCGGCACGCTGGTGCGCGACCCGCATTCCTGGTCGCCCCATGTCGGCGAGATCCGGATGGTGGTGTCGCTTGATGTCCGCGGGCAGGGGGTCGGCCGGGCGCTGTCGCAGGAAACGTTTGCGCTGGCGCTGGGCGCCGGGCTGGAAAAGCTGTCGGTACAGATGACCGTCGACCAGCAGGCGGCGATCGCCCTGTTCGAGAGCCTCGGCTTCAAGGCCGAGGCCCTGCTGCGCGACCACGTCCGGGATGTCGACGGCAAGAAGCACGATATCGTCGTGCTCGGACACAATGTGGCGCAGGTTCGGGCACAGATGGAAGCCTACGGGCTGCCGGGGGCTGTGCAGCACTAGCCAAACACAAAATCGCGAAAACAACCCCATGCAAAGTAGATGGGGCGGTCCCGGCATTAGTCTAAAGTGGAACTTTTGCCGGTTCTCTGGGCGGGCCGCCCATCCATCAGGCTCTTCACGAATTCGTGATGTCGCGCTGCAACATTAATGTTGCGACGCACCATTAACTATGGCACAACACTCGCGCCCCGGGCCAATCCGGACGGGGTGAGCCCATAGCTCAAACCTGAGGATGGAGAGACCCCCATGACCACCGAAACCAATTCCGTGCTGAACACCGTCAAGGAAGCCTTCGCGCCCGTCACCGAGGCGTTCACCAAGCTTCAGAACCTGGAAGTTCCGGAAGCCGCCCGCGAGTTCGTGAAGAAGCAGACCGAGACCGCCAAGGAGCGCACCGCCGACTTTTATGCCGGTTCGGAGAAGGCGACCGCTGCGATCGAGACCGCCGTTGCCGGTTCGGTTTCCGAGGCCGCCAAGATCAGTCGTAACATCCAGCAGGCGCTCTATCAGGACGCGGAAGCGTTCTTCGCCGGCATCGACAAGCTCGCTTCGGCGAAGTCGCTGAGCGAAGCTGCCCAGATCCAGTCGGACCTGGTCCGTGCGCGCGGCGAAGTGTTCGTCACGCGGGCGAAGGCC